>JANMSE010000352.1:0-22716 GCA_031389045.1 Deltaproteobacteria bacterium | reverse complement strand
CCCCACCGACAATTTGAGTCGCTCCAGGACATCCATCCCTAAGAGGATCATGCCCGGACGCGGCCCGACCATGACCTGCAAATCGCGGATTTCTTCTGACCCCAACCGCAGCAACGAGAGTCGCCCGATCCACCCCTGGCTTGCGCCGGTGACCCCTTGGAGGAGCGCATCTTGTACATGTTCCAGGCCGAGATCTTTCGCTAATCCCTCGTCGACGAGAGAAATCTGCGCTCCCGTATCAACCAACATCAACACATCACGAACGGTTTGTCCGCCTTCTAACTCCGCGCGGACAAATCGCTGCGCTGGTCGATCCGGGAAGATCATCAGTGGAATGTCCTCGTTCTTGAAGGACTGGGCCGCGGATTTCGCGGACGGCGACAGCGATTTCGCTTTATTCATCACTTCGGGCGAGACAACCGAATCGGAAAAATGCGTGACTCCATACTCATCGGTCCACGTATAGATACGGGATTGCGCGAAAAGAGGTGCTGGATGCAGAAGCCAGAGCAGTGCGATCACTCCTCCGATACCCGAGAGCGGACGCAAGAAAAATTTCAGACGACGCGAGAGTGGTGTTGTCCAAGTCATAAAGAAAGTTGCCCCTTAGTTTGGTGACGAGCTGCCATCTACCTTCAGTGTCGGCAGTTTCACCCTGAGCTTAAAGGTACGCAATCCGCTGTCCGAAAGGAAGCGCCATCAAAGGGAGCAGCGCGGGAGGTCTCGATTTTCCTGGTCGCGCTTTAACCCGAAACCCGCGCGGCTGCGTTCATAGCACTGTTGGAAATGAGACCCAGGGGCCGAGAGTCAGTTGGCCCAGGTGGAGGAAGTGCAACTCGTGGCCGTGTCCGCTCGGCTTCAGCCTGCTACAGTACCGTCCGAGATGAGTCATGCCGTCCCGGACGAAACCCTGATGCTTCGGTATCGCGAGGGCGATACCGAGGCGTTCGCGCTGCTCTATGAGCGCCATAAAGGGCCATTGTATCGCTACCTGCTGCGCCATTGTGGACTATCCACGGTCGCCGAGGAATTGTTTCAAGATGTGTGGCTCAATATCGTCCGTTCGCGAGAGCAGTACGTGGTCCAGGCAAAATTTTCTACGTACCTCTATCGCGTGGCGCATAACCGACTCATCGACTCCTATCGCCGCCAGCGGGGAGGTCCCGTGGCGTGGGACGATGGGGCTGGCCCAGCGGTTGAAGACCTCCCGCTGAGTAAAATGGAAGCACCAGAAAACCAACTCCATACCCGTACCCTGGTGACACGGCTGATGGAATTGATTCGCGCCTTACCAGAAGTGCAACGTGAAGCCTTCCTCCTCCGAGAAGAAGCGGGCATGAGTATCGAAGAAATCGCCACGACAACCGGAGTGGAGCATGAAACGGCCAAGAGTCGTCTTCGCTATGCCATCAATCGGCTGCGGCGCGGGCTATTGGGGGTCGTATGAACGACGAAAAACGCCCGCATCCTCCCACGACCGATCTCCTCCCAGGGGAAGAACATCTCTCGCGGTTTTATCAAAAGACAGCCACGGAGATGCCCCCACCAGGTCTCGATGCCGCGATCCTTGATGCCACGCGTCAAGCCACTCGCCAGAAACCACGACGAGTATTTTTCCTCGCGTCGCGGAAATGGACCGTGCCGCTTTCGCTCGCGGCGGCGTTGGTTGTGACTATTGGAGTTACGCGATCCCTGCGACACCAAATGGAATCGCCAGTCACGGTTGCGCCGGCACCTGTCGCTCCACGGTTGTCCAGTGCTGCTCGTGTGGATGCACGAGACGAAACCGTCCTCAATCGGCGAGAAGAGCAACCCACGCAGGCGCGGGAAGCTCCGGCTGCGACACCACCAATCAGAGAATCGCTCGAAAAAATGACAGCAGCAGCGCCCCAAGCTCCCCCTCCAGTATTGGGCATGGCCCAGTCCGCTCCAGCCGACCGGCAAAGGGTCGGAGAGGATGACGTGTCACGCGAGCAAGCCCCAGCGCGGCTTGAAAAAGAAAGCAAGGTCGCGTCACCCCTTCGTGCTTCTGAGGCTGTTGCCCTGGGCGCACCGGAACCACAAGCGAAGCGCAAAGCTGAAAAAGCAAAGAAAGAGGCATTGTCGTCTAATGCCTTGTCACCGCGAGAGTGGATCGCCAAGATCAAAAAGCTGCGCCAAGCGGGCAACCTGGGCGAAGCCGAGGCGAGTCTCAAAGCCTTCAAGCAACGCTATCCCACATACCCAATAGAACGAGCGTTGGCTCTTCCACCCACATCACCCAACGCACAGCGAGGTGCTCAATGACATTGCAAGATGCACGGTTATGGCAGGCCCTGGTCCTTGGTAGTGTCCTGTTGTTTGGCGTCCATGCGCTGGACTTTCCGCTTGATGCGACGATCATCGCCGTTACTCTCGCCACCGGAGTACTGAGCGAATACGGCTTCGCGGCGCTCGCACGGACCTCGCGCACGGCACGACCGTTGAGCGCGGTCATCAGCGCCTTGAGTGTGTTGCTGCTGTTTCGCTCGACGACCTTCTGGACCTATCCGGTTGTTATTGGGCTCGCCGTCGCCAGTAAATATCTGATTCGTGTCCGTGGCCAACACTGGCTCAATCCGACGAACTTCGCGGTGCTGACCGGAACCCTCTTGTTGCCTGGGTGGGTGTCTTCCGGCCAGTGGGGACATCTTGCGGCTATGCCACTGGCGCTTGGGGGGCTGGGGATTCTTGTCGTGCTGCGCGCCGGGCGACTGGATAGCGCGCTGACATTTCTTGGGAGCAGCGCGCTTCTTGAACTGGGCCGACTGAGCTACTACGGCTACCCGCATCTTCTTGACCTGTTCGCGCACCGGTTCTCGAATGGCGCGCTATGGTTGTTTACCTTCTATATGATCACCGACCCCAAAACGACGCCACAACAACGATGGGGGCGCATCGTGCATGCCGCCAGCGTCGCGCTTGTCAGCCTGCTGCTGTCGGAATGGTATTGGAAAGACACATTCCTGTGGGCCTTGTTATTCTCGGCCCCGCTCGTGCCTTTGCTTGATTGGCTTCACCCACACTTGCAGTTCACAACTTATTCGATGAAGGAGGAATTCGCCGTGAAACGATTGTTTGCTCGTCTCTCATTGTTGTCCCTGGGGCTATTGTTGCTTCGGCCTGTCCCTGGACATGCGTTCTGTGGATTCTATGTCTCGCGCGCTGATGCCACGATGTACAACTCCGCATCCCAAGTCGTGGTGGCCCGCGACGAAAACCAAACGGTCCTCACCATGGTCAACAATTACCGCGGAGACCCGAAGGAGTTCGCCATCGTCGTGCCCGTTCCTGTCGTGCTGGAGCAGGAGATGGTGCGCGTTATTGATCCAAAAGTCGTCGAGCATCTCGATGCCTACTCGGCCCCCCGCCTGGTGGAATATCACGATCCTGATCCGTGTCAGGTGATGGTGATGGGGAGAATGGAGAGTCAGGTCGCAGCACCCGCGGCAGCCCCGATGGAGAAGCGCCGAGACGAAGCAAAATCGCTTGGCGTCACCATTGAAGCCGAGTACACCGTCGGTGAGTATGACATTGTCGTTCTCTCGGCCACCGAGTCCTCTGGGCTCGAAACCTGGCTTCGGGAGAATAGCTACAACATTCCGCGTGGCGCGTCGCAGGCGCTGGCTCCGTACATTCGTAGCGACATGAAGTTCTTCGTCGCCAAGGTCAATCTGCAAGAACGAGCGCGGTCAGGCTACACCTCGTTACGTCCGTTGCAGTTCGCGTTTGAGTCGTCACGCTTCATGCTGCCGATTCGCTTGGGCATGATTAACGCCGATGGACCGCAGGATTTATTGATCTATTTTCTGACCAAGCAGCACCGCGTTGAAGTCACGAACTATCGCAATCCCAAACTGCCCAGTGATCAGGAGGTACCTCCGTATATCAAGGGCGAATTTCGCAAGTTCTACACCGACATGTTTCAGGCCGCGACCGCCAAGGAAAACCAGCAAGCGGTGTTCACCGAGTATGCGTGGAACATGGGTTGGTGTGACCCGTGCGCCGCCGATCCGCTCTCCACGCAGGAACTCGAAAGCCTGGGTGTATGGTGGCTGACGGACCTCGCCCAACCGATGAACAAACGCGGTATGATGGCTCCCGCCATGGCTCCGGGCACTCCGGTGTTCGTCACGCGCTTACACGTGCGCTACGACGCGCAACATTTTCCCGAAGACTTGATGTTTAAGGTTACACAAGACAGCACCAATTTTCAGGGGCGGTATGTGATCCGCCACCCGTGGACTGGGCAAATCAGTTGTCCGGCGGGGCAGGAGTATCTCAAACAACTCACCCAACGGCAGGAGCGCGAGGCTCAAACGCTGGCGTCCCTCACCGGGTGGGACATCCAACAGGTACGAGCACGATTGCCCCAGCTTCCGAGTGTGACCGAGAGCGGGTGGAAGGATCGGATCAAGACGATCTTTAAGAAGCAGTGACGGAAGACTAAAGGGGGAAACGGGGAAGGGGGAAACGGTAAAGGCAGAGCCTTCCCCCTCCACTCTTCACTCTTCACTCTTTTCCAAGAACTCCCGCACCACTTTCACCAGCCCACTCGGATTATCCAACATCACATGATGATAGGTGTCTTTCACCTCGACCCAGCGAGCGTTGGGGAGCCCGTCCATCAGGCGCTGAACTTTCGCCGGGGTGAGGACTGGCGTGTGTTCCGCGCGAACGATCAACGTCGGACAGGTAATTTGCGGAAGCAGCGGCAAGCCATTCACCGGGTCACGAAAAAGGGTCTTACGATCCAGCTTGGAGACCCATTTCCCATCCTCACGTTTCCGAAACGCATGCGCGGCAAGGACACGGAATTGTTCTCCAGTCAGATGTGTTTCACGTGGCAATAGTTGAAAGCGACTCACCGCCTCGGCGAACGAGTCGAAGACCTTCGCGGGTTTCTGACCGAGCTTATGCAGAAACTGCACCGCCGCTTCAGGATACGCGGCATCGGTATCAACCAGAATTAACGCCGCCAAATCGTGGGCGTATTCCGTGGCGTAAATGACCGAGTTATGTCCGCCCATCGAATGGCCCAGCAGAATCGGCTTTTGTAAGCCCAACGCCTGCATGAACCCACGCAAGTCGGATAAATAGTGCCGTGACGCATACTCAGGGGGATCGGCATGCTGACTATCCCCATGTCCGCGTTGGTCCAGAGCGTAGACATGGAAGTCTTCAGCCAGCGCCGGGGCAATCAAATCCCACCAATGCGCGTAGGCCGAGCCGCCGTGTAAAAGGACGAAGGGCGGTTTGCCCGCGGTGCCCCAGTCCAGATAATGCAGTCGGAGGCCATTCACCGTTACAAATTTATCTTGATAATCAGCCACGCGTGTGTCTCTCCTTTGCATGCTAACGGCTGATCGCTTATCCGATTGACCGCGCCGGTGCAAGGCATGAACTGAGAGACAGCAAGACCTTCCACCAACAAACTGTTTGGAAGAAACACTGAGAAAACGAGAATGCTCCCCATCGAGCTTGCGGAAACCCTCTACTTGGGAGATCGCTCCGTTAGAGCCATTCATATTGATGGGTGGGCACGAACCATGAAGATTCAGGATGACACGGAGTTCCGCAGGGTGCGTTTCGCGCACCACTTCTCTTTTCTTACACCCCCATGGTGGAACTCCACACTCATACAAGGCGTTAGGGCACGGAAGTCAGGGCTTGCTTTCGGCCTCCCTCTGGCTACACTGCGCCTCGGACGAACGTTCTGTTGCTTTCGCGCTGGACCAGCGATGGACACGCTTTCTCCGCTTGAACGTAGTGAACGTATGGGTCGGGTCCGGTCAAAGGATACAAAGCCGGAGCTTGCGGTTCGGCGGCTTGTCCACTCGTTGGGGTACAGATACCGCTTGCACCGGACCAATTTGCCCGGCTGCCCCGACCTCGTGTTTTCGAGCCGTGGGAAAGTCATTTTCGTTCATGGTTGCTACTGGCATCGCCACCAGGGTTGTCCACATACCCGGCTGCCGAAGTCGCGGTTGGATTTCTGGCGGCCCAAACTTGAGGCCAACGCCGCGCGCGACGTCACAAACCTTAAGAAGCTGCGAGTGCTTGGGTGGGGCGTGATGGTGATTTGGGAGTGTCAGGTGAAAAAGCGGGAAACCCTGACAACTAGGATTAAAAGGTTTCTGCAATGAAAACCATTGAGCTTTTCGCGGGCGCGGGCGGCCTTGCGCTGGGAACCGCCAATGCCGGATTTCATCATCATGCCGTTCTCGAATGGGACCATGATGCGTGCGAGACGATCCGAGAGAATCAACGCCGGGGCTTCAGTCCAGTGAGCACTTGGCCCCTCCACGAAATTGACGTGAGGAAGTTTGATTTTCGCGGACTCGAAGGAATCGATTTGCTCGCGGGCGGTCCCCCCTGCCAACCTTTCTCGATTGGTGGCAAGCATCGTGGTCCCATCGACAAGCGGAACCTCTTTCCCGAAGCGGTCCGCGCGGTCAGAGAAACGCGGCCGAAAGCGATTCTCATCGAAAACGTGCGTGGACTCCTGCGGCCTACGTTTGCCAAATTCTTCGAATACGTGATTTTGCAACTCAGTTTCCCGGAAGTGCAACAGCGGCCAGACGAAGAATGGTTGTCGCATTTGTCTCGATTGGAACGCCATCAAACCGGAGGAACCCAGAAGGGACTGCGTTACAACGTGGTGTTCCGGAGTTTGAATGCGGCTGACTACGGCACGCCACAAAAGCGCTACCGCGTTTTCATTGTTGGGTTTCGCGCCGACCTCCACAAGTCGTGGGCATTCCCATCGCCGACACATTCCCAAGATGCGCTGCTGTACTCGCAATTCGTTTCGGGCGAATACTGGGACCGGCACAAGGTCTCTACTCGCCAGCGCCTGAGTCCAAGCGTCAGATTGCTTCCTCGCATTGACGGCCTCAAGTCGAGCTTGTTTCCGCCTTCGGAAAAACCGTGGCTGACGGTTCGCGACGCTTTGCTCGGCTTGCCAGAACCGACGGCGTTGCCCTCCAAAACCGTGCCGAATCATACGCTGAACCCTGGCGCGCGTGCGTATGCGGGACACACCGGGAGCCCACCGGATGAACCCGCGAAAGCGCTGAAGGCTGGAGATCACGGTGTCCCCGGCGGCGAGAATATGTTGGCGTTTCCTTCTGGCGAGGTGCGCTATTTCACGATTCGAGAAAGCGCGCGTCTGCAAACCTTTCCCGATGACTACCTCTTCCGCGGCTCTTGGAGCGAGGCCATGCGGCAACTGGGCAATGCCGTTCCCGTTCGACTAGCCGAAGTCGTGGCCAAAAGTGTTTTGACGAGACTCGCATGATTGTAGAAACATCCTACAATCCGCTCGACAAGCGCAATCTTGGAGTCAGTGTGGCCGAGGCCCTTTTGGACCGAGCGGTTCTTCCCCTTCCGCCAGGGGACACCTTTGTGGGTGCGGGCATTTACGCGATCTACTATGTGGGGCACTTCGAAGCGTATCGCCCTCTTGTCGAGAGAAACCGGGACACCAGGGACGCCATGCCGGTGTACGTCGGCAAAGCGGTACCCGCCGGCGCACGGAAAGGTGGAGTTGGCTTGGATATCGCGCCAGGCCAAGTCCTCTACAATCGCCTGCGCGAGCATGCCGAATCCATCAAACAAGCTCGGAATCTCAACCTCGCGGATTTCCAGTGTCGCTACCTCGTGGTCGATGACATTTGGATTCCACTCGGTGAAGCCATGCTGATTAGTAAGTTCACCCCAATCTGGAATCGCGTGATTGACGGCTTCGGCAATCATGACCCCGGTAAGGGTCGCTATCGACAGCAGCGGTCGCCCTGGGATGTGCTTCATCCGGGGCGGGAGTGGGCGGAGCGTTGCGTACCTTGTAACAGGAGCGAACAAGACCTTCTTGGCGCCATACGAAGGCACTGTGAGATTGTCCTTCCCAAAGACTCATCCGCACCCGGCTAACAACATGCCGAAACCGATTGAGGCCGCCACCAGTGGTTGCACGCGGCATAAAGGGCTTGTTGGTCCTTGGTGGCTTCGCTTCACTTATACCCGCACCGGGGGCGGGAGAACGGAAAGGAGGAACGTATGGATTTCGGTGTCTGTGTCTTGGCCAAACCCGCGCAGTGCGCGCGCGATGCGCGACTCGCGGAAGAGCACGGCTTCTCGCATGTCTGGGTTAGTGACACGCAAATGATGGCGGGCGACCCGTATGTCTGTCTGGGGCTGATCGCGCAGCAGACCCGGCGGGTCAAACTCTGCACCGGCGTTTCAATTGTCGGGACGCGGATTCCTCCGGTCATCGCCAATTCGATTGCCACAGTGAATCAGCTCGCGCCGGGGCGGGTGATTCTCGGCATCGGCGCGGGCAACAGTGCCTGGCGCGCGATGGGTATGCCTCCACGTTCACTTCGGGTGCTACGCGAGGACGTGCGGGTTATTCGTGGATTGCTCCGTGGCGAGGAGGTCAGCTATCGACCTGGTCAACGGGAAGAAGACCGACGCGCCATTCGCTTCTTTCATCAGGAGCAAGGGTTTATGAATACCCGCGACCCGGTGCCGATCCATGTCGCGGCCAATGCCCCACAGGCGATGGCGTTAGCTGGTGAGATTGGGGATGGCTTCATTACCTCACGCACCAATTCGCTTGACGGCTGGAACGCCACGTGGAGCCAGGTGCGGCATGGGGCCGAGAAAGTCGGGAAAGACCCCGCCGGTCTGTACACGACCTTGTTGACCACGGCGTGCTTGCTCCGTCCGGGCGAAGGGTACGACTCTCCACGTGTGCAGAACCAAGCCGGTCCGTGGGCGACGTTGGCGCTGCATGCGCTGTACGAGCGCGTACAGAATCCCACCGCCGCGCCCGATGCCATTCGGCCAACCTTCTCCGCCTATCAAGCCCATATCGACCAACAGAAACAACGGCTGGGTGAACGCTATTACCTCACACTGCATGATGGCCACGGCCTGTATCTTCAGCCGGAAGAAGCGCGGTTCGTGACACCAGAGGTTGTGCGGGCCACCACCATGACCGCCACGCCGGAGGAGCTACGCGAACGACTGCATGCGCTCGAAGCCGCGGGTGTCAAACAAGTCGCGTTCCTGCCGGCGACCGATGCGTTTACTGAGTTCGTGCAAGATTTTAGTAAACACGTGATCGGGAAATTCTGACGGCGTGAGACCATCGTGAAAAACCTGAAACCTGCTCTTATCGTCAGTCTCGTTGGGATCGTGCTCTGTCTGGGCGTTGACGTGGGACTGAAGCGATACGCCAGATCCGATCTTGGAATCTCGGCTATTTAGAGCGTGTCGCAGAATTAAAACCAAGTAAATTCAATGGGTTAGACGGGTCACCAATTAGTAGATTAAGACATCATTAAAGGAAAACAAAGGTAAAATGCCGTATTGGCTCCCTCGGTTATCCATAAGTGCTTTATTTTCAAGCCTCATTTATGCGACACGCTCTATCTATGAGGGAAATCAGGACACCAGCATCGGTTAAGGTTATACGTCTAACCCCATTTTGCGGTATTTTTCGGTCAGCACCTTGCCGAAGGCATTTTCGTAAGAATCGTGGCTTGGTTCTCCAGGCTTCCTTTCAAGCATATCGGCTTCGGCAAACAGACGGGTGGCAGCTTGTAGTGTCGCCTCCGTGGAAATCGTCTGACTGGTATCCGCTTCCAGGGGCAGAACGATCAGCCGGAGTTTGCATCCCTTAAATTCTTCTGCCCGAGCACGCAGTTCTTCCCACGTGCCTTCGATTACTTCTGTCCGATTCATGGGCTTCACCTCACGGCGTAGTATAACTGGCTCTCCAGCTCGGCCAATCTCCCACCGCCACTCTTCGGATATGATCTCCGGTGAGCATCACCCCTTCGTGCTGGAGCAGCCAGCGCTTACGCTCCAGACCACCAGCATAGCCAGTCAACGCTCCATTAGCGCCCACCAGCCGATGACAGGGAACAACAATGGCGATGGGATTGAGCGCATTGGTCATACCGACCGCGCGCGCTGCTGTCGGTTTCCCCACCTGTGCCGCCAACTCACCATACGTGAGTACCGTGCCTGGTGGGATCGTGCGTAACGCCCCCCACACCTGCTGTTGAAAAGCCGTGCCGCCGGTGTTGACGGGAATACGGTCGATACAGCCAAGGTCACCCGCGAGATAGGCCGTGAGCAGACTGCTGAATCCTTGCGGATCACGCATCGCACGCAACTGAAAATGCACGTAATGGCGTTTCAGCAACCTCAGCATGCGGCGTTCGTAGTCGCCGTAATCAAGCGCACAAAGCCGCTCACCGTCTGAGACTAAGAGTATGGTGCCAAGGGCTGAATCGAAGCGGTCGATGAAGAGTTCCATGGGTTTGCCAAAAAAGGACCGAGGACCGGAGACGGGGGACCGAGGTCTGGGGACCGGGGACTTCTTACCCGGTCTTCGGTCTCCCGTCTCCCCGGAAAGACACCACAGCAATGACAATGTGAAAAGGGCAGGGCGATAACAGCACGGATTGCCCCTCTTTCCAGATGCGGTTCCGTGACATACGAGAGAGGACAACTATTCAGCGAGTAGCGCAACCCAAAAGGAGGGACAAGCAATGGAAGTACAGGGTTCATGCGATCCACGATTTCAGCAGGTACGACAAGAATTCGAGCGGAATTTCCGTGAGCGTGGCGAAGTCGGAGCATCGGTGTGTGTCACCGTGCAGGGCCAGACCGTCGTCGATTTGTGGGGCGGCTTTGCTCGACCTGAGACCCAAACGCCGTGGACAGCCGAAACGATCAGCCTCGTCTTTTCGTCAACCAAAGGGGCGACGGCTTTATGCGCGCATATTCTGGCGTCACGCGGAAAACTTGATCTGGATGCGCCCGTTACCACCTACTGGCCGGAATTTGGCCAAGCCGGCAAAGCCGAGATTCCGGTGAAGATGCTGTTGAATCACCAAGCCGGGCTGCCCGCCGTGCGCGCGCCACTCCCTCAAGGGGCCTACGCGAACTGGGACCTCATGGTTAATGCGTTGGCCAAAGAAGAGCCGTTTTGGGAACCCGGTACCCGTAATGGCTATCATGCGCTCACAATCGGGTGGCTGGTGGGTGAAGTGGTGCGGCGGGTTTCGGGCAAATCGCTGGGCACTTTCTTTCGAGACGAAGTAGCCAAACCACTAGGGCTGGATTTCTGGATTGGCTTGCCGGAAGACAAAGAGCCACGAGTCGCGCCGATGATCGCGGCGGCACCAGATACGAACAGCCTCTTATACAAGGAAATGATTAAACCGGGGTCATTGGCGTCGCTGGCTATCTTGAATTCCGGTGGCTACATGGGTGCAAAGCCTGAGTATGACTTGCGCGCGGCGCATGCGGCGGAGATCGGCGGCGCGGGTGGGATCACGAACGCTCGCGGCTTGGCGGGGATGTATGCTCCACTCGCCTGCGGGGGAACCCTCAATGGTGTCACGTTGGTGAGTCCCGACAGTCTGGCCCGTATGGGTGTGGTGGCTTCCGCAACGGGCAGGGACGCTGTGCTCGTCATGCCTTCACGATTCGCCCTGGGCTATATGAAGTCGATGGACAACCGTCGCGCGCCCGCTGGCGCACGGGAAAGTGCCATCATGTCCGAGGAGGCATTTGGGCATGTCGGCGCGGGTGGATCGTTGGGGTTTGCCGATCCAAAGGCAGGGATGTCCTTTGGCTATACGATGAATCGCATGGGCGCGGGCACCTTGCTGACGGATCGTGGGCAAAGTCTGGTCGATGCGACGTATCGCGCGTTAGGGTATCAGTCGGATGCGTCGGGGGCGTGGAGGTAAATTTCGACGTGGCGGAGATTCTTCTGGGGGATGAAGATACGGTGAGGCGGTGGGGGCGTCAGTAGCAGGAGTTTCGTAGGGTAGGTCGCGGACCCACCCTACGATGCATTCCACTTCCGTTGATCTCACGGGACAGCAAGGCTACTTGCGAGCATTTTCATAGTATCCGGCAAGGCCCTGGCTGGCTATTTTCCGATGATCTTTCAACGCCTCGGAGACCAGATCACCTATCTGCGCCTGGAACGCCTGCTGGCTCTTCGTGAGCGCGGGTTGTTGCAGAGCCCCCAAAGCTTCGGCTGCTTTTGGATGGCCGGATAATGCCAGGCCCAAAAGCGCGTGCTTGCTCAAGTCGGTGTTGCGCTCCGCGGTGCTCGCTTGGAAAGAAGCGAGTCCGTCCACGCCCCTCTTCGTCCAGGCTTGTGGATCTAAGCTTTCCCGCAAATAGGTGAGTGCCTGGGGATTACCAGTTTTATTGATGACATACCCCAACGACATCACGGCACTTGCTTTGGCTTTGTAGTGCTCATCGGTCAGGGCATCCTCACCTTCATCGGATTCAATGAACGAGATGAGCGGCGCTACGACACTCGTGTCTCCAATGATCCCTAACGTCACGACGATATTCGACCAGTGCTGTTCATTGGCCGGATCACGGAGCATTCCTAAGAGTACGGGAACATCGGACACGTTATACTTGCTGGCACTGTTATAGGGCACGCCCTGGATAAAGACTCGGCGCACAAAATCCTTGACGTCCATGTGGGTTGCGTTGCTCTCATGCCCGTCTTGGTCAAGAATCATCTCTGCCCCGATCGCGACGGCTGGGGATGGGGTGAGGTAGGCATTGCACTCTCCCGCAGTGATCCTACGGTGGGTGATGCCAATAAATGGTCTCATGACAGCGTTCGGAACATCCCGGTGCCCCAGTCCCTTGTTGTGTCCGAACTCATGTACCCACAGGATGCCTTCAAGACGGCGAGTGAACCGCACTACGGCAAGGGAGTTGCCGGGCACCGGGGCACATCCGATGACATTGGGGATCAACGCGCCACACCAGTTGATTTGATTGACGACCTTAATGTGGCCGGCTATCCCCATGAGCGTGTTGAACTCGGCCTGGCTGTCGATGCTGCCGTCTCCTGTCGCAAACGTGGAAACGGGTCCGTTCCGTAGCATATTGACAGGGCACGCGACATCATCACGTGAGACAACATCAGGGCCATCAAACGCCTGGAGCACAACGGTCGCGTCGGTGAGAATTTTGTCCGCCGCCTCTTGGGGCAAGCTAGAAGTAGTGAACCTACGCACCTGACGAAGATGCTGAATAAGTGGTGCGTCGAACGCTACTGCCACGGGCACGGAAGCCCAGCCCGCCGTCTGTCGCACCAAGGCGAGGTCGGTCTTCCCATCCCCAGTGAAATCGCCAGTCAGGACCCGGACGCCGATTGTCGCCGCCCAACTTGCAAAGCTTCCGACGGGGCGGTTCTGGATAATGAAGTTCTGGAACCGTCCGGTCGCCTGTCTACTCGACAGCGCCACGGGCACGGAAGCCCAACCTGCCGTCTGTCGCACCAAGGCGAGATCGGTCGCGCCATCGCCGTTGAAGTCACCGGTGGTGACCAAGACGCCACTCGTCGCTGCCCAGCTCGCGAAGTCCGCGGCAGGGCGGTTCTGGATCTCAAAGAAGCTTGTCGCATTCGACAGTGCCACGGGCACGGAAGCCCAGCCTGCGGTCTGTCGCACCAAAGCGAGGTCGGTCGTGCCGTCTACGTTGAAGTCACCAGTAAGCACCCGGACCCCGCTGGTCGCTGCCCAGCTCGCGAAAGTGGCGGAGGGGCGGTTTTGGATCGTGAAGCTTGTTGTATTCGACAGCGCCACGGGTACGGAAGCCCAGCCCGCCGTCTGTCGCACCAAAGCGAGGTCGGTCGTGCCGTTACCGTTGAAGTCGCCAGTAAGCACTCGGACTCCGGTTGTCGCTGCCCAGCTCGCGAAGTCGGCGGCAGGGCGGTTCTGGATGGTGAAGCCCGTTGTGCTCGATAGTGCCACGGGCACGGAAGCCCAGCCCGCCGTCTGTCGCACCAAGGCGAGGTCGGTCGTGCCGTCGCCGTTGAAGTCGCCAGTGAGCACTCGGACACCAGCGGTCGCGGCCCAGCTCGCGAAGGTGGCGGCGGGGCGGTTCTGGATCGTGAAGCCCGTCGCATTCGAGAGCGCCACGGGGACGGAAGCCCAGCCTGCCGTCTGTCGCACCAGAGCGGTATCGGTGCGGCCGTCGCCGTTGAAGTCGCCGGTGAGCACCTGGACACCACTGGTCGCGGCCCAGGCCGCAAAGTCGGCGGCCGGGCGGTTCTGAATCGTAAAAATCTGACCGTGAGCAATTTGACTGAACGTCAATCCGCTCACACTGAGGACAACGCCAACGAGAAAGGCGCAACGCAGCAGGTGGAAGGCAATTCCTCCGCTATAAGGAGCGACTCGTGCTGTTCTTTTTTGCTCGGGATTGTTGATCTTTTCCATGGGTTCCTCTTCAGTTTTGTCGCCAACTTTAGATAGTGGATAACTAGTTACCAGAGTTGATCTTGTGCAGGACATTCGTGAGTGAGTCTCTATATGATCGGTTCCTCCTTCCAGGGCAAAAAGTATGGAAATGGTACGACGCTCACCTCAACGCTTGACGCCCTTTTGTCTCCGAGGTGGTGAACGTAGGTTGCTGTGTTTGAGTGGCCCTCCCTATCAAAGTGGATTCTTTGGTGCAAGTTGGTTTTCAACACGCGCTCCCACGAATAGCAGCAAAGAGGATGCCGCGACCGCCAAGTGGACAAACGACGCACAACGCATACTTCACTTCTGCCCCTCGAACAAAAACTGTCAATCAAACAAAAAAGATCGGCAAGAAAAGTTGACATCCCGCTAAATCGGGCTCTCACGACATGATCACCCTGCCTACCAGAAGCGTTCATACGGGGTGTTCCATGGAGGACGAAGCGAAGCATGAGGAGAATGTGCATGCGTGGATGTCTGCGCAGAGCCTTGCTTTCCCCCTGAGCCGGGGTAAATTGTCTCAGCTCGCCGCCGTCCTTGCATCAGGAGCACGCTATGAACCTATCCGACACCTTGTCACCCGTTGAGCCAACTATCGAACCCGAAGTATTGGAGAGCATGGCTGCTCTGCCAACCGAAAAGGACTTGCCATGTGATGACGGAGAACCCATGGAAACCGCGCGCCATCGAGAGCAGATGTCGTTATTGATCGATTCCCTGAAGCGGTATTGGTCGCACCGCACCGATTATTACGTGGGTGGCAACATGTTCATCCATTATGACTTGCGCAATCGCCGGCGGTTTCGCGGGCCAGATTTTTTCTTGGTGCTCGATGTCGAGGATCGCGAACGGAAGAGTTGGGTCGTGTGGCAAGAAGAGATGCGCTTTCCCGATGTGATTATCGAACTGTTGTCCGATTCCACGCGGAACGTGGATAAAGGGGAGAAAAAAACCCTCTACGAGCGGGTCTTTCGTACTGAAGAATACTATCTCTACGATCCCTTTTCGCACGAGGTTGTGGGCTATCATCTGCACGGCGCCCGCTATCAAGAAATCCCGTCAGATGCACAGGGTCGCATCTACTCGCCCGCGACTGGGTTGTTTCTCGTCGTGCGCAACGAGCGGTTACGGTGGCTCACGCCAGAGGGAAACGTGGTTCCCTCGCCGATGGAGCTTGCCGACCAAGAGCAACAACGCGCCGACCAAGAGCAGCAGCGGGCCGAACAGGAACGTCACCGGGCCGAACAGGCGGAGCAACTCCTGGAAGCCTATCAGCGGCGCTTTGGGAAGCTGGAATAAACGGATTTTTCCTCACGCAGAGACGCGGAGACGCAGCGAGAAGACAAGAAACTCGGTTCGCGGTTGACACCCTGAATGTCTGTGTTACAACTTCCGGCACACGCGGGTGTAGCTCAGTTGGCTAGAGCGTGTGCTTGCCAAGCACAAGGTCGCCGGTTCGACCCCGGTCACCCGCTCTCTACAAGGCCCTTGGACAACCAAGGGCTTTTTCTTGTCTCCGATTCCTTCTTCCCGCGTCTTGACGCATGCGTAAGCGCCTGACACAGTTGCGCGGTGACGACTCCCAATCCAATCCGTATTTATCTGGTGGATGGTCAGGCCTATATCTATCGCGCCTTCTACGCCGTCCGTGAACTACAAACCTCGCAAGGCTTTCCGACGAATGCCATCTTCGGCTTCGTCAATATGCTGCAGCGCTTGCTTCAGGACCAACAGCCTCAGCACCTCGCCGTGGTCTTCGATGCCAAGGGGAAAACCTTTCGCAATGATCTGTACACGGCCTATAAAGCCAACCGCTCGGCCATGCCGGAGACCATGCGCCCGCAAATTTCCCGCATTAAAGACGTGGTGCGCGCCTACCGTATCCCCGTCCTCGAACTCGAAGGCTACGAGGCCGACGACATCATCGCCACCTTGGCCGATCATTGGGAAAAGCAAGGTGCTGAAGTCGTGATCGTCTCCGGTGATAAAGACCTCATGCAGATGGTGTCCGACCACGTGACTATGCTCGACACCATGAAAGGCGAGCAGATTGGCATCGCGGAAGTGCGCGCGAAGTTCGGCGTTGAACCCGCGCGGGTCGTGGATGTTCAGGGCTTGATGGGCGATGCCACCGATAACATTCCGGGGATTCCAGGTGTCGGTGAGAAAACGGCTATTAAGCTCATTCACGAATGGCACAATCTGGAAAATCTCTTGCAACACGCGGACGAGATTCCTGGTAAACTCGGCGAGAAGATTCGCGCTAACGTCGAGCTCGCGCGGGTCTCCAAAACCTTGGCCACGTTACATCGTGACGTGCCAATTCATGCCGACCTCGCGGATTTAGCGATTGAAGAGCCCGATAGACAGCAATTGGCCGCGTTGTTTCAAGAATTTGAGTTTCGTCGGTTACTAGCGGATATCCAGGCTTCGATGGGGTCTCTGGCCCCTGCTGCGACTGAGGCACCACCTGACACGGGTGTCTACGAAACGGTACGCACCGCGACGCACCTTGACGACGTGCTCCGCGCGATACGGCACGCCAAGACCTTTTGTCTGGATACGGAAACCACGTCGCTCAATCCTCTTGAGGCGGAACTGGTGGGCGTATCCCTGGCGATTGAAGAACGCAAAGCCTGGTACATTCCAGTCGGGCACAACACCCTTGATGCTGTCCCACATCTGACACGCGCGGAGGTCCTGACCGCGCTCCGCTCGCTGCTCGAAGACCCGACGCTGAGCATGATCGGGCAGAACACCAAGTATGACGCGATGGTCTTGGCGCAATCTCAGTTGTGGCCGCGCAACTTTGGCGGCGATACCATGATCGCTTCCTATTTGCTGGACCCGAACAAACGTCACAACCTGAATGATCTGGCGTGGGAACATCTGCAATATCGCATGGTGACTTACGAGTCGGTGACCGAGGGCGGTAAGAAAAATTTCGCGGAGGTCTCGGTCGCCGATGCTACTCGGTATTCCGGTGAAGATGCCGACATCACGCTTCGGCTCGCGCACCAATTGTTCCCGCGTGTGCAAGCCGAGGATATGGGGGCGCTCTTCACTGACATCGAATTGCCGCTCGCGCTCGTGCTGGCCAAGATGGAACTGACGGGGATTCGTATTGATACCCAGTTTCTCGCGTCCCTCTCGACGGAGTTTGGTGAACATCGTCGTCGGCTGGAAAAAGAGATTTATGAGGCGGCTGGCGAAGAGTTTAACCTGGCGTCGCCGAAACAATTGCAAGTCATTCTGTTCGACAAACTGGGCTTACCGCGCGGCAAGAAGACCGCGACGGGCTCGTCCACCGACTCGTCCGTGCTGGAGGCATTAGCGGAACAGTATCCGCTACCCGCCAAGATTCTCGAATACCGGGGCTTCACCAAGTTGCAATCGACGTATGTCGATGCGCTGCCTAAACTCGTGCAGGCGAAGACCGGGCGCGTGCATACCTCATTTAATCAGACGGTGACCGCGACCGGGCGGCTCTCGTCGAGTAATCCGAATCTGCAAAACATCCCCATCCGCAGCGAAGAGGGGAGGCGCATTCGGGAAGCGTTCATGCCCGAACCGGGGCAGATACTAATGTCCGCCGATTACTCACAAATTGAGTTACGGTTGCTCGCCCATCTCAGCGAGGACCCGGTGCTGATGGAATCGTTTCAGCAAAATCAAGATGTCCACGCGCGCACCGCCGCGGAACTCTTCGCGGTGCCGATCCCAGCAGTATCGGCGGATCAACGTCGTCAAGCCAAGACCATTAACTTTGGCATTATCTACGGTATGGGCGCGCTCCGCCTGGCGCGTTCCCTGGGCATTCCGACCAAAACCGCGCAGACCTACATCACGCAGTATTTCGCCCGCTATGGCCGCATCAAAAGCTATATGGATGGCATTGTCGCCGAGGGACGTGAGCGTGGGTATGTGACCACGCTGTTGGGGCGGCGGCGCTACGTGCCGGAGTTGCGCAGTTTCAATCAACAACTGGCGAGTGCTGCTGAGCGCGCCGCGATTAACACTCCCATTCAAGGGACGGCGGCTGACTTAATCAAAATGGCGATGGTCGCCATTGATCGGCGACTCACGCAAGAACAGTTACAGACCCGCATGCTCTTGCAGGTGCACGACGAACTCCTCTTCGAGGTGCCGGAGCCGGAGCTTGAACGAGTCAAAGCCCTTATTCGTGAAGTCATGGAAGGGGTGATGTCGCTGCGCGTGCCGTTGCGGGTGGATATTGGCACGGGGCGGAACTGGGCGGAGGCGCATTAACGAGTGGAGAGTGGAAACGGTCCCAGCTCCTCTGCGTCTCTGCATTAAAGCTACCGCTTGGAGTGTGTACTCGCCGGCTTGCGGAAAATTTTCACCATGAGCGGCATCACCACGAAGAAGCCGTAGGGAAGAACAAGCACTAGGTACAGCAGCAATAAGGCGAATCTGGCTAGCCAACTGTGGACGATGAAGCAGAGGATGAGGATGACAACAATCAGCACCAGGTGTAATCCCACCCACGCTCTGGTCACCGACGAGGAAGACGATTCAGACATAGCGGCGGAGTGTAGCCAGAGATCGACATTCTGACAAGCACGCGCTAGAACCGGCTGTGAGCAATTATCACCGAAGGAGGGAGCCGACATGGACTATAGTGCCTATCAACATCTACTGATCGACAAGAAAGACGGGATCGCGGTCCTGACGATCAACCGCCCGGAGTCGTTGAACTCGACGAACTTCCGGTTACATTACGAATTGAGCAAAATCTGGTTGGATATCGCCGAGGATGACGAGGTGCGGGTCGCCTTGATTACCGGCGCGGGTCGAGCTTTTTCGGCGGGTGGCGATTTCGAGGTCGTGGAGAAGGCGCAAGGGAACGCCGAAGTCGTCGGGCAGATTATGAAAGAAGCCCACGACATCGTGCATAACATGATTAATTGCGACAAACCGATTATCTCGGCCATCAATGGCGTCGCGGTCGGGGCGGGACTCGCCGTGGCGTTGTTGGCGGACATTAGCATCGCGTCGGAGAATGCGCGGTTCACCGATGGTCACACTCGGTTAGGCGTGGCGGCTGGGGACCATGCGGCGGTGATCTGGCCATTGCTCGTGGGCATGGCCAAAGCCAAATACTATCTGCTAACATGCGACATGCTTGATGCGAAAGAAGCAGAACGGATTGGACTCATCAGCATGGTGCTCCCACCGGACCAGCTCATGCCCAAGGCCATGGAAGTGGCGCGCAAGCTATCCACCGGTTCCCAGACCGCCATTCGTTGGACCAAACAATCGTTGAACCAATGGCTCCGCGCGGCGGCCCATACCTCGTTTGATTATTCGCTGGCCTTGGAGATGTTGGGCTTTTTTGGCGCCGATATCAAAGAAGGCGTCAAAGCCATTCAGGAACGACGGGCACCGGCGTTTCCGTCCGCGCAGGACAAAAAATGACCACGACCGAGACTATCGCCACGACACTGCGTCTCGCACTCGACGCCAGGGAAGTGACGGTCGAAGACGAAAGTGCGCTTCATGCCGGGCACGCCGGGGCCGCCTCTGGTGGTGGGCACTTTCGGGTCACTGTGGTTTCCTCGCAGTTCGAGGGGAAGAGTCTCGTGGCTCGGCATCGCATGGTGTACGCGGCGCTGGCCAGTGAGATGCAACACGCGATTCATGCGCTGGCACTGACGACGGTGACGCCGGGGCAACGAGGGTCGGAGTGAAGAGGAGAAGATGTGATTCTTGAAGTGGCGATGCTGAATGTGAAGAGCGGCCAGGAAGCCGCGTTCGAGGAGGCGATTCGTCACGCCTCCCGTATCATCGCTTCCATGCCGGGGTATCTCACGCACGAGCTGCAACATTGTCTGGAAGTCAACAATAAGTACCTGCTGCTCGTGCAATGGCATCGACTCGAGGACCACACGATCGGTTTTCGCGGCTCCCCGGAATATCAAGAGTGGAAACGGCTGTTGCATCATTTCTATGAACCGTTTCCGACCGTGGAGCATTTCGAGAAGATTGATTTGCAAGGATAAGGAGGTGATGAAACAAAGCAGGGCAGGCGAAAGGATTGAAACAGGGGGAGAAGACGTTATTGATGCTCGCAAGGAAAACATAACCCGTCTGTGAGAATGAAAAAGGAACAGATCAGGCGGCATGAAAGGAGAAGGAACATGCGAAGGAGAGGACATGGATTTTGGGTATTGTGGGTCGCGGCGTTAATAGGAATGTCGGGCTGCGCCATGTCGGAGACAAAGCGGCGCGGAACAATTGTTGGCGCGGTTCTCGGCGCGGTGGCGCTCGGAGCCGGTGGGGCTGCCGTGGGTGGTGAAATTGGCGATGGCGATGATGACGAGCGCGGCGCGGCGGCGGGAATCGGCGTGGCAGCCGGCCTCCTGCTTGGTGGTGCGCTTGGCTACCTCTTGACGAGCGAGCTGGAGGCGTCGACCTCATCAGCACCGGCCCCGACCGCGCAGGCCCCGGCGCCGTCGTCACCCCCACCCCCACCCGCACCCGCCCCCAAACGCATCATCCTGCGGGGGGTGAACTTCGATTACAACAAGTCGAATATCAAATCCGAGTTTGTCCCTATTCTGGACGAAGCGGCGCAAACCCTAAAAGACAATCCGGACATCAACGTCAGGATCGCTGGTCACACCGATTCGATTGGAACGGATGAGTACAATCAACGGCTGTCGGAACGCCGCGCGCAAGCCGTGAAACAATACCTCGTTTCCAAGGGCATTGCGTCCAGCCGCTTGAGCACCGAGGGCCGAGGCGAGCAGGAGCCCATCTCACCGAACACCAAGGATGGACGAGATAATCCTGAAGGGCGGGCAATGAACCGCCGAGCGGAACTCAAGGTGCAGTAGCGAGTCCGTTCTCAGTCCGATGCTGGTGATGAGAGCCGGGGGGGATTCACCCCCCGGTTCCGCCACGCCCAATGGGGGGTTCATTGCGTCGGCCCCAGAACGTGCCGATATCCTTGATGGTCTCGACGTACTCATCGAAATCGACGGGTTTGACGACGTAGGCATTCGCCCCCAGTTCATAACTCTCGATAATATCGCGATCCGCGTGAGAGGAGCTCATTATGACCACGGGCAGCCAGCGCAGCCGTGCGTCAGCCCGGACTTGCTTGAGCACTTCAAGCCCGCTGACTTTGGGCATTTTAATATCGAGCAACACCACACACGGCAGCTCCTCCCTCTGGGTGGCGAACTGCTCACGCCGAAACAGATAGTCGAGGGCCTCGGCTCCGTCGCGTGCGACAACCACCTTGTTGACGAGAGCGGATTCTTCTAGCACCGCCAATAGCAGTTCCACATCGTTTTGGTTGTCTTCAACGAGTAACATTTGCCGGGGATGGCTCATAGTTTTACCTTCATTGTGTTCGTGGTTGACCTTGTGGCGTCACCGTGTTCACGCGGCGTCCGCGTGGCTCGTCGGGGTGTGGTGGAGTGGGAGCCATACGTCAAATGTCGAGCCTCGGTGGGGTTCGCTTTCCATCGTCAGGCTCCCCCCCAGCAGTTTGATGAGCGACTGAGCGATATACAGCCCTAATCCCACACCACCGTAGCGCCGCGTCATGGACCCGTCACCCTGGCGGAACATCTCGAAGATCACGGGGTGCAACTCCGGGGGAATGCCCATCCCAGTATCACTGACGGAGATTCGGAGGCCATTGTCGTGCGGACTCGCGGCGATGGCGACTGTCCCCGCTTCGGTGAATTTGACCGCGTTGCCGATGACGTTCTTGAGGATGACTTTGAGTTTTACGCGGTCGGTGTGGAGCAGCGGGAGCGCCGCGGCGAGGTGCCACCGCATGTCGATTCCCGGCTTCTCCCAGGCTTCGTGCATCTCAGTTGCCAGCTCGGTCATCACGCCCGTCACGTTCACGACGGTGACGTCAATCAACGATTGGCCAGTGAGAAACTGCGTGGCGTTGAAGATGGACTCGACCACGTTGATGAGTTGCTTGGCGTTCTGCGCGACTGTCCGCAGTACCGTTTCCTGGTCACGCGCGAGCGGGCCGAGTTTTTGCGCGAGCAGCAGGTCGGTGTAGCCGATGACGATGCTGAGCGGGGTGCGTAGTTCATGGGACATGACGCCGAGGAATTCATCTTTCGCGCGATTCGCCCGCTGGAGTTCCCGCAAACTCTCCTGGAGCGCGAGTTGCGCCTGCTGTCGGGCGTTCCGCTCCGCCGCCTCTTGGAGCGCCCGGCGTATCGCTGGCCCGAGCCGCGCGAGTCGCTGCTTGAGCACGTAATCGGTCGCCCCTTGCTGAAGACTCTCGATCGCCCGTTCCTCGCCGATCGCGCCAGATACGAAGATAAACGGAAGCTCCGGGCGCCGCGCGCGCGCGAGACGCAGAGCCGCCAAGCCATCGAACCTAGGT
>JANMSE010000349.1:0-2448 GCA_031389045.1 Deltaproteobacteria bacterium | reverse complement strand
TGCTGGAACGCGAGGGCCACCAGGTCCTGACCGCCGCCAGCGGCACCGCGGCGCTTGCGCTGTTCCGTGAGCATGCGATTGACCTAGTACAACGTCAAGATGAAACAATCGGATAGAGTTTACGCAGCTTCACCCGTGCATCCGTAGTGGTGAACTGCCAATTAGCTTTGGCGTGCTTGGCGTTACGGCTCAGGGTCCATGCGTGGACCTGGGTGAGCACGGTGTCTTTGTCGGCGATTCTCTGGGCCAAGCACTGACGGCTGAGATGGCTCAGCTCAATTTCTGCCATGTTCAACCAACTGCCATGCTTGGGGGTATAGTGGATATCCAGCTTATCGGCGATGCGTTTGGCCTCCAGGGGTTCAAAGGCCTCATAGAGTGAGGATTTGGTGTGGGTATTGAGATTGTCCATAATCAGACAGAGGCTTTCCGCCTCCGGATACCGGTCATCCACCAGGGCTTTCATATAGTGTGCCCAGTCGAGTTTCGTGCGCTGCTCGGTGACTTGGGTAAACCGTTGTCCGGCTAACGGCTCGACGCACGCTCCCTCGTGCTTGTGGCGAGAGCAGCGTAGATGAGCGTGAAACTCTTCCCACGCAAGAGCCGGGCGAGTCCTTCCTCAAGAGGAAGATCGGTGAAAGAAACCGAGACCTGGTCCTCGGCGGGAGCACGCAACACCAGCTTCACGTGGCTTTGGCGAGCAAGAAGCCCCAACGCCGTGGATAAAGGGACACCTGGCAAGTGCGCGGTTAGGCGTCCCGCCGTCACCCGGAGCGTGGGAGCGCTACGGGGTGTCGTCTCAGTGGCATGGGCAAAGCAGCAGAGCAGTCCAAGCCACACGACCAGGCTTATTGTCAGAGCAAAAAAACGCCGGGAAGAGAAGGGATTCATAACGTGTCGATACGAATGAGGAGAGGAGCCTGTATCGAGAGACAAGGACAGACTCCTCGTGGCACGGGTTGTTCGTCCGTATTACTGCGTGCAGGTCGTGGTCGCTGACGCCACCGGGACGAGGATCGTGCCGACTTTATTGACGACGGCACTGATGCTATCGCCCGATCTCGCGAACGTCGCGGCGATCCGCGAATCCTTATCATTGGCTTGCGCGGTACTATCGAAATCCAGATCAACGTTCCCCACCCGCCTGGGGGCCACGATCACCGGCGACTGCAACTTGCGGGGATCGGTTGCGGCGGTGGCATTGCTCCGCAAATTGGTCAATGTGGCGGAGTATTTCCCAACAAGAACGTTCTGCCCATCAACCTGCACCCGCAGTCTGTTGCCATTTTGTATCCGACACCGCACTCGCGCGGAGGCGGCGAATGCCTCTAGCGTCGTACCTGTTACAACCAGACCACAGATTGCCATGACAAGAAACTTTTTCATATTCTTTACTCCTTCGCATTTGTCCCCACAGGGGAGAGTTGTTGTTACCGCGGTGAGAGATATATAACCCAAAGTGATCCGCGGGGACAGCAAGAAAAGTCAGGATTCCCCCGATTTCGCTGTCGGGAAAATGCGGAAGGTGTTGTCAGGATTTTTCTGAGACCAGACAATGCACGGGACAGCGAGGTCCCCTACCGCCACCGAGCCACGAAGAAGAGCCGCCGAAAGGGAAAGAGGGTGCCGTGCGGCCCTTCAGGATACGCGGCCCGCAACTTTGCCCCATAGACCGTTAAAAATGCCTGTTGCTCTTCTTCGTTCAGGCGCGACAACGTTGGCCGTAGCGCCGTCCCTTTCACCCATTCCAGCACGGCATTGGGACCAGTGAGGATGTGGTAATAGACGGTCTCCCAGAGGTCCACCGAACACCCAAGATCGTGCAACGTGTCGGCATACCAGGCGGGAGTTTGGACAAAATACTGCTGCTGACGTGGTCCAAGGATAGTCACCCACGGTTCTTGTCCGAGCAGCTCTTCCAGGAACGTGTGGGTCGGTTCCGCGAAGTTATAGGGCATTTGCACGGCCAACACGCCGCGCGGCGCGAGCTGACTCACAAGCTGTGGGATAAGGCGCGGATGATCCGGCACCCACTGCAAGGCGGCATTAGAAATGATGTGGTCGAGTGGCTGCTCGGAGTGCCAGGTAGCAATATCACCAAGAGCGAAAGACATGCGCGGATGAGGCGCGACCTTCGCCGCGCTCGCCAGCATCTCGGCTGAATTATCCACGCCAACCACACTCGCCTCTGGCCAGCGCTCAACCAGAGTCCTAGTCAAATTGCCCGGCCCACAGCCGAGATCAGCCACGGTGTGTACGTCATCATCCGGCATGCGCCCAACCAAGTCGAAGAAGGGTCGCGAGCGTTCGTTACTGAAGCGTTGGTATTGATGTGGGTCCCACTGAGACATGGACAGGAAACCTAAAGCACAAAGCACGGGAGAACAATGCCTACAGTTACCAGTCGAGAACCTGCCCCTCGCGACGACTTGCACCAACGTGTCGTCC
>JANMSE010000300.1:0-31146 GCA_031389045.1 Deltaproteobacteria bacterium | reverse complement strand
GATCTCGATTATCGTGGTGCGTGGCATAGAAGCTCCTCCCTGCTGGCTTCAACCGTCTCACAACTCTTGATGTATCAGGGAGTGCGCTTCTGTGCCAATCTTTTGTGGTCTGATTTAGCACGGGAAAAGCGTCCGTGACAGAGAGGAGGCCACATGCGCAAAGGAATCGCCAATGGCAGAATCGCGGTGCTCTACTTAGGTCTTACGCTAGGAGTGGTGAGTTGTCTGTCTGTCGCTCAAAAGGGACAGGACCGTTCTTCCTCTCAGGAAGTAACTGACGAGGATTTCAAGTACGTCTCGATCGGGACGGAAACGGCGCAGGGAATTCCCTACTGGATTTGGCAAGTCCTCCCTCAGGTGTGCGCGGAAAAACTGCCAGGTGGCTACGCATCTCTGGGCATCGTGCGGGAAGAGGGGCATGATTTACCGGTAGGGTTCGTCAAGGGAACTATTCAACCTTCCTCAAAACACCTCTGTTCGTCTCTCGACCTTCCTGGCTTTGATCTGCCCTTCATTCGACTCCCCATCGTCGATATCTCCACAGTCAGCATCACCTGCGCCTTATGCCACACCGCAACGTTCCGGACCGCGGTCGATGCGCGGCGGCACATTGTCCCCGGTGGTCCCGCGCACCAGTTCAATGCCCAAGGGTATTTGAATTTTCTCTTTGCCTGTGCGAACACGCCAGCGTTCTCTACCGGCACAATACTTAGTGCAATCGGACAAAAGACAACGCTGTCGTTCAAAGAGCGGCTCTTATACCGCCTGCTGATCCCGATCACCCGGTGCAAACTACAAGAACAAGAAGAGGGAGTCAGGTCCGCGATTGAAAAACCACCAGTATGGGGACCTGGTCGTCTGGACGCGATTAACCTGATTAAGCTTGACCTGCTCGACTTCCCTCCAGATGAGAGCAGTGGCATCGCCGATATGCCTGCCGTCTGGCAGTTAAACCCAGACCATGCACGCCACTGGGATGGCAACACTGACTCTCTTACCGAAGCAATACGTGGTGAGGCGTTGGCTACGGGGACGATTAAGGAGCAGCTCAGTGATGTAGACGAAACGGCCTTAATGCCGATCAAAAGTTATTTACAGCACCGCTCGCCTCCCCAGTTTCGCGACTACTTCCCCTTGGACTCGCGACTGGTGTCGCAAGGAAATATTCTCTTCACTCAACATTGCGCAAGGTGTCACGCATCCAAGAAAGACGGAGAAGAAACACGGCTCGGAAGAGTCATTCCCCTCGAAGAAATAGGAACCGATCCCGCTCGACTCCACGCCTGGACACTACAAACCGCCAACGCCAACAATGCGATTTCCGAGGGGTATGAGTGGCGGTTTTTCGGTTTTCAAAAAACTGATGGGTATGTCGCTGTGTCGCTCAATGGGGTCTGGCTACGCGCCCCGTATTTGCATAATGGCTCCGTTCCCACGCTTGCCGACCTACTCGAACCTCCAGCGCGACGCCCGACATTCTTCTATCGTGGCTATGATGTCTACGATGAGGAGAGAGGAGGATTCGTCTCTGATGTCGCCGAGGAACACGGACGACCATTCTTTCTCTTTGACACCCGACTTAACGGCAACAGCAACAGCGGCCACTCTTTCGGTACCAATTTACCTGCTGACGACAAAAGCGCGCTGCTTGAGTACCTCAAAACTTTGTAAGAGGAAACAAAGGGGAACACGACATTAGCCGACTGTCTTCTTCATCCGCCGGTTAGACTCGTGCCAGCGAAGCAGCGACCCCCGGCGTCTCCACGCGTGTGCGGAAGATCGTGCCTTTGCGTTCTGGGGCTTCGGTGTTGTCCGCCGTGACGATATAGAGGTCCCGGCGATCCTCCCCACCGAAACAGACGCTGGGCACAGCCTCCGGCCTTGCCCGGAATGACGAACACAAGAGCCTATGCCCAAGTGCTCGGCTTTCATTAGCATCTTCTGCACTAATCTCCTTCCCCTTCACCCCTCATTCTCCGAAAGAAGACACGGAGAAGCGCGCGCTGTGCGGTCGTTCGTTGTTCATTGACAATGAACATTTCGTTCACTCCGTTATTACGCTTCTATTGGGATAGGGGAGGCATGGCCACACGGAGAGATCGCCGATCAGTTTCAGCGCTCAGAATAATCTTAGGGAAATCAAGGAGGAAAACCATGGTGTACAACTTTCTGTTGTCATCTGAACTACTGTCGGCCATTATGAACTCTCCTGACTTACTCGCGCTGCTCAGCATCCTCCTCCTCGCCGTTGTCGGGCTCGCCGTGTCGTTAGTTTTGCTGGAGATGAGTTATAGTTTACGAAAACACTCACGCTGACGAAGAGAACGACGACAGCTCCGGGACATGAGAGACGGTCCCGTGCGTTGAGTGACGAAAAGGAAGGGAGAAGTATGGAAGGCATCACAAAAGCACGTGCCCCCCCGGCAGCGACCGTTTCCACCTACGGATAATCAAGCCACTGCTCATCCTGGAGTCGGACAGTTTGACCAATCAACAAAAGGAGATTCTCTTATGACGCTATCTCGTCTTACCGTTGGAACTGCTTTGACCCTGCTGCTGATGGGAGTCGGGAGCAATGCCAAGGCCGACGAACAAGAACGGACTCCAAATCGTGCGATTGTGACCGAAAGTGGTCCTCTGAAAGGCATCATATCCCCAAGTATCAACAAGTTTCTCGGTATCCCGTACGCCACACCACCACTGGAAGAGTTGCGGTGGACCCCTCCGCAACCGTATGGCCGCTGGCACGGCGTGTTCCAAGCCACCCAACTCGGCAATTCATGCCCCCAACGGAATTTCTTCGGCACCATATTTGGTGACGAGGATTGCCTGTCCCTCAATGTGTATACCCCCGGGTTCAGGAAGAACGAGCATAAGCACCACGGTCTTCCGGTGATGGTGTGGATTCATGGCGGCTCGCTCGTGGAGGGGAGCGGCGGTCTCTACGACCCCACGCCTTTAGTGAAAAAAGGCGGCGTCATTGTCGTCACCATCAATTATCGGCTCGGTGTATTGGGATTCCTTGCTCACCCCGCATTGGATGCCGAAGGTCATCTCAATGCCAACTACGGACTCATGGACCAGCAATTTGCCCTCAAGTGGGTACGGCGGAACATTGCCGCCTTTGGCGGTGACCCCAGGCGAGTAACGATTTTTGGTGAGTCCGCGGGTGGGTACAGTGTCTATTCTCATCTTGCCTCGCCAACCGCGGCCGGCCTGTTCCATCGCGCGATCGCGCAAAGCGGAGCCTACGACAGTTTTCAGAGCTACCAACAGAGAACCTTGCCCTTGGCCGTCGCGGAAATCGGCGGTACCGCATTTGCCACAGCTCTCGGATGCGGCAATCAGACCGCGCAGTGCTTGCGTACCACGTCGGCGACCGCGCTCGTTATCGCACAGCCTGGAATCGTCTACCCAGCCATAGACGGGACAGTGCTTACTCAAACGCCGGGCGCGGCCTTGGCCGGCGGCCAGTTCAATCGCGTGCCGGTGATGTCCGGGTCGAATCATGACGAATGGAGATTGTATGTCGCGTTGGGCTACGACTATGTCGGAACCCCGCTGACCGACGCGGGCTATCCGACCGCGGTTGCCGCCTTTATCGGACTCCCCTTGGCCGATCCATTCGTGCAGTTCGTTCTGTTCCTGTACCCGCTGATCAACTATCCTCCTCCTCCAGGTGTGGTGAGTGCCCCCCTGGCGTTAGGTGCCGTGGGGACTGATGTTGTTTTCTCATGCCCGGGGCGTAAAGCCGCTCGGTCGCTCTCGCAATACGTACCGACCTACGCTTATGAGTTCAACGATGAAAACGCACCGCTCAATTTTGGCCTTATCCCAGCCAGTTTTCCGCTTGGCTCTTACCATGCCGCTGAGATCCAATACCTCCTCAACATCGGCGGGACGCCAGCGCCATTTACCGCTAGCCAACAGCAACTCTCTGACACGATGCTCAGCTATTGGACGCGGTTCGCGAAGACTGGCAACCCAAACTCGCCCGGCGCACCAGCGTGGTCTCCCTACAGCGCCGCAACTGATCGGTTTCAATCTTTGGTACCGCCAACGCCTACGGTAGAATCCAACTTCAACACCGAGCACAAGTGTTCCTCATTCTGGGACACATTTTGAAGTCGGCTGAGCATACGGAGGGGTAGTCACAAGAAGATTGCCTCTCCGAGATTCTTATTGTCTCCCTGCTTATCCTCAAAGAAATTTCAGAAAAAACTCAGAACTTTCTCAGGACTTTTTACTTTCCCCACTGGTACGTTGCCATCAATCATCCCAAACAAAAAGGAAGACACTTCATGCCCACACACATCAATCCCGTCCATTTTATCCAACCCCGTGTTGAACACTCCCCTGACCGCGAGACTCGAAGCGGACGGGCGGTGAGGAGCGCTATATGTTTTGGTGGATTGTCGATCTTTTTTTAGACAAAGACTGGAGTGACCTCTTAGGGCTCGTATTCCTGATCGTGGTGTTCATCGTGATCGCCGTGCTGATATTTCAATAAGGAGGGTCTTGTTATGTCGTATACCATCATCGGCGTGCACGGGTTAGCGAATAAACCCCCGCGAGCACCACATGAGCTGGATTGGGTCAAAGCGCTCACCGGGGGGCTCCAACGGAACTTCAACGTATCTCCCGCGATGCTCAACTTCCGCCTCGTTTATTGGGCAGATGTGATGTACCAGAATCCCGTGGTGAATGAGGAGAACCAGGCGCTCCACAACCCTAGCATTATTCGGCAATGGACGAAGCTTGCCGACCGGCGTGACCCGGTCGCATTTGATACTCACTTGGAAGATGACTATGAAGCAAATGATCGGGGAGTGGCTGTTCGTGACGACTTGATCATAAACGACTACAAGAGTCCCAGCGGCAAAACCAACTCTCACAAGATTTACGGGTATCTCCGCGCCCCAGAACTATCAGACGTGATCCGGAGATTCTTCTAAAGGGACGGCCCCGGGGAACTGAAGGAATACGTGAAGGAGGACATATGCGACAGACATTCATTGTACTCGAACTGCTCTTACTCATCAGTTTGCTAGGATCGCCGGCAACAAGTTGGACAGATGATAAGTCGCCTTGCCCGAAGAACTCGACGTGTCCCACGCAAGGATGGTCAGACGAGGAGCGCTACAAGTTTTACCACACGACACAAGGGTCACGACTTATCCCCTATCAGTGGCTCCTGGCGTTGGAGGAGCCCGAGAGCACCGAGAAGCTGCTCTCGGATGCCGTCACCGATCGGTATCGATTCGTTGTGGATCCTGAGGCGCAAGACCACCTTCCGGTTGGTTTTGTGAAAGAGTGCGACGAAGATATCACACTCGATAAAGAGTGCAACGGAAAAGAAAACGTGTGGGTGGGTCTGACCTGTGCAGCGTGTCACACCTCGCAGATCGACTACCAAGACAAACACATTCGCATCGACGGCGGGGCATCCATGGCTGACTTTATGGGCTATCTGGAACATCTCTCCGATGCTCTCACCAAGACTCAGAAACCGCCGCGGCATGATTCAAGCAAATTTGATCGTTTCGCTCGGAAAGTCTTCGAGGAAGAAGCCAGCGACAAAGAGAAAGATGGACTGCGAAAGCAGATGCAAACCTACACAACCGACCTCAACGCCCTCACGACTTCAGGAGAGGGATCGCGGAACGCAACCGCCGTGAAGTATGGGTTCGCCCGGGTCGATGCGTTCGGCTTGCTGACCAATGAGATTGTTATGAAGGGATTGGGCGTTGCGGAAAACAGGCGCGAGCCCAATGCACCTGTGAGTTATCCTCCGCTGTGGTATCGGACACAGATGGAGTGGGTGCAGTGGAACGGCTCTGTGGGGATTCCCATGGCACGCAACATTGGGGAAGCTTTAGGGGTGTTCAGTCTTGCTCCTCCGGGAGGACACTCTCTCCTCACGCAGAAAAAGATTTCCCTCTTGGATACAGTGAAGGAAAAGGGAGAAAAGGTCATTGAAGAAACTGCTGCAAAAGTTCCCGGCGTAAGTTCTTTCATACAGTCCGACTTCTCTCAATCGACGGTAAGAGTCGGAAATTTGCATCGCATCGAAGAAGTGATTGAGACATTGCAGTCGCCTGACTGGCGCGCTCTTCAATTCTTTCCCGAAATTGACGAGACGAGATTAGGGGAAGGGAAAAAACACTACAACGACTTCTGCGTAGGCTGCCACCCTGCTCACGAAAAAAACTCGCCGGGGAAATTGATTCCAATATGGATGTCTGACTACAAAAAAGTAGGAACTGATGAAACGATGGTGCTGAATTTCGCTTGCCGCAAAGCAATGCTTGCTGCCGGCTCTCTGGGCAATATCCTCAGTCACACAACCGGGTCGGTGAGATCTCTAAAAGATGTTTTCAACAAAGGATTTTTCGACTTTTTACGGGATCCCAAGTTGGAGAAAGATCTCCAAGACGGTTCATTAAGCGACGAAAAATTATTTCGACTGTTTATGAGGGCTGGGCTCGACAAGGAGGGAAGCGAGAAAATCGCGGATAGCGACGCTTGTCAAAAGCATACGAACAGCATGTCACAAAATCCGGACGGCGAGCCTACTGGTGCCGTTGTTGCCGCGATTGGTGGCGTAATTCTCGCTGACAAGCTCCATGACGAGAAAGCGAAGGAAAAGACCTGGGAGTACACGAGAAGTAAATATACTGGGCATCGGACATTAATAAAAAAACAGAGCTGTGTCACGTGTTACAAAGCCGACCCACTCAACGGTATCTGGGCGACGGCACCTTACTTACACAACGGATCGGTCCCTAATTTAAATGAACTCCTGCTTCCGGCAGAATGCACTGAGCCTCAGCAACCAGGCAAAGATTGTCGAAGTAAAAAATTCTGCGTTGGCAGCCGAGAGTTCGATACCGAGAACGTCGGTTTCGTCAAGGAATGTACAGAGCCGTTCTTCTTCGAATTTGATACGGCGGAGAAGGGGAACTCAAACAAAGGTCACAATTACGGAACGAAACTGGAACCTAACCAGCGGAAAGAGTTGATCGAATACTTGAAGACGTTGTAACAGTTGAGGAGGTAGCAATCCCCTCCCCTCCTCAACTGAGAGCGGTCAGCAAAGCTTTGGCTTCCTGGAGATCCGGCGTATCAAATCCTTCGGAGAACCAATGATAGATTTTGCTAAGGACCTTTCGCGCTTCGGCCTTCTTCCCTTGACGCTGTCGCAACCGGCTCAAGCTCATCACGGCCCGGAGTTCTAGGGATTTGGCACTCTGCCGTTGGGCAATTTCAATGGCTTTGAGAAAACATGTTTCGGCCTCTTCTTGGGATTTGGGATTGAGGGTTTGGGATTGAGGGTTTGGAATCTCTGATTTTTGACTTTTGCCCTTTGACTTTTGACTTTTAACTTCCTGCGCCAGCAAGAGTTCGCCCTTGAGCCGGTAAATCTCGGCCTCCCACCACCGCTCTCCAGTTCGCGGGATGGTTGCCAACGTTTCCTCAAGTAATAGGAAGGCCTCCGGCAGGCGTCCGCTTTTCCCGAATTGATCGACGAGTAGGGCAGTGTAATATCGTCGAGTCAGTTCTGCCCCCATTGTCCGTTTGGCGGCAAGACCTCGCTGCATCAGCTCAATTCCTTCCTCGGATTGTCCCTGCTCCGCGAGTGCCCATCCTCGAAGGATGGTTCCCCCAGATTCCCAGAACGGAAAACCATGCTGACAAGCAAGAGCAACGGTGGCTTCGGCGCGTTCACGACAAAGCCGTGTTTCTCTACATAACTGATGCACGAGGGCAACATCAGTAAGGGCAAAGGCTTCACTAAAGGGGTGGGCTAATTCTTGTGCGGTGGTCCAGGCTTCGTAGATTCCTTTGCGTGCTTGATCAGGATAGCCAAGGAGCCACACCAGTTGAGCCCAAAAGCCTTGACAGGCAACCCAGGGATCCTGACCGTAGGCAACGGCATGGTTCCTATGCTGTTCGCGGTCGTAGAGCGCTTTTCCCTGCTCAAGGTGTGTTCGCGCCGCGGTCAGCTCGCCCAGGTAAAATAACGTAATCCCCATCGTCCCATGCGCTTCAACCAAAAGGCCAGGATCACGAGCGCTTTGCGCCAGGCCGAGCAGTTGCTCTGTCAGTTCATAGGCAACCGTATTCTCTGCTTGCGTGAGATGGAATTGAAAAAGTCCAAAGAGGACCCGGAAGAGCTGCGCTGGCTCCTTGACTTGCCGCGATAACTCCCGTGCTCGGGCATACGCCTGTGCCACGACAGGATTGCCGTATCCCCGAACCGCCTGCATCGTTACCCCTAGGGCTGTTCGCAGGCCAAGTTCTTGCCGGGTGCGTTCTGGAGTTTCAGGAAGCGAATTGAGGAATTCCAAACTCTTCGTGAGATGGGTCACAACCTCTTGATGTGCAAAGCGGCGAATGGCATTTTCCCCCGCTTGTTGATGGTACTGCATAGCACGGAGGTGATCCCGTGCTTCTCCAAAGTGGAGGGCGAGCTCTGTCGCGATCTCGCTGGTGTGGTCGAGATAGGCTCTCTCAAGTTGTTCGCCGATGCGGAGATGGAGGCGTTGGCGTCGAGCCATACCAACCCGTTCATGCCATAACTGCTGATAGAGGGCATGACGAAAACTGTAGCGCTCCACCACCGTACCGTCGGGCCACGCACTCACTCCTGCCGCCCGAAGAAACATCTGACGGTTGACCAGCCCGGCACACCACTCCTCCACTTCCCCGACATCCGCCCTCAACGCAGCGGCGACTGCGACGGTGGAAAACTCCATCCCCGCCACGCTTGCGGCTTCGAGAATGCGTTTCTCTTCAGGGAGCAATTGCTCACGTTGCCGCGCTACAAGATGACGGAGGCTTTCAGGAGTCTCCCCCATAATTGTGCTGACATCCTTTTGTACCTTCCATCCGTATTCGTCCTCGGCCAGAATTCCTCGGGCAACCCAATCTTCCAGGATATTGGTGAAGAAGAGCGGGTTCCCTTCCGTCCGTAAATACAGGGAGTGGACGAGTTGCTCGGGAAAGGTATGCCGCGGAAAGCGGAGAGTGAGATAGTCTCTCGTCGCTGTTTCACTGAGCAATGCTAGTGCGAATTCAGTACAGAGGCGGTGGGTTAGTAGTTCACGCATAACCCCACAGAGGGGATGGTCATTACTCAACATTTCTCCCGGACGATAGGTGCCGATGACGAGCAGCCGGGCTGGCTCACTGCGACGAGCAAATGCGGAGAGCAGATCAAGCGTTGAATAGTCACTCCAATGCAAATCCTCAAGTAAGAGGACAAGCGGGTACGTGGGAGTGAGTAACTCCACCGCCTCCAGTAATTCGCGGAGCATGCGGTCGCGTGTGGTCCCTTGCAATTGCCGCTGCAATGCTTCGTAGTCGGCCGGCTCTAAGAAAGAGGGCAATTGGATCAACCAGGTCGGGGCATGCTGTCGCAACCAGTGGGGGAGAAACGCTCCCCCTGGACTTCGACACAGTCTGCTGATCGCCTCGAGCATTGGCAGATAGGCTTCTCCGGCCCCGTAGTGTTCAATACATTGCCCGCGCCCAACCGCACCAAGGCTACCAGTCACAACCTCTTGGAGAAAGGCCCGCGCGAGGGTGGTTTTGCCAACGCCCGGCTCGCCAGCGAGAAAGGCGATTTGACGCTCTCCCGTCAGTGCCTTGTCTAACAATTTGTGTAGTTGCTGTAATTCCGCTGCCCGCCCAACAAAACCAGTAGGTACCTGCCAAGTATCGGAGATCGCGGAAGGGGTTGGGGACTGGGGGCTCGGGGCTGGGGTGGTCTCGGCACCTGAACCCTGAGTGATGACAGCAGCGATGAATCGGTAGCCTTCCGAGGGCACGTTCTCGATAAATTGCGGCTCATGTCGGTCATCGCCGAGCGCCTTGCGAACCTCTCTAATGAGACCGTAGAGGATCTCGTCTGGCGACTCGCTCCGTGAGAGCGCCCGCAGCAGTTCGTCTTTTGTGACCAATCGCCCGGGATGCTTGACGAGGTGAGACAGGAGGGTAAAGGCCAGCGGGCTCAGCTTCACTGCCTGCTGCCCATGCCAGAGGCGCCGGTCAGCGGTATCAATCCGAAACGATCCAAACACAAATTGCGTTGCGTCGGCCATATCACTCCCAGAGAGATCTCAGAGAAACCCTAGAAGAACCCCAGAACTTCCACAGGACTTTCCCGTCCATCCCTGAGTATGCTTCTGCCACAATGCCGTGACAGTTGCAAGAAAAGGAGATGGATCATCATGTGCCCAAGAACATTGCCCACGAATCCACCTGACGCTCTGGAGCGGGCGCCTCCGATTGCGCTTAGGAGGCAAAGGCTCTTTTCAATGTGACTTTGGCGAAAAGGAGAAATCAAAATGTGGAACATCATGCCGCACGCTGGATTGACGACGACCGTCATGGACTTCACGAGTGAGTTCGCGCCCCTTTTGCTGGGGCTGCTCGGATTGCTCGGGCTGTCGGCGGGAATGATTGCCTGGATAGCGATTCGTTACTACTGGTCGCAAAAGGCTGACATTATTGGCGAGGCTGTTTCTTTTGCTGAGAGCCAGCGAGAGGCAGCGTGATAACAGTCCTTCACAGGAGGTTGACCATGAACATTACAAAGAAAACTCTCAAAACAGGCATTGGCGTTGCTCTTCTCTTGACAGGTATGGCTGCCGGTGCACGAGGACAGATTGCTAACGGTGAAGGGGCATTTGGAGTCGGGGGGAATATGATGGTACAGATTAAAGGGAAGGTGTTGTGTGCGGCTTGTAGCTTGGAAGAAGTCCGTAAAGCCCAACCCGGAGAGTCTCACCTGTACCAGTTGAGTTCGCGACAGGGTCGTGTGGTCCTCAAGGTGGATTGGGTGAGTAATTCAGCGCGCTGGCATCGTGTCGTGTGGCCCCCGCGCCTGTGGATGCGGGGCGAAGAGCGTATGCTGCAACAGTTGGGGACTGAAGAGAACTTGTTCAAGGACGTCGAGATTACCGGCACCCTTGGAAACTCGCGGACTCTTGATGTCTCTACCGTGACCATTACTGGGTAAGCTCGCTTCCTAATGAAGTTTGACAAACAAAATCGGTAATCGCATTTTGATCCCCCTCACCCTGACCCTCTCCCATCCGGGAGAGGAAACCTGGAAGCAGCATCCCTGCGATTACCGATTTGGGACGTCGAACTTCATTAGAGCGAACGCAGTGAGCGGGCCATAAGCCATTTGCCATAAGCTATCTGCCCTAGACCCGTGCCAGCGGAACCGCCACCCCTGCCGTCTCCACCCGCGTGCGGAAGATCGTGCCCTTGCGTTCTGGGACCTCAGTGTTGTCCCCCGTGACGATATAGAGGTCCCGGCGATCTTTCCCACCGAAACAAACACTCGTCACGGCTTTGGCGGGCACGTCAATCTTACTGTCCAACTTCCCCTCCGGCGTGTAACGCGTGACGCACCGACCACCATACACCGCCACCCATATACAGCCCGCTTCATCAACGCATAGGCCATCGGGAATCGTCCCGCCGGACATCTGGGCAATCGCTCGACGATTCGTCATCGTGCCATCCGGCAGGACATCGTGCACGATCAGGTGCGGACCAGCACTGTCCGCGTGGTAGATGGTCTTTCCATCCGGCGAGAAGCCAATACCGTTAGTCAGCCCAACTTCTCCGTACATGATGACCGTATTGCCCGCGCTGTCGATGCGCCACAGCTCACCCGGTGTCCGCGCGCCTTCCTTGAAGGGATCGGACCGTAACGAACCAGCGTACACACGCCCGGTACTGTCGGTAAAAATATCATTGAAGCCGGGAATGTCGTCACGTTGGAACAAGATACGAGTCTGGCCGTCTTTCACGTGACAGATGTTCTTGCCGGAGACGACCACTCCGCCGTCGGCATGGAGGGCAATGCCACCAACCCCACGCCGACGTGGCACTGCGGTTGTCACCTCTCCTGTGGGCGAGCGGCGGTACACACCACCGTTCGGGACATCGCTAAAATATAGATTGTCCGCGGCATCAATACGCGGGCCTTCGAGTAAGCCGTAGCCAGATGCGAGTGTTTCGAGCATGGTTTTCCTCTCCCTTCTATGGTTCGCAAACAAAAAGGGCGCAGCGTGCTGCGCCCCTTCCTCCGAGCTAAAAGCCAAGAGCCAAAAGCTAACAGCCCTTTCCTAATTGAGTCCGTAGACCTTGGCCACGCTGTCGCCGAGCAGGTTCTTGCGAGCTCTGTCCGATAATGGCGACACCAGATTATTGAGGGCTTCGAGGTAGTTTCCCGGATGATCGAAGTGTGGAAAATCGGTCGCCCAGAAAAATTTATCGTCGCCCACATGCTCAATGATCCGCGCCAGCGCCTTCTCGTCCGGGTCGCCGGAAATCCAGCATTGCCGCTTGAAATAGAAACTCGGCTTCTCCTTGAGCGGTACACTTTTCCCCAGCGCGGTCTCGAAGGTCGTGTCCATACGATCAAGCGCCGCGCCGATCCAGCCAGCTCCGGATTCGAGCAAGATCACCTTCACCTGAGGGAAGCGGTCGAAGAGCCCATACTGAAACAGCGCGAAAAACGCCTGTTGCGGCCCCTGCGCTCCCAACACGTTGTGATACCAGTCAGCCCATTTCATATCTTTGAAGCGCTGATACACACGCTTGCTCGGATGTTCGGCCATTGGGTGGATACCCACGGGCACGCCAAGCTCCTGCGCCTTGACCCAGAACGGGTCGTGATCGGCGTGGGCATGCGCTTTCATGGTCGCGGTAAACGGAGCCACGAACGCGCCCCGACACCCATCTTTCACCGCGCGCTCCAATTCCTTGGCGGCCTCTTGTCCATCGGCCAATGAGATATGCGCGACCGGAATGAGCCGATCCTTGTCATCGCGGCAAAAGTCGGCGATCCAGCGATTATAGGCTCTCGCGTAGGCGAGCGAGAGTTGTAAATCCTCCGTCTCGCATTCCCAAGTGAGGCCGATACTCGGATAGAGAATCGAGGCCCGAATCCCTTCGCGATCCAGTAACTCGACCCGCTCCTTGGCGAACATGGAGCCAAAGGGCGCGGCATCAAGATAGTTCTTCTCGCGCATGACGGACAGCATTTCGTCCTGGCTGCGCCCCATCCCACCCAGTAGCGTGAACGTCTTGAGGTTAAAGAACTTCGACGGATGCCCTTCAATCTCCAGATACTCCGTGCCTTCGGTTCCGGGTCGCACGCGAATGGCGCGGTCACGAAATTGCGGGTCAATGTACTTCTCCCAAATATCGGGGGGTTCGAGCACATGGCCGTCAGCGTCAATAATGTTGTTGTAATTCAGATGTGAAAATGAAGTCATAAGAACTTACTCCTTCGGACGGGGGAGGTGAAAGGTGTAGGGGTAAAACGTAAAGCGTAAAACGTAACCGCCCCTCCCCTTTACGTTTTACATGTTTACGTTTTCCGTCCTACACCCCGTACACTCGGGCCACGTTCTCCCCAAGAATTCCACGCCGGGCGCGGTCCGACATGGGAGCCACCAGCGTGTCTAATGCCTTGATGTAGTCCAGCGTGTGGTCATCGTGCGGGTAGTCAGTCGCCCAGAAAAATTTGTCAGGTCCCAGGAACTCAACAAGATAGGACAGCGCGCGTTCATCAGGGTCCGCGGAAATCCAACATTGGCGCTGGAAGTAGTAACTGGGCTTCTCCTTCAGCGGGATGGAACGACCAAGGGGCGTCGTCCACGCCGCATCCATGCGATCCAACATGTGCCCAATCCAGCCCGCGCCGGATTCAAGCATCACCACTTTCACCTTGGGAAAGCGGTCAAACAGGCCGTATTGGAAAAGCGCGAGAAACGCCTGTTGCGGCCCTTGCCCGCCGAGCACATCGACCCACCATTCGCCCCATTTGTACATCTCGCGAAACCGTTGATACACGCGACGATTGGGCGGCTCAGCGACGGGATGAATCGCGACGGGCACGTTGTGATCCTGCGCGACGGCCCAGAAACGATCATACATTTTGTCACCGTGCGGTTTGTCCGTGATCGTATACGGCGCGAGGAAAACGCCCTTACAGCCCGCTTTCACCGCGCGTTCGAGTTCCTCGGCATCCGCCTGTCCATCCGACAAGGATACATGCGCGATGGGTACCAGCCGCCCAGCGGAGTCCGCGCAGAAATCGACCACCCAACGATTGTAGGCTCGGCAATAGGCCGCGGCCAACTCAAGGTCCGTCACTTCACTTTCCCATTCCAGGGAAATGGTCGGATAGATGAAGGCTTTTTGCAGTCCTTCATAGTCGAGGAGCTGAACTCTCTCCTTGGGGTCGCTCCCGCCGAACGGCATGCTGTCCTTATAAGGCATCCGCGTGAGGGACTCCCGATCCTCGAACGAAAGCCCCATGCCGCGTCCGCGCGCGAGGAGATCGGCATTGAGATAGCGCGACGGTTTTCCCCCAACTTGCATCCGTTCACGCCCATCGGCATCACGTCCTACATGAATCGCGCGGTCGCGAAAGCGCGGGTCGATATACTTTTCCCACAAATCGTGAGGTTCGTTGATATGCCCATCGGCATCGATCACGCCCTCATGCGAGGTGCGGGTCGTTTGTGGCATTGTCCGTTGCTGCACGCAGTGTCCTCCTTCTTATATGTAGCATTAGCGTATGGATTCTGGCCGCTTGAGTCTCATATAACGATTCCAGGCTGTCAAGTGAAGCGCGCCGGTGGTGCCCCTCGCCAGGTTCCTTGCCAAGTACTAGGGGACTGCACTATAAGGCGGAGAAATCCACTACACATTTTTAGGAGGTGCCGTATGAGCGCAGAAGAGAATAAGAAGGTCGTATTGAGCTTCTTCGAGAATTTCACCGCTGGGAAAGCCGAGGCCGCATTAGGACAAATGGCCGACACCGCGACATGGACGGTCATGGGCAGGCCGGAAAGTTTCGCGCTGGCGGGGGTGAAAACCAAAGCGCAGTTCACGGAACTGCTCAAAGGTATTGGCGCGGCGATGCCCAAGGGACTGCGGCTGACGCCGAAGGCATTGACGGCGGAAGGCGATCGCGTGGCTGTCGAAGCGGAATCGTATGGCGAACATGCCAACGGCAAAGTGTATAACAACCAGTATCACTTCCTCATCGAAGTCCAGAACGGCAAAATCCAAGCTGTTCGTGAGTACCTCGACACCATCCACGCCAAGGACGTACTGCTCGGATAGACAGCTCGCTCCGCTCTATGGCCTATGGCTCGCTCACGTTGTTCGCTTTATGGCTTATCGTCAGAGCCATCTGCCATAGAGTGAGCGTAGCGAACGAGCCATAGGCCATACGCCATACGCCAAATCAGGCACACCATGGAATATCAAGACATCACAGTCGCGGTTCAAGACGGCATCGCCACAGTTACCCTCAACCGTCCACAAAAACTCAACGCCTATACCACCCTAATGGGCAACGAGCTGACCCACGCTTACGAAACGCTCGGCAAACGCGAGGATGTGCGGGTCATCATTATGACCGGCGCGGGTCGCGGATTTTGCTCCGGCGCGGACGTTGGCGCGGTCTTTCAGAAAGACATCAATCAGCGCGGCGCGAGCGAAACACGACGCGCCCCTGAAGTCGTGCACTCACGTAGCGGGCTGCATTACGCCCTGTACAATTGCGCCAAGCCCACCATTGCCGCGATTAACGGCCCCGCGGTCGGCATCGGTCTCACGCTCACGTTATTACAAGACATCCGCATCATGGCCGAAGAGGCGTCGATGGGCGCGATTTTCGCGCGCATGGGCTTGATGCCAGAGTTAGGCTCAACGTTCATGCTGCCGCGTCTTGTCGGTCTGGCCAAGGCATTGGAACTCACCTACACGGCGAAAATCCTCAAAGGCAAGGAAGCGCTCGACATCGGCTTGGTCAATCAGGTGGTGCCCGGTGAAGCCTTGATGACCACCGTGCATGAGATGGCCGTGCAAATCTCATCGTTGCCACCGTTGGCCCTCGCTGTGTCCAAACGTGCCCTCCACCAAGGCGCGGAGAATGATTTTGATGCCGCCGTGCAAACCGAGACGTTTGGGTTGGAGTACCTGTACAAGACGCAGGATCATAAAGAAGCGGTGGCCGCGTTTCTGGAGAAGCGACCGGCGAAGTTTCAGGGGAAGTGAAAAGAGAAGATTGGAGTGTTGTCTTCCTACTGTCCTTTTCCTCTCCAGATGAGTGAAGATTCGGTGGAAGGAAGCCGGCTATGAATATCGAACTGACCCCACAGCAGCAACAAGCGCTCGACACTCAAGAAGGTGCGCCACCCCGTATTGTTGATCCACGAAGTCATACCATCTATATCCTCGTTCCGGAGAGAGACTATGAAACCATCCGAGAACTGCTTGAAGACGAACAGCGCCAGCAAGCCATCCACACGCTGGCGCTCCGCAATGCGGCCGGTCGCATGGACGATGCCCCATGACGCAACCTGGTGAGATCTACCTGGCGGACTTAGGCCTGGCAGGTCCGCACCCAGTGATTATCGTGTCACGAGAGGAGCTAAATAGGGGGCGCTACGTTTTGGCCGTTGTCTGTACATCCGCACGTTTCGCCGTACGCCAAAAACTGTCGAACTGCGTGGCGTTTCACGCCGGGGATTTCGGATTTACTATTGACTGTGTCGCGCAATGCGAAAACATCCTCTCTATTGACCAAACGCAGCTCGACTTGATCTCCGGTCCAATGGGGGTATTGGATGAGGTCGCTCTTCAACAAGTCATCAAGGCGATTGGATACGTCATCAAGTCAGATTGCACCCTTTTATGAGACACAGCCTCACGAAACCGTACCACTGCGTCGGCGCTTCACCTCGGTTCCATACCTACAACCCCAACACCTCCTTCATCGTATACACTCCGGGCTTCTGACCGGGGAGCCACAGCGCCGCACGCAACGCACCACGCGCGAGACAGTCACGACTCTGCGCACGATGCGTGAATTCGAGCCGCTCGGCGAACCCGGCGAAGACGACAGTATGGTCGCCGATCACATCGCCCCCACGGAGCGCGACAATGCCGATCTCGTCATCCGTGCGCGCTCCGGTGATGCCTTGACGGGCGAGCTTGGCGGTCTTGTCAAAGTCTTTGCCTTGCGCGGCGGCAATCGCACGCCCTAACGCGAGCGCGGTACCGCTGGGAGCATCAACCTTGAAACGGTGATGAATTTCCACGATTTCTGGATCGAACCCCTCCTTGAGAATGCGGGCAACATCCGCCACGACTTTCTGCAATACCGTCACGCCGACACTCATATTCGCGGCAATCACCGAGCGCGTTCGTGGCGCGAGTTGATCCGCCTCGGCACGTTGCGCCGTGGACCACCCGGTTGTTCCAATCACGATCGCCGCACCAGCAGCGACCGCGGTACGCAGATGCGCAAGCGCGGCCTCCGGCACGGTGAAATCAAGAGCCACGGTATCGGGCGCGGCAACCGCAGCGTAGTCACTGGAGACGTTCACACCAATCGGACCCAGGCCAGCGACCTCACCGGCATCCTTGCCAAGCGCCCAATGTCCAGCGGCTTCGATGGCACCGACTAACCGCGCCTCCTGATGTTCTTGCACCAGACTCACCAACACTTTCCCCATGCGACCAGCGGCTCCGCAGACAATGACATTGATCGACATACTTGCCTCCTCACAAAAAAAGAGGGGCACGGCGTACCGTGCCCCTACCTTGTTCCCGCACGAACCAACCGCGTTACCCAATCATCTGATACCGCTTCAGCACATCCTGCAACTTAGCGAAATTGCCTTCCTCCATCCGTACCATCGGTAACCGTAGCTCTAATTCACATTTACCCATCAGGGCTAACGCGGTTTTCACCGGAATCGGATTGGTCTCGATGAACAACGCGCGAATGAGCGGGATCAACTGGAGCTGCAACTGCGCCGCTTTCTCCCATTGTTTGGCCAACCCGGCATTAGCCAGCTCCGCCGTCTCGCGTGGCGCGACATTGGCGACGGTACTAATCACGCCTTTGCCACCGAGTGACATCATTGAGAAAATCAGCGAGTCCTCACCAGAGAGCACCGCGAGCTTCTCGTCGCACGCGAGGCGGATATTAATCACTTGGTCGATTGAGCCCGTGGCTTCCTTGACGCCGACGATATTGTCGATGTCCGCCATGCGCGCCATCGTGGACGGCTCAATGTTCGAGCCCGTGCGGCCAGGAATGTTGTAGAAAATAATCGGAAACCCAGGCACCGCCTGCGCGACGGCTTTGTAATGTTGATAGATGCCTTCTTGGGTCGGGCGATTGTAGTAAGGCGAAATCATCAACGCGCCATCGGCACCGACTTCTTGCGCCTCGCGAGTCAGACGAATCGCCTCGGTGGTGGAGTTCGACCCGGTCCCAGCAACGACGGGGATGCGTTTCTTCACGGTGTTGACGACAAACTTGACGACGGAGGTATGCTCCTCATGCGAGAGTGTGGCCGACTCACCAGTCGTGCCGCAGGGCACGATGCCGTGCGTCCCACTCTTGATATGCCACTCGATCAAGTCTCCCATCCGCTGTTCATCAACCTTGCCGTTCTTGAACGGGGTGACGAGAGCAACAAATGATCCGGCGAATGCAGTAGGCGCGGTTCCCATAATGACCTCCAAAAGAAAGTAGTCAGTAGTCAGTAGTCAGTAGTCAGTAGTCAGTAGTCAGTAGGGAAAACGACTCTATTATACTGACGACTCTTCCCCATGCTGACTACTGGCTACTGACTACTTTTTTCACGTCTTAGATTTCCATCGTTCCAGCAAACACTTCTTCGGCGGGGCCGGTCATATACACATGATTGTCTTCCGCCCGCCATTCGATTTCTAGGTCGCCACCACGCAAATGAATCGTGACCCGGCGACTCGCCTTGTTGGTGAGCACCGCGGCAACCGCGGCGGCGCAGGCCCCAGTCCCACATGCCCAGGTTTCACCAGAGCCGCGTTCCCACACGCGCATGTTGAGTTCGGTCGGGCTCACTACCTGGATGAACGCGGTGTTCACGCGCTGGGGAAACAGCGCATGATGCTCGAACTTGGGGCCAATCTTTTCTAACTCAAGCGGCTCAACCGTATCAACAAAGGTCACGCAGTGCGGGTTCCCCATCGACACACAGGTCACCCGATACGATTGGCCCGCGACTTCCAACGACTGGTCGATCATCTGCCCGGTCACCGCCACTGGAATCTGAGGCCCATCAAGAATCGGTTCTCCCATGTCAACCGTGACCCGTGAGACTTTTCCGCCTTGCACTTCAAGGAAAAGTGTTTTCACCCCAGAATCGGTATCAACCCTCAGCGGATTGTTGCGTGCGATGCCGTGGTCGTAGAGATATTTGCCGACACAGCGAATGCCGTTCCCGCACATCGCGCCACGGCTGCCATCGGCGTTGTACATCTCCATGCGCGCATCGGCCTTGTCGGACGGACAAATCAGAATCAGTCCATCGCCACCAATCCCAGTGCGACGGTCACTGACCTTTTGCGCCACGGTCGGCGGATCGGGCACCGTCGTCGCGAAGGCGTTGACGTACACATAGTCGTTACTGATACCGTGCATTTTGGTGAATGAAAGATTCATAGAGAAAAACCAGTTTCGGGTTTCGGGTTAAAGATGAAAGATGGCGGCAAGAATTATTCACTTTTCACTCTCAACTCTCAACTCTCAACTCTCAACTCTTCACTCTTGTCCGCCCTTCCATATCAGCTCGGCGGTATTCGAGAGATCACTCTCATATCCATCCTCCGTCAAGGATTGAATCCGATAGCGATACAAAGTCCCAGTAGTGAGCTGCGTATCCGTGTAGGTAAATTTTTTCGCTTTGCGAAAGCGGTCGCGGTCCTCGACAGGGATGGTCGCCACTTTGGTGAAAGAAGAAGTCTGTCCCTGCGCATCTTGCGTCGCGCGCATCACCACGAAGCCACTCAGGTCATCCATTTCACTGCCATCGACATACTCTTGTGGACGGCCCCAGCGCAGCACCACACCATCTTTTTCAATCTCAAGCGTCAGGTCCCCAGTTGGTTCCGGCAACACTAACTCAGGCGGACGTACCGGCGTCTTCTTCCCACAGGCAGGTAACACAATCACGGGAAGCAACACACAAGCGACAACCAACAGCCACCATCGCAAGCGGGTTTCAGGTTTCGGGTCCTGACTTTGGACCTTGGACCTTGGACCTTGGACCCCGTCTCCCGAAACCCGAAACCCGAAACCCGAAACCCAGAAGTTCATACGCCGATTGACCGTAACCGGCGCTGGATATTCACCCGCGCCGTCCCTCCATACGAACGTCGTCGATCCACCGCCGACTCAAGCGTCAAACGCGGCAGCAGATCGCGGTCAAACACGGACGAGAATTGTCGCCATTCCTCGACCGACAGTTGTTCCAATCGTTTCTGTTGCGCCACGCACCAGCGAACCACCGCCCCGACCACTTCATGCGCCTTGCGGAAAGGCATCCCTTTTTCCGTCAGATAGTCCGCCACATCCGTCGCCAAGGTAAACCCACCAAGCGCGGCCTCGCTAAGACGATCCTCACGAAAGACAATATGTGGCAACATCGCTTCAAGAATGGCAAGCACACCTTTTACCGTATCAACCGTATCGAACAGCGGCTCTTTGTCCTCTTGTAGATCGCGATTGTACGACAGCGGCAGTCCTTTGAGGATCGTCAGCAGCGCCATCAGATGGCCATACACCCGCCCCGTTTTTCCCCGTACCAGTTCAGGAATATCGGGATTCTTCTTTTGCGGCATCATCGAACTGCCCGTCGCGAACGCATCCGGGAGTTCAATAAACCCAAACTCGCTACTCGACCACAGGACCAACTCTTCCGCCAAGCGGCTGAGGTGCATGCTCAATATCGCGCTCGCGGAAAGAAACTCAATCAGAAAATCACGGTCCGCGACCGTATCCAGACTGTTCTCACTGACACTGGGGAAGTTCAACAACTTGGCGACATGATGGCGATCAATCGGCAGCGTCGTGCCCGCCAGCGCGCCCGCGCCCAGCGGCAGCACATTCACCCGCGCGTGGCACTGCTGCATCCGTTCTCGATCACGACTCAGCATTTCGTAATACGCAAGAAAATGGTGCGCCAACAACACCGGCTGCGCGCGTTGGAGATGTGTATAGCCAGGCATCACGACATCACCATGGCGTTTCGCCAGACGCGCGAACTGTTTCTGCAACGCCGCGATCAGGTGGACAATGTTCGTGATCTCCTCACGCAGATAAAGCCGGACATCTAACAACACCTGGTCATTACGACTGCGAGCGGTGTGGAGTTTGCCACCGAGCGGACCGATTTTCTCGGTCAGCCGCCGCTCGACGGCCATGTGGATGTCTTCATCCGACGGCAGAAAGGCGAAGCGTTGCTGCTCCAACTCGCGCCGCACCCCTTCCAATCCCTTGACGATCTTTTCCCCTTCCGCTCGTATCAGGATTTTCTGTTTCACCAACATGCGACAATGGGCGATGCTGCCCTGAATATCATAAAGCGCGAGCCGCTTGTCGAATGCCAATGACGAGGTGAACGCCTCCATGAGCGGGTTCGCGGCCTCGGCGAACCGCCCAGCCCAGGCTTTCTTCTCTCGTGCTTGCTTCATAAGACAACGGGGGAATTGGGGGAAAAGGGGAAAGGGGTAAATGGGAAAAAGGGCGAAAGAAAAGGGCAATCTTCCGCACTACGCATGTTCTTCTCCGCTTCCCCGTTTCCCCTTTTGCCCTTTTCCCCGTTTCCCCTTTGTTAGCCTTTCTGCGCCATCGCCCGGATGCGTAAGCGCAGAGCATTGAGGCGGATGAACCCTTCGGCATCGGCTTGGCGGTAATCGCCGCCCGCCTCGAAGGTCGCGACTTGTGGGTTGTAGAGCGTCTTGTCGGATTTGCGTCCGGCGATACTGACGTTGCCTTTGTAGAGCTTCAGACGCACCGTGCCAGTGACATTCTTCTGCGCTTCATCAATCGCCACTTGCAGCATCTCCCGCTCCGGCGCGAACCAGTAGCCGTAGTACACCATCTCGGCATAGCGTGAGATAAAGGAATCACGCAGGTGCATCACCTCGCGATCCAACGTGATCGACTCTATCGCGCGATGCGCGGCGTGAAGAATCGTGCCGCCCGGCGTTTCGTACACGCCTCGTGACTTCATGCCGACATAGCGGTTCTCCACGAGATCAAGCCGTCCAATCCCATGTTTGCCGCCCAAGGTATTGAGCGTCGCCAGTAACGTCGCTGGCGTCAGCCGCTCGCCATTCACGCTCACGGGATTGCCAGCCGCGAAGTCGATCTCGACATATTCAGGGGTGTTCGGTGCTTGCTCAGGAGAGACCGACAGCACGAACATATCTTCGTATGGCTCCAGCCACGGGTCTTCGAGAATGCCACCTTCATAACTGATGTGGAGCAGATTGCGGTCGGTGCTGTAGGGCTTTTCTTTCGTGACCGGAATCGGAATGTTGCGCGCTTCCGAATAGGCGATGAGATCGGTTCGGGACTTCATGTCCCAGATTCGCCACGGGGCGATCACCTGAATGTTGGGCTGGAGCGCGTAGTAGGTTAGCTCGAAGCGGACTTGATCGTTGCCTTTACCGGTCGCGCCGTGGGACACCGCGTCGGCGTTTTCTTGGCGCGCGATTTCGATTTGCCGCTTGGCGATCAGCGGGCGGGCAATCGACGTGCCCAGCAGATACCCGCCTTCGTAGAAAGCATTGGCCCGCAGCATCGGAAAGACAAAGTCACGCACGAACTCTTCACGAAGATCGTCGATAAAGATTTTACTCGCGCCAACGCTTTTGGCTTTCTCCTCGACCGGTGCGAGTTCCTCGCCCTGCCCCAGGTCGGCGCAGAACGCGATCACCTCGCATTGGTAGGTATCCAGCAACCACCGTAGGATCACCGACGTATCCAACCCGCCGCTATAAGCCAGCACGACTTTCTTCACATCTGCCACATCATACTCCACAAGAAAAAAAGTGGGGGCACCGTACCATGCAGGGATGGGCGTGACAACGGCGACGGGGGAGAAGGGGAAATGGGGAATAGAAGAGCTTCAGTTTTAATTTTCAACTTTTGCCTTTTGCCTTTTGATTTTTGCCTATCGTCTTCTCCTACGCTTGCCCACCATCGCTCTGCCGACGCTGGCGTAAGAGCCACACCATGATAGCCTTCTGAATATGAAGACGATTTTCAGACTGATCGAGCACAACCGATCGCGGCCCCTCAAGCACATCGGCGGTGATTTCCTCACCTCGATGAGCGGGTAAGCAGTGCATGACCAGCGCGTCTTTCTTCGCCTGCGCCATGACCGCCGCATTCACTTGATACGACTTGAACACTTCTCGGCGGATAGCACTTTCCTGCTCTTGTCCCATGCTGGTCCACACATCGGTATAGACCGCATCGGCATCACGCACGGCCTCTGCCACGGATTGAGTAATGGTCACTTGCGCCCCACGCTGCCGGGCAAGCGCCAGCACATTCGCGTCAGGCTCGTAACCGGCGGGACATGCGAGAGCAAAAGCGAAAGGAAATTTACTCGCGGCGTTCATCCACGAGTTCACCACGTTGTTGCCATCGCCAACAAACGCCACCTTCAGCCCATCGAGTTTCCCTCGTTGCTCAATCAACGTCATGCAGTCCGCCAGAATCTGACAGGGATGGAGCAAGTCGGACAGCCCGTTAATGACGGGAATAGTCGCGTGCCGGGCGAGTTCGACCACCGTGTGGTGTGAGAACGTCCGGGCCATGATGAGATCAACCCAGCGTGACAAATTCTGCGCCACATCCGGCACGGTTTCGCGCGTGCCCAATCCGATGTCTGACGGAGCCAAATAAACCGCCGCTCCACCCAACTGCACCATGCCGACCTCGAACGTCACTCGCGTGCGGAGGCTCGGCTTCTCGAAAATCATCGCGAGGGTCTTGCCGGCAAGATAGGGATGAGGCAACCCTTCCCGCCGGTCAGCTTTCAATCGGCGGGCCAGGGAAAAGATCGTCTCGATTTGCTCGCGCGAAAGATCCGCAATACTAATCAGGTCTCGTTTCATTGTTGCGCAAGCACTTTCTCGATAATGGCGAACCCTTCATCGATTTCCGCTGTAGTCACAATCAGTGGCGGAATGAATCGCAGCACTTTGCCCACGGTACAGTTGATGAGCAACCCCTCACGCAGACAGGCATCGACAATCGCCGCGCCCTCACGGTCCAGCTCCGCGCCCAGGATGAGCCCGCGCCCGCGGACTTCCTTGATGAAGGAAAATTTGGCTTTCAGCGCCTGGAGCTTACTCAGGAAATACTCGCCCATGGCGCGCCCATGTTCCAACACACCCTCGTTCAGTAGCGTGTTCATCACCGCATTGCCCGACGCGCACGCCACCGCGTTGCCGCCAAACGTCGAGCCGTGACTGCCAAGATTGAAACTCTCGGCGACCGAGCCACGCGCCAGCATCGCCCCAATCGGAAGGCCACCACCAAGCGCCTTGGCGAGTGTCATAATGTCGGGCGTCACATCCTCGTGTTGATAGGCGAACAGCTTACCGGTCCGGCCCATGCCAGTTTGCACTTCATCAAGCATGAGTAACAGTCCGTGACGATCACATAAGGCCCGCAAACCTTTGAGATAGCCGGGCTTGGGAATGTTGACACCGCCCTCCCCTTGAACCGGTTCGACAAGAATCCCGACGGTCCGCTCGGAAATCGCCTCCTCCGTGGCCGCCAGGTCATCAAACGGGGCGTAACGAAACCCTTCGAGCATGGGCGCGAACCCTTGGCGCACTTTCTCTTGGCCGGTGGCGGAAATGGCGGCCATCGTCCGCCCATGAAACGAGCCCAAGGTGGTGATGATCTCATAGCGACCATCACGTTTGTCGCCGCCAAATTTGCGCGCGAGCTTGATCGCCGCTTCATTGGCTTCCGCGCCGCTATTGCAGAAAAACACCTTGTCCGCGAACGAATGGTTGCAGAGCGCCTCGGCGAGCTTCGCTTGTGGAATGGTGTGGTGCAGGTTGGAGACGTGAGTCAGTGTCGAAATTTGCTCGTACACCGCTTTCACCACCGCGGGATGGCACTGCCCCAGGTTCATCACCGCGAGGCTGGCGAAGAAATCAAGGTACGCTTTCCCTTCGGCGTCCCACAGGCGACAGCCTTGACCACGCACGAACGCCACGGGATAGCGGGCGTAAGTGGTACACAGATATTGCGCGTTAAGGTCGATAATGTCTTGATTGGTCATAATGTCCTCCGCACCACTTCAGTGCCAATGCCTTCCTTGGTGAAAATTTCCAGTAACGTCGCATGTCGCACGCGCCCGTCGATGATATGTGTCTTCTTGACGCCGCCATGCAGCGCGGCGATACAGCACTCGACCTTGGGAATCATCCCTTCGCCAATCGTCCCTTCGCGAATGAGCACCTCGGCGTGCTCACTGCCCATCGTCGGAATCAGCACCCCATCCTTGCCTTTGATCCCTTCCACGTCCGTCAACAGAATGAGCTTTTCGGCTTGCAGTGCCTCGGCCACTTTTCCGGCGACCAAGTCGGCGTTGATGTTATACGGTGTCCCATCGGCCCCCACACCCACCGGCGCGATCACGGGAATGAAATCCGCCGCGGTCAGGGCATGAATCACCCGTGGGTTCACCTCAACAATCTCCCCCACCTGCCCAATGTCGTGAGTTGTCGCTTGTCCATTGTCGCTCACGGTGAGCATCATCTTGCGCGCCACGAGCAGCTCGCCATCCTTACCGCTCAACCCAACAGCCTTTCCGCCTTGGCCGTTGAGCAAGGTCACGATTTCTTGATTGATCTTACCCAGCACCATCTCCACCACATCCATGGTCGCGGAGTCCGTCACCCGCATCCCGCGTACGAAGCGTGAGGAGATGCCAAGCTTTTTCAACATTTCGCCAATCTGCGGTCCGCCGCCGTGGACGACGACGGGATTCATCCCGACATATTTGAGAAGCGCGATGTCACGGGCGAAGTGTTGCTTGAGCGCTTCGTCCTCCATGGCGTGCCCGCCATATTTAATGACAAAGGTTTTACCGGAAAATCGCTGAATGTAAGGGAGCGCTTCGAGAAGCGTATCGGCTTTCTGAATCAGTGCATTCACTACGTTTGTTCCTATCGAGAAATAGGTGCTATATGCCCTGTCGTGTCCGGGGGGTCAATGGGATGAACCCAGGGCCTCTTGCGTTTCCCAGGGTTCTGGTGGTTAAAGGAATCCATGCGTACCACATTATTTCTCTGTGGCCTGCTTCTTCTCGTGCCCTCCTCCTCATCGGCGAAGCTGTATCAATGGACCGACACCAACGGCGTGATCCACGTCGTGGATGAAGCGGTGGAAATACCACCCGCGTACCGCAACCAAGTGAAGGTCCACGAAGCCACACGGCCCGCATCCTCACGGGTATCCCTCCCGTTGTCGCCGAGTCGCACTTACCCTGAACACAGCGAGGGTAAATTCGCGCAAAAGCTGGCTCTGGATTTAGGGCTCATTCAGGACAGCAGCGAAGATGGACTAGGCCCACTGAGTGGAGCTGGAATTCAACCCGCCGGCGGATGGGAAGTCAGTGACTCACTGACTTCAGAAGTCGTGTACGACGTGCTCGCCTCCGTGCGACGAGCGGCGGATGCGCAACGCATCACACTGTCCGCCGACGGAGCGGAAGCTGTGGTCAAGCAAGTGGCCACCGCCATATTACCTCCAACCCCCGTGGTCAGAGAACAAGAACCTCAAGAGCCTCAAGTCATCATCTACGAAGCTCCCCAGCAGATCATCGAAGTCGAACAGGAGCGCTATTACGATCCCGTCTATATTCCAGTTCCCGTGATCCAGAGCGGCCGCCATCGTCATCGCCACCGTCATCGAGATCGTGATCGTCAGCGGGATGATGGCACTGACATAATTGTCCCAAGAAGACCGACGGGTCCCCATACCTCGGGGTGGGATCAACCGACGCCACGCACCCGACACTCACCAAGTGGGCAACACACCGTCAATCGGACCCCACATAGCCCAACCCAGATGCCCTTCGGTCTATCACCAACGCCCCGCGCTACGGCTCCCATGCCTTTTGGCACCACAGGCCGAGGCTCCCAGCGCCGGTGATTTTTGACGGCCAAACGCGGTAACGAATGCGAATCCCTCTTTCCCAGCCGGACAAGGAAAATTCATTTGATCCCCCGCATCCTAGCCCTCTCCCAGCCGGGGGAGGGAACTTTTTGGTCCTCATTTTTGCTTTTTGACTTTTGACTTTTACCTTTCCGATTCCCCATTTCCCCATTTCCCCATTTCCCCCTTTCCCCTTTCCCCCATCTGGTTACAATAGCGAGCCATGACAACCACAGCCGACGTCGTCGTGATCGGGGGCGGGGTCATCGGGGCAGCGATTGCCTGGTACCTCGCTGAACAGCAACAACGAACCATACTGATTGAAAAGAACATTCCTGGCCAAGAAGCCTCCGCCGCGGCGGCGGGTATTCTCGCCGTCGCCAGTGGACGCGCGCGCAACGGACCACTGTACCGACTCAAACACGCCAGCCAGGCACTCTATCCAGCGCTCGTGCGCGAACTGCAAGAGCGCACCGGCATTGATCTTGAATATCAAACCGCTGGCGTGCTCGACCTGCTCCGCACCGACGAGGATGAAGAAAAATATCGTTCGCTCCATGCGCTACGTCGCGAACAAGGCTATCCGGCCACGTGGCTCTCGGCGGAAGAAGTCCACCGTCTCGAACCCGCGCTCACGCGAGAGATTCGTGGCGCGGTTCATTTCTCTGGTGACCATCACCTCCACAACGGCAAACTCGCCGAGGCGTGGATCAAAGCGGATGAACAACGCGGAGTCACGGTCCACACTGGGAGCACCGTGAGTGAAGTCCGCACCGCCGGCGGACAAGTCTCGGCTGTGCGTGTGGGCGACGAATGGATCAGCGTCAACACTGTCGTCATTGCCGCCGGCTCATGGTCACGCGAGGTCGGCGACCTGTTCGGTCTGAGGATTCCCGTCGAACCGGCCAAAGGACAAATGCTCGCGATCCGCGCGACCAACGTTCGTCATGTGCTGTCGTGGAATGACCATTATCTCGTACCACGCAAGAATGGCGACGTCATTGTCGGCTCCACCGTCGAGTTCGTCGGCCATAATAAAGACGTTACGCTTGAGACCATCCACAGCTTGATCGCCCGTTCTATTGAATTGGTCCCTGCTCTGCACAACGTCCCGCTGAGTCATTTTTGGGCGGGACTCCGCCCCTATTCGCCAACGCGACGGCCCATTCTCTGTCGCGCGCCGGGCTTGGAGAACGTAATTATCGCCACCGGGCATCATCGTAACGGAATCGTCCTTGCGCCCATGACCGGACGGCTCATCAGTGAACTGATCACAACAGGGAAACCCTCAATGCCGCTGGAGCCGTTCGCCTTCCCTCTCGAACCACTGCCATCGCTGCCGGAGGGGGAATCGCCGGATGAAGCTGATTAGGGGCTAGGTTTTTGGGGCTAGGGGTTGGGTTTTTCCCAGCTCCTAGCCCCCAACCCCCAAAACCTCAAGGAGACAACGATGTCCGGTCCACTCACAGGAATGCGCGTTATGGATTTCACCCGGGCCTTGGCAGGCCCGCACTGCACGCTCTTGCTGGCGGACATGGGAGCCGAGGTTATTAAAATCGAACGAGTGAAAGGTGGCGATGAGGTCCGCCGCATGGGGCCACCGTTTATCAACGGTGAGAGCGCGGCCTTCATGGCCAGTAATCGCAACAAAAAAAGCGTCACGGTCGATCTTAAAGACCCCCGTGGCCGTGAAATCTGTATGCGCCTCGCCAAATGGGCCGATGTGCTCGTCGAGAATTTTCGCCCTGGTGTGATGAAGGGACTGGGACTCGATTATCCCACCTTGTCACAAGTCAATCCGCGCCTCATCTATTGTTCGATCTCCGGCTTCGGGCAGACCGGCCCCATGGCCAATCAAGGTGGCTACGACACCGTCGCCCAAGGCATGGGTGGGATTATGATGGTCACCGGCGTGCCCGGAGGTCCACCCGTGAAAGCGGGCGTGCCAATCATCGACCTTGGCACCGGCATGTTTGGCGCGCTCGGAGTGCTGGCCGCGTATATCGCGCGTCAACAAACCGGCAAGGGGCAACATATCGACGCATCCTTGCTGGATTCTTCGGTCGCCTTAGGACTGATTGATGGCAGTGACTACTTGGCGAGTGGCGAGTTACCCATGCCTCTGGCCTCGGCGCATCGCCGCATCGCGCCGCATGGTGCGTTCAAGACACAGGATGGCTACATCACCATCGCCGCCGACGCCGCACCGGCGACATGGACAACACTCTGTGAGCTTCTTGGCAAAGCCGAGATGGCCACTGATCCACGACTTGTGGACAACACGCAGCGGCGGAAAAACCTGCCGTTCTTGATCGAACAAATCGAATCCGCGACTACCACCCACGAGAGCGCCTTCTGGCTAGAGAAACTCCGAGCGGCGGGCATTCCCAGCGGGCCGGTCAACAACTACGACAAGGTGTTTCAGCATCCCCAGGTGCTCGCGCGCAATTTATTGGTTGAGAATGTTCATCCCAAAGCTGGACGAGTCAAAATGGTCGGCAAGCCGCTCAAGTTTTCCGATACCCCGGCGACGGACCTTGTCCCCTCCGCCGCGCTGGGCGAGCACACCACCAGCATCCTGCAATCGTTGGGATATTCAGCGGATGAGCTGGAGCAGATGAGGCGGGAGAAGGTCATCTAGAGAGCGAGTCTTATCTCGCGCAAATTTTCCGCATAATGACCCGCGAGAGAGGCCACAAGACACGGCCATCCGCGACCGATCCGCGACCGTATGGTGCGAACAGTGTGGCGGGTGGCCGTGTAAATACCTGAGAGGATTGATAGCGGCGGGCGGAATTGAACCGCCGACCTAGGGATTATGAGACCCTCGCTCTAGCCGACTGAGCTACGCCGCCGGATCGGGGACTTCACGGGCTTACGGACTTTTTCGGAGTGAGAAAAGAAGGCATTGTCATGGTTTTTGTCATGGTTTGCGCGTCTATCGCCTGTTCGAGCCGTTTCGCGGCTTCCTGCAAGTCCGCATCGGCCACGATGTGGTAGCGATCAAAGATGCTGCGGGTCTTGTGTCCACTCATCTGCATAGCGACTCTCTCAGGGATACCAGCCTTCACCATGTTCCGCACTGCCGTCCGTCTGAAATCATGGACGTACCTTCTACCCGATAACCCGGCAGCTTGGCAAGCCGCCCTCCACCGTTTGTCGTAGTTGCTGATCGGTTGCCCGTGGTCATGGAACACCAGGGGGATGATCTGTTGCGTCTCCTGTTGAAAGGCGAGAGTCTGCCGTCTTTGTCCTTCCAGCAACGTCCCCTATTCCTCTTGCGCATCTAGAGTGGACTTTTCCTCTTCTTCTTTAACGGGATTCTCTTCACGTACCGCATCTTCAGTCCTCAAATACCCAGGCGGTCGATTTGCGTGTTTCGATTCCACTCTCAACCATTTTTCTCCTACCGCGCTGACAACATTCACTCTTCTCCCCCTGCGAAGTTCGGCGACAAGTTCTGCATCGTCTCGTGGTTCCTTAAGGAGTTTCGCGTCTCGGACAACCCTGTACATCCCTACGGATACCGCTATTCTCTGGGTCTTTATTGTAGGCGTTTCGTTTTTCCGACTTTCTATTGAAGAAAGAGGAAGATCGTTGTGGGGAGCCTGTACCAAAGCGAGTTGGAGCGCTCGCTTTGCTGCTTCCTTGACCTTTTCGTCTTCTCCTTCTTTGGATGTTAGCTTGAAAAGAAACTGGCGCGTAATCTCTCGGTTTCGAGAGAAGCGAAACGTATTTGCAAAGCAAGCAACAGCTTCCTGCGGTTTTCCCTGTTTGGCATGGACTTGGCCAAGATTCGCCCACGCACTCGACCGTCCTGGCGCAAGACTTAATGTTTTTCGCAGGAACTGTTCTGCCACATTCAGATCTCCGCTTAGCAGATAGGCGGCCCCAAGATTATTCACAATCTCCACATCGCCTGGGTCTGCTTGATAAGCTTCCTGAAACGCTTGTATCGAATCGGTAAGTCTTCCGGCTTGACCATATTTCAACCCTCTCTTATTGTTCTCTCTGGCTACTTTCTTTTGTTCCTCTTGGGGTTGGGTTCTGACGGTTAGTGCCTC
>JANMSE010000295.1:0-2151 GCA_031389045.1 Deltaproteobacteria bacterium | reverse complement strand
AGATAGATATCGACGAAATGGTCGCCTCCGATCGTCTTCTGGCTCGTTGTCCAGAGGCCCAGGTGTGGATGACACGCGTGGGCTCGCGCTATGTGCGGCGCTTTGGCTCTTCGCATTCAGAGGAATTGCTTGCCCGTTCCGACGACCAGTTTCAACAAGCTCTGAACCGAGTTCTGAAAAAGAATGCTGAACTGTATCGACGGCTAGGCCTTGTGGATTAGTTTCGAATCCACAGCCAGCCCTTGCCATAGCCAGCCTTGTTACCATCCGCTCTTATGTCTCTTAACGGTCACATCCTCGGCTGCCTTCTCGGCGGAGCCATCGGTGACATGCTCGGTGGCCCCTACGAACAATCGTCAGGAACCGCCACTTCCACACACTTCGCGCATCGAGCCATCTCCGATGATACGCAACTCACCCTCGCCACTTGCGAGTCGATTGTCGAGGAACAACTCATCTCTCCGGCGCACATCGCCAAGAAGTTCGTATCATATTTCCAACGCGGACAATTGACGGGACTGGGAGCAAGTACCCTCAAAGCACTGCGAGACCTCTCGGCTGGTGCGCATTGGGCGCTGGCGGGGAGACGAGGAGAAAGGGCCGCTGGCAACGGTGCCGCCATGAGGATCGCGCCCCTCGCCTTTTGTCTTGACTCAGAACGCCCCGACAGTCGCACTCGCATTCGTGATGTGTGTCGCATCACCCATCATAATGAAGAGGCGTATGTTGGAGCATTAGCCGTTGTCGTCGCCATTCGCCTCGCCATTTTGCTCCCACAGTTTCCAGGTCATTCTCTGCTCACCCTCACGGCGGCCTCACTGCCTGATGATACGGGCATCAAAGAGCGCGTGCTCGCCTTAGCGGCACTTGATTCTGATACGCCAATAGCAGAAGTCGCTCTACGCTTTGGGACTTCTGGTTATGTCGTCGAATCGGTCCCCCTCGCGCTGTACGCGGCGCAACAAACGAAGCAGCACGGCTTGATCCCGGTTCTCGAACAGCTTATTGCCGCGGGTGGAGATACCGACACCAATGCCTCAATCGCAGGGCAGATCGCCGGAGCCTGGCTTGGTATTGAAGCGATTCCACAAGCTCTGATTCAGCAACTCCCTGATAGCGCGGCCATTGTGGCAACGAGTCAGGCTTTCGCGGATTGGGTGACGAGAAAAACTGGATAGAGAAATCAATCGCGTCCTCGCTAGAGCATTCCTTACCCTATCGGTCGTTGATGCGCTTATGTTATTCTTTGGCAATTGTGTCGATGCGACAGCAGAGCCTCATGAACGACGAAGGCCAGTGGATTATGCATGAGCAAGTACGAAAAATTACGGCAGAAGATTCTGCAGGGCAGATCGGATGCAAACGTTCCTTTTGTTGATTTATGCAAATTACTGAACCGTCTAGGATTCGAAGAACGGATAAGCGGAAGCCACCACATCTTTCGCAAAGCAGGGATAGAAGAACATCCCAATCTGCAGCGAGACAACGGCAAGGCAAAAGCGTATCAAGTACGCCAGGTCCGAGCACTGCTCTTGAGATACAATCTCACCCTGCCGAAGTGATGCCGTCGAAATATGAGATCATTTTATACTGGAGCAGCGAGGATGAGGTCTTCATCGCCGAAGTTCCTGAATTGCCCGGTTGCATCGCTCACGGGCTTACTCAAGAATCAGCCCTCGCCAACGCAAAAGAAGCAATTCAATTATGGCTTGACACTGCCCAAGAATTTGGAGACCCGATTCCAGAACCGAAAGGGCGGCGACTCATGCTTGCGTAAAGGAGCACCCTCATGACCCCGAACGATCTGCCACGCATACCGCACTCCGGCGTCATCGACGCTGATGGCCATATCCTCGAAGCCCCAGACCTGTGGGAGAAATACCTCGAACCCAAGTACCGCGACCGAGCGGTGCGTATTCGTAAAGACGAACGTGGACTCGAATACCTCGAAGTCGATGGCAAGCCCGCCAAGATGACCCGCAACGGCGCGCCCTCAAGCCTTGGTGTCATGGACCAACTCGCCGGTATCACATACAAACGCACCCCAACCGGGTCGGGCTACGTTGATAATGCCTCGTTTGGTTCGATGGACCCCAAGGAACGGGTGCAACGTTTGGATATTGAAAACATCGAGCGCGTCTTTCTCTACCC
>JANMSE010000231.1:0-21289 GCA_031389045.1 Deltaproteobacteria bacterium | reverse complement strand
CCTTCCCACCGGATCGTTCATGGATGTAGTGCGGATAGACTTTCTGGAAGCTGAGCATGGTACTGAGGGTGCGGGGGTGACGCCGCCAGTCCTCTCTCGCACGGATACGGTCCGTCAGGTCGATCAATTTTGGCGCGGAGTCGCCGTTCATCTTCGTGGCGGTCGACGGTTCTTTTCTCATAACACTCCCCTGTCCATCTCTTGCGTGCCACCAGCTTCTTTACACCGTAATCGCAACAAATGTTAGAGTTTCCGCGCCCGTTCGAGAATCGGGGCGACGCGATCAATGGCGGCCAGCGCGTTCCCCGTCGCGACCTCCTGGACGAACGGTTGCGAGAAAAACACAATCCGGCTCGCGCCAGCCTCACGAAAGGCTTTCAGGGTATCCGCGGACAGCGCCCCATTTAGCGGATCAACAAAAGCCGTCATCTGGAGGGCATCAGGATTCCGTCCAGCCTCTTTGGCTTTCTGCCGGATGATCGCCACTTTCTTTTTGTAGTCAGCCGGATCGTTGGTCAGCGGACACCACCCGTCATACGTGCGGGCGACGCGGTCCAAGGCTTTCGGCGTGTGGCCGCCAAGAAAGACCGGCGGCCCAGATTTCTGCACCGGCTTGGGCTCACAATACACGGGCGGGAATCGCACGAGTTCCCCCTGATAGCTCGGTTGCGGGTGGGTCCAGAGGATGCGCATGGCTTCTACCGTTTCTTGCAAGCGTTTCCAGCGGAGACGAAACGTGGTCCCCATGATCTCAGTCTCTTCTTGCAGCCAGCCGCCGCCGACCCCGAGCAGCACCCGACCGCCAGAGTACATATCAAGGGAGGCAATCACCTTCGCCGTCACCAATGTTTCACGTTCTGGGAGCAGGCAAACCCCCGTCGCCAGTTTGAGGCGCTTGGTGGCGGAGGCCGCGATCGCGAGGGCGATAAAGGGATCCGCCCAGCGGTTATAATGTTCCGGGAGTGTGTCACCTCCGGGGAGTTGCCGATTGAACGCCACGGGGATGATGGGATGTTCGCCAATCCACAACGATTCAAAACCAAGCGCTTCAACCCGGTGGGCGATTTCCGCCATGTTCTTCGTCTCTTGTGTGGCGGGCACGGTAAGGCCAATGCTCAGGGCGAATTCCCCCTTGTCATCGGCGGTCGCGCGCGCGACGGGGAACGATAATCCCGCCGCGGCAAGGCCCGCCGCGCCAGCCCCCGTGCCCCGCAGAAACGAGCGGCGGGACATGGCAGTCTTTGCGACCGTGTTTTGGGCGCTACTTGTTAACCGAGTGTTTCCTTTGGGCATACTCTTCCTTTCTTCAGGGTCGGGACGTGGATGACTCGATGCTGTCTCCCGACTTCCTTTTTCCTCATTCTTCATTTTTCATTCCCTTGAAACGCGTGTCCCATTTATGCCTGGAGTTTACGCACCTGTGACTCCACGACTGTCCCTGTGAAGAAATCTGGATTGAGACTCGCCCACAGCTTCCCCGCGTTGCCACACGTGAACGCCTGAAAGTCTTCTTCGGACCTCCCCTTCTCTTCGACCAGTTCCCACGCCTCCTCTAGCACTTCCGTCATATCAGGTACATCGAAGTGACTGATGTGTGAACTCAGCACGGTGCCCAGCTTCGCGCCAAAGGGATTGGCCTTGGCGACGGCGTAGGTCACGGTCGGATCATCCGGTTCACAGTCGCAATAGAAGTTGGGCACAAAGAGGTCCGCGATGTCTTCCTTCCGCTGCCTCGCCGCATGCGGTCGGCAGGATTGTTCGCGCGCTTCTGGAGGGGACCGCGGAGTATCAAGGAAATGCCGTGCTGCTGTGGTTCTATGGCCTCACGCGCTTCGTGCTGCCGATTGGCAGGACGGGGCGACTGCGTGTCGCCTGGAAATTGGCTCACCAGCAACGCGCAAAGATGGTGATGCTCCGCGGTTCGGCCGGTGAGTCAGTCCCGATGTGGTGAGTGCGCGGTCTCGATCTAACAAGGAGTGTCATCCATGAAATCGAACCCGTTCCCTCGCCTTGATGAGCGCGCGGCTGGCTGTGATTCATCTGGGATAAGGCGACGACCCCTGACGACTGGAGCATCAACGGCGAACCGCATCCTTGGTGGGATCGCTACAGCACGCCACCCATGTGCAGTTTGGGGCGCTTCGATTTGCATGAAACCGGCTGTGTCCTGCCGGTCATGTGCGACATTACGCCGGCGTGGCGCGAGGCCTACACACGCATTGCCGACGAACTCGTCGCCCGTCATACCACCTAGTGGGCGGAGCGACCGCAGGGTGTCCACTGCGAGAACACCAAGATATGGCCGTTTTGCGTGAGCGGCACCGGCCTTGGCCTGCGGCTCTACGATGGGCTGCACGGCAAGCACACCAATTGGGTATTCGAGCGCAGGTTGCCATCCTGGGTTCCACTTTTCTTCACCAGGGGTCCTAATGTCGTGTCTACCGGCCAGCGAGCGTTCGGCCTTTTTTCAAGGTAGGGTCCACGCGCGCGGGCATCGTCACGATGATGCGGAAGCCCTGCTCAATGCGCTGCTCGATCGTCTCCGGACTGGCGATGGTCGCGCACGGGACATGGAACTCTTTACAGGTCTTGAGAATCTGTTGTACGCCTGCTTCGACCCGTGGATCACTCATATTGCCGCCGGTCCCCAATTCGATGGACAGGTCACCCGAGCCGGCCCAAATCGCACCGATCCCCTTCACGTGTCGTAGGATGTCGGGCAGATTTTTCACGCCGTGGATGCCTTCCACGATGGGCATGAGGAACAGTTCCCCCTGTGGATCAAGCGGCCAGAGGTCCGCGACCTTGTAATACTCTGGCAGGCTCAATCCCCAATACCGGGGCGCGAGGCGATACCACCAGCCACGCTCGCCCACCGGTTCAGTGTCTGGGGCACCGAGGGCTTGGGGATAGCGGCTGGCCACCACCATCGCTTGCGCTTGTTCGACGGTATCCAAATGCGGCACGATGAGCCCGTAGATTCCCGTGTCCAAGGCTTGCTTGATGATCCACTGATTGCGTTCGCGGGCATTGGGCGGAACCCGCACGAACGGGACGACATCGGGTTGCAAGCCACCCGCGGTCGAGATGCGCTTACGGTCAAGCAGGAACTGCAACGAGAGCCGCAGCCCTGGTAAGTGAAATCCTTCGTGCTCCATTTCGAAAATGACAAAATCGTAGCCCATATCAGCGAACGCCATGGCCTCATCGATATTGCCGGTCCACGCCATGCCGCCACCAAACACCACTTTCCCTTGTTCCAAGAGGTCGATCACTTTGTTTAACCGGGCCATGGGGAGCCTCCTTTCTCGTTGTGCCGATGTTCGCGTCTCATTTCCTCGTTATTGCCGCGCCAACACCGTTCGTTGGCAGGTGGCGATGCGGTCCATTGTCGTCGGCGGCAGTGGCCCGGCGGTGACGGCGGCCACCGCTTCCGCCAGTTCGGCGCGATTTTTCGCTCCCGTGACCACGGTGCTCACGCCCGGCAGACTCAGCGCGTACCGCATCGCAACGACGGATAAGGACTCAGCCGTCTCGGTTGTGAGAAAGCCGAGATGTTGCTGGGCCATGGCAAAATCGCGGACGACGGGATGCTCTGGTGGCAAGGTGCGATCAATCGACGCCGTCAGCGAGCCCGCGGCATAGGGGCGAATGCCGAACACGCCCAGTCCCGCGGTTTGCGCGAGCCGGACCATTTCCAGATGATCGCGATACGGAGCATCCCCACGCGCGCCCATCTCGCCTTCCGAACAGAGGAGATTCGTGACGAGTTGAACGGTGTCCACACGGCCATCCGCCAATACCTCCCGCACCACATCGTGGCGGGCGATGCCCGTACAACCCAGTGCTTTCACGACGCCCGCGTCCTTGAGGCGTTGCATGGCCTCCAGCACGCCCCCCACGCCGATGACCTCACGGAGGGTGAGGCGCCGGGGTGCGAGTGGTTCGTGCGGTTCGATTTGGTTGTGCAGTTGCAACACATCGACATGGCTGAGACCTAACCGTGTGAGACTCCCTTCCAGGGATCGCTGGACCGCGCCGGCCAGATCCTTGCGCTCGTCTGGCATGATAAACACCTTGGTCGCGATGAGCGGTTTGGTGGGGAGGTCCCGCCACGCGTGTCCGACGATCTCCTCCGATTTTCCCTTGCCATACATCGGAGCCAGATCGAGCATGGTGATGCCACTGGCCACGGCCGCTTTGACGGTGGCGATACCTTCCTCATCGGTCGTGGGTCCCCACACCATGCCAATTCCTCCACCTCCCAGCGTGAGGGCCGAGACCGGCAAATTGGTCTTCCCGAGTGTGCGTTGTTGCATGGGATATGCTCCTCTGGCGTCAGGTCGCCTCTTGCGAGATCGTTCGCGCTCCACGCTACTCTTGGCGTCGCCCTTTCGGCAAGAGCCAGCGCTCGGCGGTAAAAGAGGGGGCAGGATTTTGCTTTTTTCGCGCAACGGCCACTGGGCATCGGTGAAGGTGAACGCCGGACATTGCGCGACGATCATTTCCGGGGCCGCGCATTCTGGCACGATGGCCAGATCGGGCGCGAGCCGCTGAAGCAGGGCGATTTTCTAAGAGGGTGTCTAAAAACCCTCCGTTCGCCCTTCCACAAGCTCAGGGCGAACGGGGCGCGTCTTGTATGCGTTGGGATTTTTCCGTTCGTGCTGAGCCTGTCGAAGCACAAAGCCCGGCTTTTGAGACACCCGCTTAGAAGAAGACAAAGGCGCGGACCACGACGTTCTTGCGGCAGGGTGCGTCATCGGGTGCGGTGGGGTCGACGCAGGCCGTGTGGAAAGACCAGCGCGAGACGGACCCGTCGGTGATAGAGTCGTAACACTTGAGCATGGAGACCTCGGTGGGCTTTTGCTGGGGAAACCAGTACCACTCGTGGTCGGGCCGGTAGGTGAAGCGGGTGGTTTCGCCGACGCGGTCGTCGTAGACGCGGTAGTTGGTGATGTACGGCTGGTCGGCGAACGAGGGCCAAGCACAGAGCACGAAGGGGTATTGGCCCACCGTCTCCATCGGCTTGGCGAGGTTGATTGACACGAACCGCCGCGCCATCTTCGCGTCGGCCTGCTCCTCCGTGTAGTGCTGCGCGCGCCCGAAGTTGCGCAGGTTCTTCGTGAGCAGCTCGCGACAGCGCACGCGCCCGCTGTTATCGTTCAGATCGTTGTGCACGATGTTGGCGTAGTTGGCGTTCACCCCTGGGTTCTTGTTGTCCTGGTCCTCCGTGCGGTCGCCTGCGTAGTCCTTGTCAAACACGTCGTGGTTGTACACGAGCGCATCCGTGGCGTCCGGGAACAACGCCAAGAGAAGCTTCTCCATCTCCGGGTAGAACACGCGCTCCACCTCCGCCGCGTCGTAAAAGTTCTGGCACTTGGACTCGCAGTGCGCCAGCGCAACGCCGAGCTTGTCCATGCACGCGGGGCTGTGAGGCGAGAGCCCTGGATGGTATTCCTCCATGCGGCGCGCGTCGCGCAACACCTGCGGAAAATAGAGGCAGCGCCGCCCAGTGTCCTGCTCTTCCTTGCGCAGCGCTTTCGCTTCGGCTTCGTGCGCCGGGTCCCGCCAGAGCGCGTTGGACGAGACGATGGAGTAAGACGGTTGCTCGTGGACGGTGTAGCGCAGTGGAAGCGCGACGCCGCCTTCAGGGGCTTTGATGTTGTTCGCCCGAATGTAGTCCAGGCAATCCGCGTAGCTCCGAAACCCGACGCCCCACTTGGTCTCGATTGGGCCGGGAGGAGCGTGGTCGAGCATGTCGATAACTTCCTGCCCTTCTCCCTCGGCAATCTGGCGGAGCGCCGCCTCCGTCGCCGCGGCAGTGCCCGCATCCCCGTCCCGATCGAACGACATGTAGGATAACCCGCCGTTCGCGGCGATGGGGGGTGGCTGTCCTTCGGTGAGTTGGAAGGGAGGTACATAGGCCGACGACACTCTCCGCGTAACCCCCACAACGTGGTTCTCAATAGCCTCAAGCTGGTCCATAGCATGCCCCCTAGTTATAAAGATGCGCAATCGTGGCACACCGGGCTTGTCGGGGCAAGGGCTTGTATTTCCTGGCCACACGCACTTCCGCCGCGCCTGCGCGTGAGCAGGTGCCGCGCGGGCTTTCCGTGGGCATAGGGCATGACGTCGATCTTGAAGGGCAAGCTGACCATCGCCCTGGGAGGCACGACTCCCCCGCGGTCAGCGATTCGTTCCGCATGAATGTCACACGATGAGCAACAGCGACGTGACCCCAAACGGAAGCACGGTCGCTGAGACATGACGTTCCGGCTGTTGCCTTTTTCTCTATGAATGAAGTAGATTGCCAGCGATAGGAACAGTCCAGCTATGAGCACAGCGACACCGCCTCCCCCATCGTCAGACCCTCGCACGGCAGCGGAGTGGATCGAATTCTACTATGCGCGGGGGTGGAGTGATGGTCTGCCGCTGGTCCCGCCCACGGAAGAATCCGTCCACGACATGCTCGCGGCTGGGGGAGTGGCAGCCGAGGACATCCTCGGAACGATTGAGGAACGTAATGCGATCCTCCCGGCGGAAAAGGTGGCGATTAACGCCGTGATGGCGGGCTGCCGGCCTCCTTATTTCCCGGTGGTGCTCGCGGCGGTACGAGCGCTCTGTCATCCGGATTTCCACTACCATAATCCCGCGACGAGTACGGGTGGGTCAGGGCTGGCGTTGATCGTCAATGGTCCGATTGGGCCCCGGTTGGGCATCAACGCGACGAACAATGTGTTTGGTCCTGGCGTACGCGCCAACGCGACGATTGGTCGAGCACTGCGGCTTGTGATGATGAACGTGCTCAATACCCGCCCTGGGTATCTCGACAAAGCCACGCTAGGAACGCCAGCCAAGTACACCTGCTGTTTCGCCGAAAATGAGAGCGGCCACCCGTGGACGCCGTTCCATGTGACGCGCGGCTTTCGCACAGAGGACAGCACGGTGACGGTCTATGCCTCCAACACGCTCATGGGCGTCTATAACCAACTGGCCAGTACACCAGAACCGCTGTTGCTGGAATTCGCTGATGCTGTGTGCAATCTGGCAACACCGAATACCTATGGGTTCAATGAGACGTTACTCGTCCTGGCGGGAGAACATGCCGAGATCATACGCCGGAGTGGATGGAGTCGCCGGCGAGTTCAAGAGTTTATCCGTGCCCATGCGCGGCGGACGGTGGCCGATTTCAAACGCGCGGCCCGACTCCCAGGGGAGATTACACCAGACGAGGAAACGCAGTGGCGCTCTGTCATCCGAGACCCCGAGGATATCTTACTCGTGTGCGCGGGCGCCCAGGGCGGCAGTTGGTCCGCATGTCTGCCCGGGTGGGGGACGAAATGGACGCGCAGTATTACCATCCCGATTGAGATAGGAGGACAGTGATGAGAAGAACAGTCTTTGATCCCACGGTCGCGGCTCCCCACGCCGCGGAAGTGTTTCGCTACGCCCCGCGTCCTCGCTCGCTCACGGGACTCCGCGTCGGATTGGTTGAGAATACCAAATTCAACTCCGAGGTGATCTTGCGCAAGATCGCCGAACGTCTCGCGACGCGGTATCAGATCACCCTCACGCATGTTGAGCGCAAAAAGTCTCCGGGCCACAGTGTCACGCCAGCAGCCATCGCCGTGTTCCAACGCCAGGCCGATTTCGTTCTGGCCGGGGTCGGTGATTGAGGGTCCTGTAGTTCGGGCAGTGTGCTCGACGGGATCAAATTAGAACACGCGGGCCTTCCCGCGGTCGCCATTGTGACGGCGCCCTTCATCGCCACCTCGCACGCCATGGCAACAACTTGGGGCGCGCCTACCTACGAGTTTGTCGTCACCTCCCATCCTATCGCCAACCTCAGCGAATCCGCTCTCAATGCCAAGGCAGACGAACTGACCACACAAGTCGTGCGCTTTCTCTGGGGACAAGACACATTGCACGCATAGTGCCTTCCAGCAATGAGGAAGGGGCGAAGAATCTTCTGTTGGAGGAGATCGGCGAATATCTCCCCATCACATCTGCAGCTACAGAAGGACCTGCGTCCGCCCCGCAAGCGGTAAATGGGTGGCGCTCTTGCATGAGTTGCGGGATCGCAGCAGGACTCACGGCAATGACCAGATCCAGATCACTGTACTCGTCCATGCTCCCGGTTAAGAACGAACCTCCGGCGGCGACCGCAACAATTCTCTCGTCTGCTTGTAGACGCGGGAGCGCCTCCTGCAAGAATGCCGCATGTGGTGCGGGCAGGTCCGTCTTCTGCTCAAGTGGGGAAAGTGAGGCCTGGCTCATAGTCTGCTCCGGACCACAGATCTCGGGAACCTCTCACAGACCCCACCCCAGATGACGCCCAAGCAGCCGATCATCATTTCCATGGTGTGCGACACAATATGTTTGGCCCCATGACTTTTCACGCAGTCGACGCCCATTGCTGGGGTGGCACCAGGCCCTTCGTGGACACCCGTGCCTTTGTGCGGACCAATGGCAAAGTCGAGTTCCTGCGCCTCGGCCCAAAACGGTTCGTAGTCCACATGATCCAGCGCACGATTCAGATACGGATCGGGACGGACAAATCCGCTCCGCAGGCCAAGTTCCTTGCGGGCATAGCGCATCTCGACGATGGCGAGTTCCACCGATCCCGTCTTGTCCCTGGCTCCTCTCGTCTATCCTTCCACGTGCTCCTGCAACCGTGCGACGGCGTCGACGTAGCCTTCGATCATTTCCCGTACCACCTCGCGCGCGGACCGGCTCGTGTTTTGCGCGCCGATGCCCTGGCCCACAGGGTAGGTATAGAGCTGATACGCGCCCGACTCCGGTGTGACACCAGGCGCTTTCATCGCATGGTCAATGCGTCGCAAGTATTCATACACCAACACGCTTTGGAGCGGCGTCTTGAGCGGCTCGGGTGTATCCGCCCGTTCCCAGGCGTCAGTCCACTGTGAGCGTAAGAAGCGGGTGTATTTCCCGGTCATGGCCTTGGTCCGGACTGTATCTTCCGTAGCCGCGGCCAGGAGTTTGTTTCTGGCGTTGCGATCCAGCTCTGACTCCACCGTGGTCAACCACACCGACCCACACCACACGCCTTGTGCTCCTAATGCTAACGCGGCGGCCATCTGGCGTCCGCTGCCAATCCCGCCCGCGCCGAGCACGGGCACAGGAGCCACGGCATCAACGATTTCTGGGATGAGGACCATCCCGCCGATGTCCCCCGTATGGCCGCCGGCTTCATACGATTGGGCAATAATGACATCCACGGCGGCGGCTTTATGCCGTTCCGCATGTTGGCGCTTGCCCGCGAGGGCGCCCACATACAGACCACGGTCATGCGCGGCCTGAGTGACCCAATCCGGTGGTGTCCCAAGCGCACTGACCAAGAACTTCGGCTTATGAGCAAACGCAATGTCCACAATGCCTTTGGCTTGTTTCTGGGAAAACCGGAGGCCGCGTTCTTTCTTGGGAGACACGAGCTGGTCAGATAATTCGGGCACGCCCGCCTCCGCCAGTAAGGTGTCAAGAAATTGCTTATGTTGGTCCGGAATAAGCGCTTTGAGCGAGTGTTGATCGAGGCCGCCTTTTTCCGCGCCCACATAATGTGAGGGCATCATAAGATCCACGCCATAGGGAATGTCGCCCAGCTGCTCCTCAATCCATTGCAGATCCATTTCCAGTCGTTCGTCGCTGTGGAGCGCGGCGCCGAGGACCCCGAGTCCTCCAGCTTTACTCACGGCGACGACCACATCCCGGCAATGCGTAAAGGCAAACACTGGGTACGCAATGCCGAACATTTGTGTCACTTTTGTTGCCATCTTCGTTTCCGTGCTCCTTACAGCTTCCATCAAAGACGAGACCTGCTGACCGCTGTGGAACTTTCACGCGCGGTTCTGCAATTGGCCTCCCCCGTGCAGGTAAACGGGGGGCAGTCAAACAACAGTGCGTCAAGGGCAAGGCGTCCTTCTAGAGGATTGATATCCAGAATCCACGGAATCTCAGAGGTGGGGTTGAGATCCCCCAGCGCCTGGCCGGTGAACCCAGAAGACGAGAATACCTGTGGATTGCGCAGCGCGAAGTCGACGTCAGCATACCGACTGAGCGCCCATGCTTGCATGGGTGCGATCCAGTACACCGGTGCGTGCTCGCGCAAGTAGGAATAATAGGGATAGGGGTTGTCGATCACGTCGGGTGCAAGTGGGCTATAGTCCATCAAACTATGCTCCTTTGTTGGTACGTATATTAGCCACGCCGCTTTTGTCGTTCGCGCAGGAAGAGGAACAATGGCAAGCCCGCGGCAAACGCCACGAACCATGAGACCAGCAGACAGAGGATGAACTTGTATCTGCCCAGCGTCTGCCCTTCGCTCAACAGCAGGATATTGAAGGCCGCGAAGGCAATTAAGAGATCGAAGAGCAGCGACGCTGTGACCGCGCTCTGGAGGGGGACGGTGAAGAAATCGCGCAAGAGGTTTCCCCCCGCGGCCATATACTGGAGGTTGTAATACATTGGGATAATGATCCCGAGGGCAGCGAGCAGTGCATAGCTGATCTCCCGCATGGTCATACGATATCCTTTCGCGCGTTTGGCGATGTCCGCTGGGAGTAACGCATCCAGCGAGAGGGTCGGAGCCGCAGAGGTCTCCATTAGTCTACCTGCCCACCAAAAACCGAGACGAACTCGGGTTCGATCATGCGGCTGAGAATATCCGCGCGGGCAATGATGCCGACCAGTTTGCCATTGCGCACCACGGGGACACGGATAATGTGGTGACTCGTCATCTTGGCGATCACGGCTTCGATCGGATCATCTTCTTCCACGCACACTGCGGGTTGCCCCATGATTTCCTCCGCCTTGACGGTCTGCAAGTCTTTCCCTTCACGCAACGCCATGAGCAGGTCGAATTCCGTCACCACACCGATGACTGCGCCATTGGCATTAACGACGGGCAGGCCGCTGTACATCCCGGACAATAATTGTTGGGCGAGATCCCGGCCAATCGCGCGTGGGGTGGCCGCGGTCACTCGTTTGTTCATCACATCGCGGGCTTTCATATTGTTGACTCCTCTCCTGGGTTACTGGGGTTGGGGAACGACGAGGACCGGGCAGGAGGCTGCCCGCACAATTTTGCTGGTCACACTCCCGATCAGGAAGCGCTGCACCCCCGTACGTCCGTGTGTGGCCATCACAATGAGATCGGGAGCTTGCTGCTCAGTAACCCGCAGAATGTGGTCCGCCGCTGGCCCTTCATCGACGATGATTTCCACGTGAGCCGTGCCTTGAGCGGTGGCGAGCAGTTGGTGGCGCAACTGACTCAGTTTGGCTTGGGTGAATTGGTGTGCATGATCCCAGAACGGTTGCGCGGAGCGCGGGGGATGTTGCCGAGACTCTTCCATGAGGCGTCGCACGTCAATATCAACCGTATCCGGGTGATAGAGATCAAGGAGTGGATTCTCGACCGTGTGCAGGAGCAGTACGTCCTTGACTCCATGCGCTGTCCAGAAACGGATCCACTCCTCCCCTGGACCGCTACCGGGACTAAGGTCCGTGGGAAAGAGCAGTCGTGCGAGCTGCGGCGGGGGTGGCGTGGCGGCAGCGGTATTGTGAACAATGAGCACCGGGGTAGGGGAAGCCCGCAAGATTGCTTCGGCGGTGCTGCCCAGGAGTACGCGTTCATACCACGGACGCCCGTGGGTGCCCATCACCACCAGATCACACTGCGTGCTTTCGATTGCTCCCAAGATCACCGCGGGTGCGCGCCCTTCCTGGAGGAGGACGTGCGCGGGCACGCCCGCACAGTGTTGCGTGATGAGCCCCTGTAATTCCGTCCGCGTCGTGGCTTCGTATTGGTGACGCCACTGCTCAACCGTGTCCGGTGCGATAGGACTGGGACTGGAAAACGCACCGCGAGTTTGTAGTGCCGCGGTGGTCTCATTGACATGGAGCAGGGTCAGTCGCCCACCGGTCCGCCGCGCTAGCAGCGTTGCCCACTGGAGCACGGGGACCGCATGGTGTTCGTGCAGCTCGACCGCCACCAAGATATTTTTTGCCTCTGGCATTGTCACTCCTTGACCGGCGACGTTAAAGAAACACAACAGCAAGAAGCGCGCCCACAGTTTTCGTGTGGAGAACTCGCCGAGATTTCCCGTTTTTGCGAAAGAACGACGCGCGCCTTCGCAACCATGAGCAAGTGTGAACCCCGGAGGGCGGACAGAGCTGGTCCCGGCTTTGCTCTTAGAGAGCGCAGGAGGGAGTACCATGCAGATACGAACGATATTAGTGCCGACGGATTTTTCGGAATATGCCGACTACGCATTGACCTGGGCGATACCAATGGCGGCGGACTCGCACGCGAAGATCGTTCTGTTCCATGCGGCAGTCCCAATCTCGCCATTCGCATTTCCCGACAGTGTCTATCTGCCCGAACTGCGACGGGTGGAGGAGCAAATGCTGACCGACGCGGAGAAGCGCATGGCGGAGTGTCTCAAGAAGGTGGGGAGCAGCGCTGTCGTTGTGGAGACGCGGGTTGTGGTCGGAGAGCCGGTCTCGGAAATTTGTCGGGCGGTTGGCCGTGAGCAGGCGGACCTCATCATCATGGGCTCGCATGGACGGACCGGTCTCGCGCATGTGCTTCTTGGCAGTGTGGCGGAACGTGTCATTCGTCATGCCTCGTGTCCGGTGTTGGTGACGAGGAAAGTCTAAGGCGACTCTAGGGCAGGTCTAGGCAAGTCTGAAGCAAGTCCATGAGGGGAGCCGGGGAGTTCAGTCCCCGACCAGATAAAATGATTGGGACTGAGTTTTAGACTTCCTACGCCCGTCGCGGTCCCATGTGATAAGCCGCGACCCACGCCTCGGCTTGTTGCTGTATGGCGGCGCTCGGTTGAAACCGTTTGACCCCTTCCACCAGACCTTGTTGATGCTTGGGTAATGAAAGCGACTCGTCCATGTGCCGGGCCATCAGCTTCACCGCCGCTCGTCCCATCAGCACGAGGTCACGATAGATGGTGTTGAGTTCCGATTGCTCTAACTCCAGAGCCAGAGTAAACGCCTCATCCTTGGTCACCCCGATTCGCGCCTTTTCTTCGACGCGCTTGAGCAGCGCATCCATCTCCATCAGCTTGGCGGAAAACTCGGGCATGAAATACCCGGTATCCGAATCGACTTCGAGCGCGGCTTTTTCGGCGGCCATAATTTTGCCGTGATGCTTCTCTTCCTCGGCCATGCCTAGCCAATAGCTTGCCAGCGCCCTGTCGTCATTGAGACTGCCGGCGAACTGGCTGTAAATATCCGCGACCCGTTGTTCCAAGAGACTGCAGCGTCCCAACACTTCGGTCATAAACATAATCCATCCTCCTTGAGATGACTCACAGCAAGTATCGTTCCCGCGCGGCGCGTTCCAACGTTTCACGAAACTGGGGGTGCGCAATATCAATCAACGCCCGTGCCCGTTGGCGTAGGCTTTTGCCATAGAGCTGCGCGACGCCGAACTCCGTCACCACGAAATGCACATCCCCACGGGTGGTGACGACGCCCGCGCCTGGCTTCAGCACGGGGACAATACGCGACATCTCTCCCCCACGAGCGGTGGCGGGCAGGGCGATAATGGGCTTGCCGCCCCGTGCCCGCGCCGCTCCGCGGATAAAATCGAGTTGCCCGCCAAACCCGGAATAGATGGCCGTCCCAATCGAGTCCGCACAGACCTGCCCGGTGAGATCAATTTCCAAGGCCGAGTTGATCGCCACTAAGTTTTCATGTTGCGCGATGATGAACGGGTCGTTCGTATACGACGAGGGGTGCAACTCGAAGGCGGGATTATTATCAACATACTGATAGAGCGTCCGACTGCCCAAGACGAACGTCGCGATCACTTTGCCGGGGTGCAGGGTTTTTTTGTCCCCCGTAATAATGCCGGCTTCGATGGCCTTCATCACGCCATCGGAAATCATCTCGGTGTGAATGCCCAAGTCGCGTTTCCCCGTCAGGCTCGCCAGCACCGCGTCGGGAATCGTGCCGATGCCCAGTTGTAGCGTCGCGCCATCGGGGATGAGGTCGGCGATCCGTGCTCCGATCTGTTGCTCGACCGCGCCAAACTCGCCGCAGGGAAACTCGGGGAGCGGTTCGCTGCACTCGACGATGGCATGCACGTCGGACAGGTGCAGAAAGGAATCTCCCAACACGCGAGGCATTTGGTCATTGACCTGAACAATAACGGTGCGCGCGGCCTTGGCCGCAGCCTGCGAGGCGAGCACTTCGACTCCGAGACTCATAAAGCCATGTTCATCAGGTGGTGAGACGTGGAGCAGGGCAACATCAAGGGGCAGCGTGCCGGAGGAGAACAGTCCTGGAATCTCGGATAGGAAGACTGGGGTGTAATCGGCCTTGCCGGTGTTCACGGCCTGGCGGTCGCCGGGGCCAACAAACAAGGCGTTATGGCGGAAATGGGTGTCCAATCCGGGAATCGCGAAGTCATCCCCCATCCACAAGAGGTGTACGAGTTCAACGCGTTCGAGTTCCTGCCGCCGTTCGACCAGGGCGCGCAGCAGCACGCGTGGAGTCGCGACATTGCCGCTGGTGAAGAGCCGGTCGCCACTGTTAATCAGGCGAACCGCGTCGTGCGGCGAAAGGCATTTGTTGCGGTAGTCGTTCATAAAGAGTTTCGGGTTTCAGGTTTCAAGTTTCGAGTTCGGAACTCAGTCCTCGGTCTTCGGTCCCCGGTCCTTCTCATTTTTGACTTTTGACTTTTGCCCTTTGATTTCTGTCTTCCTGGTTCATCGTCGCCTCCTTTCCTTATGGCAACTCGAACTGGAAGGCATCGGGTCGTACGGTCAAGACGGAACAGTCCGTGAGTCGGAGCACGGCTTCCGCCACGCTGCCGAGCAACACGTGCGCCACCCCCGTGCGCCCGTGGGTGCCAATGACGACCAAGTCCGCGTTGAGCGCGGTGGCCTCCTCGGCGATCTGGCGGGCGGCTGGCCCTTCACCCGTCTGTTTTTCCCAAGCAATGCCGGTGAGCGGCAGCGTCTCGAGAAACTCCTGCCACTCGGGTTCGATCTCCTCGGGTTTCACTGGGGGGAGAATGACGGGTTCCACTCCGTACGCCGCGGGATAGAGGTAATTCAGGTCCAACACATGCAGAAAAATCACGCGCCCGCCGAACCCACGAACGAGAGCGAGAGCCTCTTTTGCCGCGTCTCGTGAGGCCGGAGAAAAATCGACAGGCAGGAGAATCGTCTTGGGGCCGGGCAGGAACTCGCGCTTCACCAGCAAGACGGGCACGGGCGATTTACGTAACACCCGTTCCCCCGTGCTGCCCAGGAAGCGATCCGTGCCGCGCGGGCTAACCCCAACGACGATCATGTGCGCATCCCAGGCGCGACAGGCTTTAATAATCTCGACAAACGGTTTGCCGATGTGAGCGTCGGTCTCGACGGAAAAGCGGGACAAGAGCGGAGCCGTGGCGAGGTCATGGAGTTGCGCCCGGACTTTGAGCACGACTTCTTCCAGCATGGCGTGGGCCGGAACCGTCGGGAAGCGCATGCGCTGATAAACGGGATAGGGCTCGACAACATGCAAGAGATAGAGGGCCGCCTGAGCGCGCTCCGCCAGGACCGCCGCGGAGCGCACCGCCATGTCGCCATCGGGGAACAAGCTATGACCAACGAGAATGCGTTGTAAGATGCTCATCGTGAGGCTCCTTTTTTCGGCAAGGCAAAAGTCAAATTGCAAAAGTCAAAAGTCAAAAATGAGGAAGAAGGAGTGAGTTCAGAATCCGCAGTCCGAATGTCCTGACTTTGGACCTTAGACTTGAGACTTTGGGCCTTGGACCGTGGACTTTACGGGTCTCGTGATTTTGTCGAAGTGGACTCTTGTCCTAACACCAGGGCCACCGCGTGCATGACACTGGCCTCGGTGAGAAAGCCGATCGGCAGTCCATCGTCAACGACCGGTAGCCCCGCGCGACCACATTCGGCGAACACCTGCGCGGCCTCGGATAAGGACGCTTCGGGATGAATCACCGGTGGGTGCAGCGCCATGACCCCACCCACCCGAAACTGTTCCAGTAACTCATCGGCTTGTTTCTCACCCATCAACAAGGTGCTTGTCGGACAGTGTTCCCAAATATCGCGTTCACTTAATGTTCCAACTAGTTTGCCGTTATCGACAACCAATAGCTCCGCCACGTTGTCAGCCCGCATCCGTGCTCGTGCTCGTTTGAGGTTCTCTTTCGGGCCAATCGTCGGAGGAGCTGGCGTGATCCATGTGCGAATACTCAAATCTCTCATGTGCGTGCTCCTGCCAGAGAAGAGCACGCTTTATGCCAGGAACATGAGGCATAAGAGAGGAGGCTGTGGGCCGAATTTCCGGGGAATGAGAAGGAATCGCGCCTACCCTTCGCAAACTTGCAAAGGGTAGGCGATCATTCCGGCTGAATTCGCAGTTCCTCAAGTTTGCGGTAGAGCGACGAGAGGCTCATGCCCAGGGCTTCCGCCGCGCTCTTCTTATCGCTGTCCAGTTTCTTCAGCACGTTCTCGATATGGCTGCGCTCGTAGGCCTGCACGGCCTCCTTATACTCCACCAACAGCGGAATATCTTCGCGCCGGTCGCGCAGCGGAGGGATCGGCAGCTCAACGACATTGAGGCGATAATACAGGTCTTCGCGAAAGCGTCCGGCTTCGACCTCTTTCGTGAGATCGCGGTTGGTGGCGGCCAAGAGGCGCACGTCGGTTTTGATCGGCACGGTGGCCCCCACCGGCAGCACCTCTTTCGCTTCCAGTGCCCGGAGGAGTTTCGGTTGGAACGTGATCGGCATCTCGCCAATTTCATCGCTGTCATCAACATGGCCATGGTCCGCGGGCAGACATCGCGTACTTTACGCAGTACCGCCGGTTGGGATTTTTTCTCACGCAGAGACGCAGAGCCGCGGAGGAAAACAGCGAAAATCTCTGTTCCTCTCCGCGCCTCTGCGTCTCTGCGTGAAATTTCTTTTCGTTGCGTCTCCGCGTGAGTGAGATTCCTAAGCAGAAGTAATGCTGTTCCCAAAGGTGCTCAACTCTACACTTGGTAGGGCAATTTTCCAGTATCTAGAAAATGACGCCCTCTTTTTTCTCAAAAATGGGAAGCGCCATCGCCGTCAACCCTCAGTACGTTCCTGCCGCGATACGTTCCTCAACCGACTCAAGCGCCTCGTCAATGTCGTGTTCCGTATCAATGATGACGTGGCACTGGGCTGGCAGATCGGCAAACGTGGGAAACGTCTCATGCTCGCGTTGGGCCAGGTCCCAGGTTGCGTCTGATACCGAATCGCCACGGCGTACACGTTCACGCAGACGTCGTTCAACTTCCGCAAGGGAGGTCTGACACTCGAGAAACAACACGGGCACCTGCTGTCGCTGGGCGAGTGCCAAGAGGGCCTGACGATCTTCCGGTCGTTTGCAGGTGGCATCAATGATGACCCCTCGTCCAGCTCGGAGTTCCTCTTCGGCTTGAGCAAAGAGGGCCGCATACGTTCGCTGGCTAAACTCTTGGCTATAGAGGCCACTGGCAGAGGCGGCTTCCAGGTGGGCGGTTGGCAATATGCCCGCCAAGCGTTTGCGAATGACATCGGAATTGAACGTCACAAACCCCGTCTGTTCGCTCAAGCGTTGGGCGACGGTGGATTTTCCCGTGCCCACGCGACCACACACGACAAGAAGCGTCGGAGACGGCGTGCCACGCGCATACCGCGCCGCCAGCCGAAAGCTCCGCTGGGCTTGGTGGCGCGCCTGTTCCCGTTCTTCAATCGCGACTTCTGGTTCCTGGCTTTTGAGACTTTCGACTTTGCCGCGCACGTACGCGCGGTAGCATTGATAAAAGGGGAGCAAACGAAACAGATCGGGATCATTCGCCTGTGCCACATACGCATGGAGGAGTTCCGCGGCGAGGTCGGGCGCGCCGCGCAGTTCCAGGTCCATCGCCAAGAAGGCGAGTTCCGAGGCCACATCACACGTGCGCAGGCGAGGGTTGAACTCGATACAATCGATAATCGCAATCCCCTGGTCGAGAAAATAGACATGGTCACACCGGAGATCGCCGTGTCCCTCGCGGACACGGTTCTGGGTAATGCGTTGCCGCATGAGGGCTTGATGTTCACCAAAGAAGGACTGACTGAAATTCTGAATGCGTGCGGATTGCTTCTCGCTGATCGTTTGACCGATAAAACTGGTGGTCTCCTGAAAGTTGTCGGCGACCGCGCGCCACACGGTGTCCGGCGCGCCATAGCGGGCGGCCTCTGTTGTGGCTGACGTGTTATGAAAATGGACCAGCCGTTTGGCGAGGGCATGGATGCCCATTTTCGTGACCTGACTAGAGGCGAGCAGCGCAGCGAGCGTGCGTTCGGGCGGCAAGCGCCGCATGCGGACCAGATACTCAACGACCGTCGCCTCGCGCATGTTGACCACTTCCCGCAGGTGATAGTCATTACCGACCCGCAACAAGGGCACGACGCCAAGGTAGACTGTCGGTGCCAGCCGATGATTCAAGCGCACTTCTTCGTGGCAATACTGCTGCCGCAGTGCGAGCGTCGAATAATCCACAAACGAAAAGCGCACGGGCTTCTTGAGCTTGTACACTTCCTCGCCCGCCAAGAAGACGGCGGAGATATGGGTTTGCACCATCTCCACGTGATCCGGGTGATGGGGATAACAAGCGGGTTGCTGTAACGCGCGCAGAATCTCATCAAATGGTGGTGTCATGGGGCTCCTCGTTTTCTCAGGGGCGCGAAAAAAGACGGCGATTTTTCCGAGAACTGGGAAAGAGTAGTCAGTAGTCAGTAGTCAGTAGCCAGTAGCCAGTAGTCAGTTGGAGTTTTCCATTCTTCATTCTTCATTCTCTTGGCATTCCCTTTGCACAAACCGTGCACAACGAGAGTCATCGCGTGGAGAATGCGACGGTTGAGGAGGATTGGTATGAGGATTTTAGTGATGCTGGTGGTGGTCCTGATGGTAGGGTGTACGCGCGCGCCCTTGACGGCGCGTCCAGGCAGCGGTCCGGAAACGCCCGTGCCTCAGGATACGGCCGTCGTGGCCAAAGCGGCGATTGCCGCCCACCGGCTCACACCCGGTGAAGTCCGCTATATTCGCCAGTGCGCGGGCTGTCACGGCGCGGATGCGCGCGGCGGGGGGGCTATCGGCAAAGCGTTAGAAGTCCAGCCCCGCAACTTGCGGAGTGCGGACCTGTTGCGCAATAGCGATGACGAACTGGTGGTGCGCATCCTGCATGGAAAAAACTTGCCCGTGCCGATAAACCCGAAAGCGTTGCCCGCTTCGGAAGAAGAGGTGAGTGCCATTCTCGCGCACTTGCGCCGCCTGCCGACGCTCTCGTGGGGACAGATCGAGGCGGGCGAGCGGGTCTATGACTCGCTGTGTCTCACCTGTCATGGCATCTATGGCCAAGGCAACGGCTCGTTGGTCTCGACCCTCGCGGCGCCGCCCCGCGATTTGAGCACCCCGCCGTATCAGCAACAGGTCTCCGACGATGACTTGTTCAAGATCATCTCTGACGGCAAGGGGGCGATGCCGGGCAGTGGCGATGTGCTGAGTGTGGATGACCGTAAAGCGGTGGTCGCGTTCGTGCGGCTGCTCTCGCCGGGGTATGAATTATACGATCGCTATTGTGTCTCCTGTCACGGGCCCAGAGGCCAAGCGCCAGACCCGGCCCTGATGGAGGCATTAGGATTTCCTTCCGCACAGCCCCCGCCACCCGCGTTCGACCGAGCCTATTTCCAGCGTCATACCGACGAACAGCTTCGGCCCAAGATTCTCCACATGGTGAAATTGAATCGCATCGCGATGCCGCACTTCGCTGGGGACCTCACCGCCGAGCAAGTGCGGGAAATCGTGGGCTATCTACGGACGTTACCGCCAGAGTCCTAAACATTGGCAGCAAGGAATCCGTCTCACGCGGAGACGCGGAAGAAAACAAAGGAGACCCTCATCATGCGTACCTTCATCATCTCGGTGTGGACCGTGGCACTGTTGCTCTTTGGGCATCCTCGTGTGGTGACAGCCCAGGAAGTGGTGCTCACCAGCGGTCAGCTCGAATATCACAACTACTGCGCGTCGTGTCATGGGCGCGACGGCAAAGGGAAGGGACCGATGGCGGACCTCTTGCGCACGGTTCCCGCGGACCTCACCCAACTCAAGAAGAAGAATGATCAGTTTCCCTTCTGGCGCATCTACGCCATCATTGACGGACGGGAAGCAGTAATGGCGCATGGCAGCCGCACGATGCCTGTGTGGGGGGCCCACTTTCTCACCGAAGCTGGCGGCCAGCCGCTCGACGAACAGCGCGTCATTGGCCGTATCCTCGCGCTGGTCTACTACCTGGAATCCATTCAGGCGAAGTAGTCGGGGGATTTTGTCTCACGCGGAGACGCAGAGAAGATTCACTGTTTTCCTCTGCGTCTTCGCGTCTCTGCGTGAGGGACTTACCTTCTCTCACGGGCAGACGGTCGTGGCTCCGTTCCGCTTCCTAGCGTCGCGGGGTCGTCCCCGGTATCGGGGCACTTGGGGGAGCATCAATACGGTTGTCGAACGCCTTTTCCCCGGTGCCTTGCAGGGCTTCGAGATAGTCCACCAGAAACCCGATGCGCCCACGAGCGATGGTGGACTTGTTCACGGTGCCGATCACATCGCTCTGGAGCTGCTCCCCCCAGATCGGCATCGTTCGGGTGCCATGCGTGGCGATCACTTCATCCCCCGCGACTATGCGTGTGATCTGGTCACGCGGAAAATCGTCTTGCCGCCGCGCCGCGATCCGTGTCAGGTCCGACGGCTTCACCGTCAGATAGGGTTCCATCGGTCCGTGCCCTTTCCCATCTTCCCCATGACAACTCGCGCAGTACTGCCGATATAACATGGGGCCGTAGTTCGTTTCCTGAGCATCACTCGTGGAGATGAAAACAAAAACGGCCATCATCACGCTCATCACCGCCCCGGCCCAGTATCGTGTCATTGTGTGTCTCATGTCGTTTCCCTTCATATCTTCCTCCGCGCTCCTTTTTCTTCTTGATGGTGACGAATAACAACAAGAAGCATGCCACCCGGCCTGTCGTTGCGCGGCCTCTGGCACTCGGCTTGCTCCTTACACCTGGCACGCGGAACGCAAGGACACACGTATGAACGACTCTGCTAAGAGAGCGCGAGGGCCACCGAGGTGTGGAGAGGTATCTGTCTTGGTCTCAACCTGACCTCGCTCGCAATGAAAGGAGAATGAACTATGGTGACCTGGAGCCCACGAGGGTTTGTGATATTCGCGCTTATTGGTGGATGTCTCCTGT
>JANMSE010000137.1:0-3104 GCA_031389045.1 Deltaproteobacteria bacterium | reverse complement strand
GCAGGCGATCATTGAGTGCGGTTTGTCCCGTACGAATCCAGTTCTCTTCTTGATTTTTTGCTGGGCGGATGGCGTTAGGCGAATTTCCGCCTCCGCTCAGCCTGGACTCACAAGACGAAGTCGGCCAGCTTGTGGGCTCCCTTAATGCGCTCCGCTCTTCCTTTCTCTCGGTCATGGAGCAAACCCGACGAATTGTGGGGGGAGATTACACGGCCGATATTACGCCACGCTCAGAGAAAGATGATCTCGTCATCGCTTTTGCCAGTATGACCGACGCCTTACGCCAAACCACAGCTAAAAATCAAGAAGAGAACTGGATTCGTACGGGACAAACCGCACTCAATGATCGCCTGCGGGGGGAACCCGACCTGATCGCGCTGGCCCAAAAGGCGTTGACGTTCCTCGCCGAGTACGTCCATGCCCAAGTGGGCGCGCTGTACCTGCGGGAAAACGATGAAAGCCTCCACATGGTCAGCAGCTATGCGTACACCCGGCGCAAAAACCTCTCGAACGTGTTCCGTCCTGGAGAAGGTCTGGTGGGACAAGCCGCGCTGGAAAAGAAACCCATCGTCGTGACCAACGTGCCGGACGATTATGTCACGATCTCATCGGGGGTGGGCACCGCCGTCCCCCGTTCGCTCGCGGTGCTGCCGCTCATTGACCGTGATGTGGTCGAGGGTGTGCTCGAACTGGGCAGTTTTCACCCCTTCAGCGATGCCAGTCTCACGCTGTTTTCGCATACGACGGGCATGTTAGCGAGTGTCTTGAATTCCGCCCAGTCACGAACCCAGGTGGACACGCTGTTACGGACAACCCAAGCCCAGGCGGAAGAGCTGCAAGCCCATCAAGCGGAATTGCAGGCCACCAATGACCACTTAGAGGAACAAACCCGTTCGCTGATCGCCTCGGAATCACAGCTCAAGGAGCAACAAGAAGAACTGCAGCAGATCAACAAAGAACTGGAGGAAAAAAGTGAATTGCTCACGCGCCACAATATGGAGGTCGCGCACAAGAATCACGAAGTCGAGCAGGCGCGACACGCCCTCGAAGAGAAAGCGGAACAACTGGCGCTGACCTCAAAGTACAAGTCGGAATTCCTCGCCAACATGTCGCACGAACTCCGCACGCCGTTGAACAGCTTGTTGATCCTCTTCCAACAGCTCGCGGAGAATCCCGACGCCAATCTGACCGCCAAACAAGTCCAGTTCGCCCAGACTATTCACGGGGCGGGCAATGACTTACTGACCCTCATCAACGACATTCTTGATCTCGCGAAAATTGAATCCCGGACGATCTCCCTCAACCTCCGGGAAGTCGCCTTCACTGATATCCGCGACACCCTGCTGCGTATGTTTCAACCGATCGCGGACAACAAACAGGTCCCCTTCATGGCTGATCTGGCGTCCTCCCTCCCGCCGACCCTTGTCACCGACGACACGCGCCTCCAACAGATATTGAAGAACCTGCTCGCCAATGCGCTCAAATTCACGACGCACGGGCACCTCCGCGTCACTATTGCCCTCGCCACCGACGGGTGGAATCCCGCCATTGCCACGCTGGCAACGGCCTCCCGGGTCGTCGCCTTTGCCGTGGAAGATACCGGCATTGGCATTCCCGCCGACAAACAAAAAGTCATTTTCGAGGCGTTTCAACAGGCGGATGGCAGCACGAGCCGGAAGTATGGCGGGAGCGGGCTAGGGTTAGCCATTAGTCGAGAACTGGCAACTCTCCTTGGTGGCGACCTCTGCCTGACGCGCAGTGCCCCCGGAGAGGGGAGTACGTTTACGTTGTTCCTGCCACTCGTGGAACCGACAACAACAATTGCGGATTTGGGATTGCGGATTGCGGAAAAGCCTTCTCCGCAATCCCAAATCCGCAATCCGCAATCGGAGGGTCCGCAATTGTTAGTCGAGGACGACCGCGACACCCTCCAGCCTGGTGACCGTATCCTGCTCATCATTGAAGATGACGCCGACTTTGCCCAGATTCTCCTGGAGCGCGCGCGACAGTTGGGCTTCAAGGGATTGGTCGCCCTCCAAGGCATGCAAGGGCTGGCCCTCGCCCACCAGTTCAAGCCCGCCGCGATTACCCTCGACTTGAATTTGCCGGATGTGAATGGCTGGGTCGTACTCGACCGGCTCAAGGTCGAATCGACCACCCGCCACATTCCCGTACACATTATCTCCGCCGCCGACGAATCAGAACGCGGCCTTCAGCATGGCGCCTTTGGCTATCTGACCAAACCCACCAGTCGCGAAGCCCTCGAAGCGGCCTTCACCCGCATCAGTCATTTCCTCGAACGGCGCGTGCGCCACCTCCTGGTCGTGGAAGACGACGACGGCCAGCGGCAGAGCATCATCGAATTGATTGGAGAGGGTGACGTGGTCTGTACGGCGGTGCGCAGCGGTGCGGAAGCCCTGACCGCGCTTGATGCACAGCCGTTCGACTGCATGGTGCTCGACCTACGGCTGCCGGATATGAGTGGATTTCAGCTCCTTGATGCCATGCAACGCAAGCTGCGGCTGCGCACCCTGCCGGTCATCGTCTACACGGGGAAAGAATTAACGCGCGACGAGGAACGACAGTTGCGACGGTTCACCCAGACCATCATCGTCAAGGATGTGCGGTCCCCGGAACGGCTGCTCGACGAAACCGCGCTGTTCCTCCATCGGGTGTCGAGTAACCTGCCGGAGCCCAAACAGCGGATGATTGAGCGGCTCTATCAAACGGACAGCATTCTGGCGGGGAAGAAAATTCTCATTGTCGACGATGATGTCCGGAATCTGTTCGCCCTGACCGCCCTCTTGGAGCGGTATCACCTTGAGGTCATAACGGCGGAAAGCGGAGTAGCGGCACTGAAGACGCTCGCCACCACACCAGACCTCCAGGCCGTACTCATGGACATTATGATGCCCGAGATGGATGGCTATGAAGCCATGCGCAGGATTCGCCAACAACCGCAATGGCAGGATCTGCCGATTCTCGCGCTCACCGCCAAAGCGATGAAAGGCGACCGCGAGAAGTGTATCGAAGCCGGGGCCTCCGACTATATCGCCAAGCCGGTCAATGACGAGCAGTTGTTGTCGTTGTTGCGCGTATGGCTC
>JANMSE010000135.1:0-9544 GCA_031389045.1 Deltaproteobacteria bacterium | reverse complement strand
GTTGGCGGGACGTTAGCCATCCACTCCACCCCAGGACAGGGAACGACTGTGACCCTGCGAGTTCCGTTGATCACAGCAGGAGACAACCATGATTCGTATTCTATTGGTGGATGATCATACGCTCGTACGTCATGGGCTGCGGCGTCTGCTGAGCGACTGTCGCGACATGCAAGTGGTTGGCGAAGCCGGCGGCGGACATGAGGCCCTACGACTGGCGCGGGAACTACGTCCCAACGTGGTGCTCATGGACCTTTCGATGCCGGAATTGGACGGGATCGAAACGACCAAACGTATCCGGGATGAAGAACTGAATGTCAAAGTGCTTATCGTCACCGCGCATGCGAGTAGCGCCTATGCCATCCGGCTCCTCGAAGCGGGCGCGCACGGCTTTATCGGCAAGTGCGCTCCCAGCGACGAGATGATCGCCGCGATTCGCAAAGTAGCCGAAGGCGGCTGCTACTTGCCGCAAGCCCTCATGGCGGAACTGCCCCTGCGCTATGCGCGCAGAGAGGAACCGTCCGCGCGGTTGGAAGGATTGACGGACCGTGAACTGCAAGTGCTCAAACACTTGGCCGAAGGCGCCAAGTGTCGCGACATCGCCCAGGAACTCCACCTGAGCGTGAAGACAATTGACAGCTATCGTGGACGGTTGCTGAAAAGATTGCGCCTGAACACCACGGCGGACCTGGTCCGCTTCGCCCTCCACCATGGCGTCACCACCGACACTTTGTAACGCACCCCCTCGGAGAATGACCGTCGAAAAGGAGAACATCGATATGGCCATCAAGCAGTTATTTTTCGTAGCGCTCATCCTCGGCACAGTTGGGAGTCACACCGCCACGGTCCACGCGGGATGCGGCTGTGACAAACCCCCACCGACTCCCGCGGCGGCCGTCCCGCACGTCGCCTTTGCCGGGATGCCCGTCACGTTCTTCGACAGTAACATGCACGTAGGGCAGACATGGACCGTCACTTTTGAGCAAAACGGTGCGACTGTTGGTTCCGTGACCGCCCCAGTTGTGTCGCGCCGCGATCTCACCAATCCGAGTAGTACGACATCGGTTCCGCAGCTCGTCGTCATGCTGCCCGAGCTTCCCGCGGGGCCGACCCGCGCGGTCGTGTCCACCACCACGACCGGCGCCTCGTTCATCGTGCCGGAGGACAAATTCACCGCGATCGCCAAGCCCCTCATGGTCGCGGAACAAGACACCAATTACTCAGTGGATAACTATGCCGCGGGGATCGGCACGGATGGGACCGTCTATGTGAGTGTGGGCGGGCTGAACGGTGTCTGCGACGCCATGGCGTTCCGGGCGGTCCTCCCGAACTACCCCTTGCGGGTGACCAGCATCGCGATCCTCAATGCGCAAGGCTTCTTTATCGACGCGTTACAGGGGCAGAGTGCCCCACATTTTCAACTCGAATCTCAGCAGGGTACGAGTAGCGACATCTTACATTACTTTCGGCACTCGTTCGCGCAGTATTGCCTCACGCATCTGCCCGGAGGAGCAAAGGAAGTTGATCCGGCTGACCCGCACTGGCACCGTGATGGGACTCCGCACGTGGACTACTCGACGCTGATTTTTGCTTTCTCCGGCCAGGTCAATGGGACCACACCCAGCGCTGGCAACGCCACACTCATGGTGGACTTGGAAACCCAGATTGGCGACGGCACGGGCGCGTGGGAAGTTGAACGTGAGGCAGAGCTCACTATTGGAGATGATGACGATGACGCCGAGGATAACGATTAAGCAGGTTATGCGCACCAGAAAAGGGAGCGAGATTCGGGGTTGGGGGGTGGTCTTCTTCCTCATCCCCAACTCCTCGCCCCCACCCCCTCGTTTCTTCCTGTACGTTTGAGGTGAAGAAGGCAAATCCAATGATTCCGCCCGTGAGCAGGCAAATGACACGTGACGGCTGCCTGCTGGTCCTTGGCGCTTGCCTATATACGCTTGCGTTTCCTCCGTATGAGTGGAGTGGTCTTGCTTGGTTGACGCTTACTCCACTGTTTCTCGTCTTGCGTGGGAAAACGCCGAGAGCCGGTTTTCTCGCTGGGTTGCTGTTTGGGACGCTGTCCGCATGCGGAATCGTCTTCTGGGTCTACTCCGCCGTTGCCACGTTTTTCGCCCTCGGCTTCGTCCTCGACGCCCTCGGCGCGCTGTTTACGTATGCCTTCTTCGGCGGCGTGCCCATCGGTCTGGCGGCAGCGTTGTCGTGTCAACTGATGGGAGGATCTCACACGGTGGGGCAAGGGCACCCCGGGAGCAGCCGTTGTTGGCTTGGGGTTCCCGCGGTGTGGGTCAGCATCGAATACGCCCGCTCTTCCTTGCTCCCTGGCTTTTCCTGGGGGATACTGGGCTACTCGCAGGCGCATCACCTCCACCTCATTCAAATCGCTGACGTCACGAGCGTCTACGGTCTTTCTTTTCTTATTGGCCTCAGCGGCTACCTGATCGCTGACCTCCTCTCCGCTCTCCATCGTATCCACGCCTCATCTTTCACGCGAAATGCTCTTCGCGCGTTCCCCTGGCCGGGTTTGAGCGCCCTGGTCATCGGCGTGGTGTTCACTGTGAGTTATGGAGCGATCCGACTGCGCCAGTATGAGATCCCGCCTCACGCACGCCCTGTGACAATCGCGCTGGCGCGAGGCGACATCCCGAGCGAGCAGCGCTGGCAGCGCATGTTTCATGGGAGTACCCTGTTGACCTACGCCGCGCTCACCCGCCACGGCGTCAAAGGAACACGCCCGGACTTGGTCGTCTGGCCCGAATTCGCCCTGGGCTTCTATCTCGATCAAGAGCCACGGCTCCGGGCTCAACTCGTCTGGCTTGCGCAGGAACTGAACACCGCCCTCCTGATCGGCGCACCCAGAATGGTCACGCACGAAACCGGCATGCACTATTACAATTCCGCCTATTTTCTCACCCCCAAACAGGGCCTCGTTGACGTCTACGATAAGCTCCGACTCGTCCCCTTTGCCGAGTATCGCCCGTTGGCGCTGCCTGCCCTCGTTCCACACACGGCTGAACGGCCGCGCGAGTTTACCCCTGGCACCCGCCCGACCGTCTTTCCCTTAGCGCAGGGAGGTTTTGGCGCCCTGATCTGCTATGAAGTAACCTACCCCTCGCTCGCCCGTCGCCTGGTCCGAAACGGAGCGCGGTTTCTCGTCAATATCTCGAACGACACCTGGTTACGCACCGGTGGGAACGCCGCCTTAACCCAGCACTTCGCCATGGCGATCTTCCGCGCCGTCGAAACGAAGCGCTTTCTGGCACGCGTCGCGACTGGCGGCATCTCCGGCTTTGTCGACCCCCTTGGCCGCCCGTTCCATCTGTCCACAGCCGACGGCTGACACGGAGCAACACTGAGTTGCAGCAGTCATTGGAGCGGCTGGAGCAGGCATACAGCGATCTCCAGCGCAGCCAAGAGCATCTGGTGCGCGCCGAGAAGATGGCGGCGTTGGGACGTATGACTGCCGGCATCGCCCACGAGATCAATACGCCATTGGGCGCGTCCTTAACCTCATTGAAACTGTTGCAGTTCTTGGTTGACGAACAGCGAGAGGAACGAACCCAACCCAGCGCACCGAAGCGAACTCCTGAGCAAATGAGCGCCGAAATGGACAAACTCGTGCGCGCCACCCAGGCCTGGATGGAGAAGGCTGCCGCCTACATGCGGAGCCTGAAGGTACACACCCGCGATCTCCGCCAGGGAGAAGAACGACAGTTCTCCGTACAACGCACCATCGAAGATACGACCTTGCTTCTCGCGCATCGACTCCGCCCCTCGCAATGTTCCCTGGTCGTCTCCCGTGCCACGGAGGATATCACCCTGTACGGTGATCCCGGCAAACTCGGCCAGGTGCTGACGAATCTCATCGTCAACGCGATCGACGCGTATCCCGACGACACTGGTGGTGAGATCGGTATCACGGTGACCGGAGACACGTATCATGTGGAAATCCAGGTGAGCGATCACGGCTGCGGCATTCCGCCGGAGCACCTGGAGAAAATTTTTGACGAGTTCTTCTCGACCAAGCGTCTCGGAGAAGGGACGGGTCTCGGACTCTCAATCACGCGAGATATCGTCGCGAACTTTTTTGGCGGGACGATCACCGTCACTTCGACGTCTGGACAAGGGAGCACCTTCACCGTACGACTGCCACGCCATCGCACCCGCGAGGCCGGGTCTCCCTCAGTCGAGGCAGCGAGGCCACCGTCCGTGCCAGCGGGTCGCTTTTGCCTCACAACGTCTTCTCATAAATCCGATACGTCTTGGTGATTTTTCCGCCCATGCGTTCCAGCCCGCGCCGCATCGGCCAGTTATCTTCGAGAATCCAGGAACATTCGACCAACGGATAACCATTCTTCGGCGCTTCTTCCCACAGGCGCAGATAGAGCATGGCATCAATCCCCATATTGCGAAAACCGGGCTTCAAGCCGAGCGCGAGCACGCGGGATCCGTTCATGGAGCGTCGATACCAGAGCAGCTTTAAGAGGCCAAGCGGGAAAAGCCGCCCGTTGATATGACGTAACGCTTGATTGTAGTCCGGCAGCCCTAACGCAAAGCCAACGGTTTCTCCCTTGCGTTCCGCTAACAAACAGAGATTCGGGTTCCCAATCGTGCGGAGTTGTTTTGCCAGATCCGCGATCTCCTCTGGCGTCATCGGCACGAAACACCAGTTTTGCTCCCAGGCGCTGTTGTAGACCTCTTGGATGAGGTCCACATCTTGCCGGAATCGTCGTAAATCGACCGGGCGGATAGTGATCTCGTGGCGTTGCTGGAGACGCGCCACGCCTCGGCTCAGACGCTCGGGTGGAGGGATGTTGCCATCCAAGAAATAGGCGAGGAGGTCCTTTGCTTTCGTATAGCCCGCCCCTTCGAGCAGCGTCGCGTAGTATGGTGGGTTGTAGGGCATCATTATGGCGGGAGGAGACTGGAACCCATCGACCAGCAGCGCGCACTCTTCGTTGGTCGAAAAACTCATGGGTCCCAAGACGCGCGCCATCCCGCGGGCGACCAGCCATTGTTCCGCGGTCTGGAGCAGCACGGTCGCGACTTCAGGATCGTCAATGCACTCGAAGAAGCCGAAAAAGCCGACGGATTGGTTATGAAAATGGACGTATTGATAATTCACCGTGGCGGCGATACGGCCAACGGCCTCTTCTCCACGAAACGCGAGGAAGTATTCAACATCCGCATGTAAATGGAAGGGGTGTTTACGGCGGTTCAGGAGCCGTTTGACTTCAGACAGCAGTGGGGGAACCCAGTGCGGGTTCCCCTGATACATCTTCCAAGGCAGGGTGAGGAATTGGTGGAGGTCGCGACGGCTGCGGACGGGCACTATGCGAACACTAGAGGAGTGTACAGAAAGGTCACAATTTCCCAATTGACCAGTGTCCAAAGTTCAAGGTCCAAAGTCCAAGGTCAAAGAAGTTCGGAGTCAAAGAAGTTCGGAGTTCGGAGTCCTGAAAATAGAGGCTAGATGTTAGGGGCTGGGGACGAAGAACTGACAACTTCTGTTTCCCCGATTCTTTTTCCTTGCTGACTACTGAATGCTGACTACTGACTACTTTTTCTAATTACATCGCCGCGCGCAGTTGTCGCCCTTGCGCGAACGCCTCAAGCACGAAATCAATCTGTTCATTGGTATGCGTCGCCATCATGGAGATACGCAACCGACAGCTATGTTCAGGGACGGCTGGGGGAATGACGGGGTTCGTGAAAATCCCTTGCTCAAAGAGCGAGCGCCATAAGACGATCATGGTGCCGATATCCCCAATCAGGATCGGGATAATCGGGGTTTCACTATCGCCAATGTCGTAGCCAAGGCTTTTGAGACCATCCTGCATGCGCCGGGTGTTGCGCCACAAGTTTTCGCGTCGTTCCGGTTCTTCTTCGATCACCTCAATCGCGGCCAGGACCGTGGCCACTGAGGCTGGGGGCATACTCGCGCTGAAGATCAGCGGACGGGCATGATGTTTGAGATAGTGGATGACGGGTTCTGGTCCAACGACGACGCCGCCAATAGCAGCCAGGGACTTGGAGAACGTCGCGACCGTCAAGGTGACTTTGTCTTCGAGGTCAAAATGTTGCGCGGTCCCGCCCCCGTTCTCGCCCAGTACCCCAATGGCGTGGGCATCATCCACCAGGAGGTCCGCGCCATACTCTTTCGCCAGAGCCACAAGCCCCTCCATTCTGGCGATGTCGCCTTCCATGGAGAACACCCCATCGGTGACGATCAGTTTCCCGGCGTCTTTGGGGGTACGCGCCAGTTGGCGCTCCAACGTCTTGAGGTCGTTATGGGGATAGCGACAGACCTTGCCATACGCCAGGCGCGCACTGTCCACCAAGCTGGCATGGTTCAGTTTGTCCATGAACAGATAATCTTCTCGGCCAATGAACGTCGCGACGACCCCCAGATTGGTCTGATAGCCAGTGCTAAAAACAAGGGCCGCTTCTTGGTTCATAAACCGCGCCAGGCGGTCTTCGAGCTGTTCATGGAGATCAAGGTTACCGCTGAGATAGCGGCTTCCAGTACAGCCACTGCCATACCGTCGCAGTGCCGCCTCCGCCGCCTCGAGGATTTTGGGATGATGCGTGAGGCCCAAGTAGTTGTTCGAGCCCATCATAATCTTGGGCACACCTTTGATAAGGACCTCGGTCCCGGTCGATTGTCCAATGGGAATAAAAAACGGATAGTACCCAGCCGCCTGCGCTTCCCGCGCCCGCGTGAAGCGAATACTCTTCTCAAGAAGATTCATCCCAGCTCCCCCCCTCCAACCACCTCCACACCGCGATCACAGGAGATGCGGTGGTACACCCCGTAGTGGCGCACTCCACAGTGCCGGACCACTGCGTGGTGCGCCACCCAGTCATGCCAGTCATGCCTTGTTCTTATTCCACATTTCATGTTCACGAAAGCCATCCTTGTTCCCGATACCACGCCGCCGTTGCCGCGAAGCCCGCTGGCAGTGGAATCCGCACTTCAAACCCCAAATCACGCTTCGCCCCCGCTGTCTCACAGAGCCATCCCGGAGCGAGCATTTCTTGGACTTTTTCTCGATTAAAAATTGTTGCTTGACCACGGACCGCCGCTCCCCACTCACTCAGCATAGCCGCCACATGCACGCCCCATAGCGGGACCCGCACGGTACGCACCCGACGACCCACCGCGCTGGCGATCCACATCCCAATCTCACGCCACGAATAGGCTCGTGGCTCCGCGACATGATAAATACCAGAGGCACGCGGGGCAGTCGCCGCGCGCAACATGGCGTCAACGAGATCATGGACATGGATAAATTGGAGATACCGCTCCGGTCCGGAAGGGACCGGCAAGATACCGCGCATCGCGATCCGAAAAGATAAGTACAGATCACGATCACGCGGCCCATAGACTGCTGGAGGTCGAAGAATCACGACTTCTAGGTCCGCCGCCGCCGCGAGACAGGCGGTCTCCCCTTCCAGCTTACTCCGCCCATACGCGGTAATAGGGTGAGGGCAGTCGGCGGGTTCAACGGGAATGCCATTTATCGCCGGTCCCACCGCCGCCAGAGAACTCACGGCGATCAGTCGGCGGGGCCGAGGCTGAGCGCTGTGGATCGCCGCCATGAGGGCACGGGACCCATCGCCGTTGACGGTCACGTATTCGCGCGCGGACCGTGCTCGCGTCAGTGCCGCTAAATGGAATACCACATCAATATCGTGAAGAGCCTGTGTCAAAATTCGAGGGTCAGTCAAGTCGCCAACGATGCGCTCAACCGTATCGTAAGCGCATCCGCTCGTGTCGCTCGTCGGACGAACGAAGACCCGTACCTGCGCTCCTTGGGCGACTAACGCGTCCACCAAGTGCGAGCCAATAAATCCGGTCCCCCCGGTCACTAACACCCGGGCTCCTTTCGGTAAGAAAGGATGATCTGAATTATCCGCTATGCCCACAGGAATGAAGTAACGGTCCCGTAACAGTAATAGCCTGGCTAGATAACAGACTTTCCAGTTTTTTTCCAAGGGGGACCCGGCAAATTTTCCCGGACCCCTCCCTCTTGCCTTGACACACTTGCTAACACGGTTCTATGATCCCCAACCGAAGAAAGACTCCTTCTCAATCGCCCGACATTCTTCATTCACTCGCCTTTTCGACTACTTCTATGCCATCCGCACTGACCGCCGCTGAATGCCGCCGCCGTTATGCTGGGGCTTTTCGTCCCAAACCATGGATGTATTGGGGCGATTTTTCCCTATCAGCCGGGGTGGGCTGGGTGGCTTTTGCCCTCAGTGTTCACACGCCGATCTCCCCTCTCTATTGTTTGGCAACCCTCATAGCCGTCATTGCCCTCCTCCGCGCCGCTATTTTTATTCACGAGCTTGCCCATCTCAAACGTGGAGCGGTGCCAGGGTTTGAGACCGTCTGGAATCTGGTCATTGGCATTCCCTTCATGCTCCCCAGTCTCATGTATGTGGGTTCGCATGGGGACCACCATCGACAATCCACGTTTGGCACGGTCAACGATCCAGAATATGCCCGACTCGCCCACGAAAGCCGTCCGCGAATTCTTGGGTTCGTCATGGGAGTGATATGCGTGCCACTCCTCCTCGCCCTGCGCTGGGGGCTGATTGGTCCGCTCTCGTTCGTCATTCCACCGCTACGGCGGATTGCCGTCGAGCAAGCGTCGTCTCTCGTGATCAATACCGATTATCGCCGCCCCTTCCCGACGGGCCGTGCGACCGTCCGCTGGTGGCTACAAGAAATCGCCACTGCAACCGTTTTCTGGGGTGTGATCGGAGCCTGGATGGTCGAGGTCGTTCCTGTATCTTGGCTCATCCAGTGGTATGTCGTGAGTGCGAGCATCCTGTTCATTAACCAAGTGCGGACGCTCGCGGCCCATCGTTACATCAATGACGGCAGGACATTGACCTCGGTTGAACAACTCCTTGATTCGATCAACCTTGATGGTTGGCCACTCCCGACGAGCCTCGCCGCGCCGGTCGGTCTCCGTTATCACGCGCTCCACCATTTCTTACCGGCAGTGCCCTATCACAGCCTCGGCACGCTTCACCGTCGTCTGCTGGCGGAACTACCGCCGGATTCTCCCTATCATCGCGCGACCAGCAGCGGCATTCTCTTCACCATCTGGATGCTCATCACGCGCCTTCGACCAACACCACGGCGGCAAGCAACGACCAAAGGTCGCATTCACCTTATGAAGAGCGGGTCGGGATGAACTGGAATGGACGAACACCAGAGAAAAAGCGGAGCTTATGAGGATTGGAACGCGGTCATGCGGATGCTTTTCCATGGTGACCCAGAGCAAAAGCAAATTGCCTTCCTCAAACTCAACCGTCTCATCTCTAGCTTCTTAGTCTCGTTACAAGCATGGAACTTCCATGACCATTGGGAAGACTTGCAACAGACCGTTTTAATGAAATTGGTCAAAAGCTTTTGCCAAGGACAATTACGCGAAGCCCAAGCGTTCGTGGTGTATGCGCGGACCATTACCCGCAATGAATTCTATGATTTCCTCAAAGCGCGCGGGGCTCGGAG
>JANMSE010000321.1:0-3303 GCA_031389045.1 Deltaproteobacteria bacterium | reverse complement strand
CTAAGAGTCTGACCGGAAAGTTCCTGAATGAAAATAGGGAGTTACAATTCGATGAAGGAAGAGAAACTACGCATTTGGCCAATAACTGCGGCTTTTGTTGGCCTCGCCTCCATTTGGCTGAGATTACGAAAGCTTTGTAATTGCTCCTAAACTTCTCGGACAGACTCTTAGACTTTTCATGGAAGTTGACTCTCCCAGTAGGGACCTATAGCGTGTACCTGATTTAGGTGCATTTCAATTCCTTGCTGCGAGGATTTATGATCCAATCCAAGTTCCGACTTGACTCAGAACTGACCGATTTTCTCAATCGACATCAGGTTTACGGCTTCAAAGACAAGAGTTCCGTGGTTCGGGCAGCCCTCGTCAGGCTCAAAGAAGACCTTGAACGGACGGTCTTAGCACAATCCGCTTTGCTCTACGCCGAGCAATTCGCGCACGACCCCGACTTGCAAGACTTGACCGATTCCGCCGTTCAGGAGTGGCCGCAATGACTCGACTGAAACGAGGAATGGTCATTGACGTGAACTTGGACCCGGCTTTAAGGTCCGAAACGGGAAAAATCCGCCCCTGTGTGATTGTGACCAATGACGTGTACAACGAGCGGGTTCCGGTCATCCAAGTGGTGCCCGTCACCGAGTGGACCGAAAAAAAAGGCCAAATTATCACGAACGTTTCGCTTCAGCCTACGCCGCAAAACGGGTTGCGTAAGCGGTCGCTGGCCGATTGCCTGCAAACCAGACCAATTGACCACGGGAAAAGAATGGTGCGGCACCGAGGAGAGTTAGATGGAGCAATCATGGAGCAAATCGATAAGGCACTTAAAACCGTCTTTGGGCTGAAATAAAAAGTCTAACCAGCGCCGTGCTCGTGACCGCCGCCCGCGTGCGGCTCTGCTCAAACCGAAAAGACCCGTTGGGGCGGCGGCCCGAGACGGCGAGCGTTAGGCCGCTTCACATGCTATGAAGCAGCTTGACCGCAACAAATCGCTCCAGCAGCTCGACGGTCACGAGTGGGGGGAGCCGCCCTACAACTCGTGTGTTGTGACCGAGTGTCACCGACTCCGGCGTGTCCCGCTGCGCGACTTCACAGCAGAGAATCTCCGCATTCTGATTGGGCAGCAAATTGGATTGCCTTACCTCATTCCAGTCGCGCTTGTGTTGCTCCGCGCTGACCCGTTCACGGCTGGGGACTACTATGAGGGCGACGTGCTCGTGTCACTCCTCCGAGTCGAAGCCGCGTTCTGGCATGAGCATCCCGAGTTGCGAGGACAGGCGGAGGAGATCAAGTCGAACAACAACTCCGGCAGCGTCTCGAAGAGCCGATAGAAGAGGGAATCGGTTTTCATCTGTCTATCTGATGAGGAGGCTGCTCCCTCACTTCACGATTCCAACTCCGTGCGAAACCCAGCACTCTGCGCCACTGCCCGTTCATAGTGCTCCGGCGTCACTCGCCCACGCACAAGTTCCACGCGCAGGAAGAGGAAATAGGTTTGCATCACATCCTGACGGCAGTAGCGGTGGATGTCTGGCAATCGCCCATCCTCCCACAACTGCTGCACCATTGACCCGTCGATATCCATCTTGCCGGGCAGACCAATCAGCTTGGCCAAGACGTTGAACCCACCGCGGAGCCGGTGCGCTCCGTAATTGGTCAGAAAATCGTAGAGATCGTAATGCCCTTCTTCCGCGTAGCGATTGCGAGATTTGCCGCTAAAATAACGCTGGGCTGGACAGCCGTATTTCAACGCCTGTAGCTCCAACACCGGCAGATCAAAGTTGCGTCCATTGAAGGTCACGAGGGTGCCAGGGAACCGCTCCAACCGTTGCCAGAAACTCCGTACCAGCGCCTCTTCGCTGTAGTCAGTCTCATGCAGGGTTTCGACCGCCGTCAAGACACGCTCGTCATTGACCTGGCCAATGGCAATCGAGATCGGCACATGAAAAGAGAGCGGAAAGAAATCATTCCCCTGCTCTTTCCGCAGACGTTCGCGGACCTGCTGGTACGCGTCTTCTTCCGTCATGTCGGCATGCGGGAAGTAGACCGCGCGCACCAGGTTTTTTTCGATCCGGGTTTCGATGTCAAAGATGGTGTAACGCATATTCCAAACTGCAAGCGGTCAGCTATCAGCTATCAGTTGTCAGCCAGACAAAAGGATACAGCAGATTTTGCTGACCGCTGACGGCTGACAGCTAACCGCGCTACCGCGCGATGAACTTCACCTGTTTGTTCTCTTCGACCCGCTTCACTTTATCCTCGTACATCAAGAGATGCAGATGGGCGAGCGTCTCGAAGGTCGCCGCCATCATGTGAAAGATCGGGCGATCCTTGGCGAAGTCGAACAGCTCCATCGCGATGTCGTAGGACGTGCGCGCTTGCCCGTGGATCGCATCGCGGATTTCTTGCAAGCGATATTTATGATGCTGGATGATCTGCTGCGCGCGATGACGATGATCCTTGAACACGGCTCCATGCGCGGGCAACACTAGCTCCACGTCGAGCTTTTGCACCTTCTGCTGTGACTCAATGAAGTCCTGCAACGGATTATCTGGACCAAAGTAGTACACGCCCACATGCGGGGTGATTTTCGGCAACAGATGGTCCCCGACAATGAGCACCTTATCGGCGGGGAAATACAGACAGCAGTGGCCCGCCGTGTGGCCCGGCGTCCACACCACCTGCACCTCGCGTTTGCCGATATGGAGCACATCGCCATCGTGCAACATACGGTCGGGCTGCACCGGGGCATACAGGGTCCCAAAGTGCCGCCCTGGAGTGGGCATGCCCTCGTCAGGAATCGGCACTCCATGTGAACGGAAAAACTCCATTGCTTCCGGCATCGGCGTGGTGGACTGCATCCGTTCAATGCGCGGAATCTCAAGCGGATTGAGATACACTTCCGCGCCGGTCAGCTCTTTGTATTTGCGCGAGGTGCCAAAGTGATCGACGTGATGGTGGGTCGAGATGATTTTGCGGATCGCGGAAGGCGGACAGCCGACTTGCGCCAGGGCCGCCTCGAAGGTCGCGATGCTATCGTCGCTGTGCATGCCGGTGTCAATCAGCGCCCATTCATCGCCGTCGCGCACGAGATAGACGTTGACGATGCTGGGCCGCATCGGCAGCGGCAGATAGAGTTGATAGATGCCGGGGGCGACTTCGTGGATTTTACTTTCGATAGTCATATTATTCGTGCACCCGATCTTTCACTGGGAATGTCGCTCTGATTTTCACCTTCCAGCGTGAGATCACGCCATCCTCGACGACCGCCGAAATATCGGCGACCTCGACATGATAAATGCCACTAAT
>JANMSE010000009.1:0-1867 GCA_031389045.1 Deltaproteobacteria bacterium | reverse complement strand
GCGGCGGGGGGTCCCACGCACTCTTTTCGATAATCAGTTCCACGGTCTTCCACCGCTCCTTTGTCGTCTCATCGTACCGATAGCGGACGCACACAAGCTGTTCCCCATACTGTTCTCGGAGCTGCTTAGCACCATCTTGATTCGGTTGCAAGGTTAATCGGATTCGCATATTTCCTCCCACACGCGCGGCCTTACAGTCGATCCGCTGGACTCGCGACACCACGCCCGCCGCGATTGAGGACATGGGTATAGATCATCGTGGTGCTCACATCCCGGTGGCCCAGCAATTCTTGAATCGTGCGAATGTCATAGCCTGCTTCCAACAAATGTGTCGCGAACGAATGCCGTAAAATGTGTGGATTGGCGGGTTTGCTGAGTCCAACCTTACGCGCGGCCTCCTTCAACGCCTGTTGCGGAACAGTTTCAGAGAGATGATGCCGCCGCTGAATCCCCGCGCGCGGGTGCCAGGAGCAACTTGACATCCACCGCCGACACGTGGGAAATACCTTGAGCCTGTATGGGCTCAAGGAAAATCAACACAAGATGAAGGAGGGATTATTATGAGTACAACCGCGGGAATGTCGCCGACCTCGCAACAGCGAGAGGCGGTAGGAACGGGGGCGGTCGAACAGTTTGACGCGATTGTCATCGGCGCCGGGGTGTCCGGCTTGTATCAACTGTATCGCCTGCGGCAGCTTGGGCTCTCGGTGCGCTGCTTTGAGGATGGCAGCGGCGTGGGTGGCACCTGGTATTGGAACCGCTATCCCGGCTGCCGCTTCGATTCCGAGAGCGAGACCTACGGCTATTCGTGGTCCAAGGAACTGTTGCAGGAATGGGACTGGAAGGAACATTATTCTGGTCAGCCGGAAAACGAAAAATACCTCAATTACGTCGCCGATAAATTCGACCTGCGCAAGGATATTCAATTCAATTCACACGTGACCTCCATCATCTACGACGAGCAGGCGAATCGCTGGGACCTCCACTTGGAGGGTGGCCAACGTGCGCGGGCCCAGTTTGTCATCGCGGCCGTCGGCCTCTTGTCCGCGCGCTATACCCCGCCGTTCGAGGGCGTCGATAGCTTTCAGGGTCAGTCGTTCCATACTTCGCGCTGGCCGAAGGACAAAGTGGACTTCACCGGCAAGCGGGTCGCGGTCATCGGCACTGGTGCCACCGCCGTGCAGCTCATCCCCGAAATCGCCAAGGAAGTTGGCCATCTGACCGTCTTCCAGCGGACTCCCAACTACTGCGCGCCGTGTCGGAACTCGTTTGTCACCTCGGAGGAACAGCAGCAGTGGAAGGCCAACTATGACCAAATTCACACACGCATTCGTCAGACGACCGTTGGCATGATGCACGAGTTCGACCGGCGCAAGACGTTCGACGTGCCGAAGGAAGAGCGGCTGGCGTTCTATGAAGAGTTATGGTCGAAGCCCGGCTTCACCAAGTGGTTGAGCAATTTCCACGACATCATGAGCAGCGAGGAAGCCAACGAGGACTTCGCCGAGTTCGTGCGTAACAAGATCCGGTCTCGCGTCAAGGATCCCGTGGTCGCGGAAAAGCTGGTGCCCAGGGACCATCCCTTCGGCTCCAAACGGATTCCGCTGGAGACCCAGTATTACGAAGCCTACAATCGCGACAATGTTCTGCTGGTCGATGTGCGCGAGGCTCCGATTGAGAGCATCACGCCCAAAGGCGTCAAGACCACGGAGAAAGAGTACGAATTCGACGTTATCATCTATGCCACGGGGTTTGATGCCGTGACAGGCGCGTTGACGCGGATCGAGATTCGCGGCGAGGGCGGGCAAACGATCAAGGACAAGTGGGCCAATGGGCCGCGCAACTACCTGGGGTTGCAATCCGCGGG
>JANMSE010000317.1:0-8394 GCA_031389045.1 Deltaproteobacteria bacterium | reverse complement strand
TTTTGATGATCCGCCGTAATGCTGGCGACTCATGCAATGGGAGTGAGGCAGCATTGCGCATGGAGGTGATCTACACCAAGCACGCCTTCCCTGGCAATCCCTGTGAACCCTTGGTAAAAGAACTGGCACGACACTGCCCGTTGGCTCACATAAAGGAGGAACTCATGTCATACGCTCACATCAACGGCATTCGCCTGCATTACGAAATGGAAGGTCACGGCCCTCCTCTCCTCTTTGTGGCTGGTTTAGGCCAGCCCGCCATTGCCTGGGACCCTGCATTGATCCAACAGATGGCCAAGCAGTACCAGGTCATCACCTATGACAATCGTGGCACCGGTCTGTCAGACAAGCCCGACGAACCCTATTCAATCTCCCTCTTCGCGAGCGATGCCGTGGGGCTGCTTGATACTCTCAACGTTGCACGGACCCATGTTTTTGGCGTGTCGATGGGAGGGATGATCGCGCAAGAACTAGGAATTCACGCCGCCTCACGGGTCGCCAGCCTGACGCTTGGCTGCACCACCCCAGGAGGACGCAACGCGGTACAGGCTCCACCAGAATCCCTCAAAATGCTGGAAGGCCGCGCCGGGATGACTCCAGAAGCGGCCGCACGCGATGGATGGAAATTGTCCTTCTCCGACGATTTCATTCGCACCCATCAAGCCGAACTGGAAGGCCACATGCGGAGATCACTCACCCACGTCACCCCACGCTTCGCCTATGAGCGGCATTTCCAAGCCACGCTGACCTTGCGCGTCTTCAAGCAGTTGAAGGAGATCACCGCGCCGACACTGATCGTCACTGGAAAAGACGACATTCTGATTCCCGCCGCCAATTCGGAAATTTTGGCGCGCGAGATTCCGGGGGCGGAGTTGACCCTGTTAGATAATGCGGGACACGGATTCTTCATCTCGGCCCGTGACCGGTTTGTTCCAGTCTTCCAAGAGTTCCTCGCTCGACACCCCCTCTAAAAAATCTCATCCAAGAAGGAAACACAGTATGGCACGATTAACTGGGAAAGTAGCGATCATCACTGGTGGAGCTGGTGGCATCGGCATCGAGGCGGGACGGATATTTGCCGCCGAAGGCGCGAAGGTGTTACTCGTTGATCTCGCCGACGGCCCACTCCAGCAGGCCGTCCAGACCATCGGCAGCGAAGCCGTCAGCTATGTTACCGCTGACGTCACGCAACCAGAACAGACGCAAAATTATGTACGAACCGCCGTCGAACGTTACGGGGGAGTCGATATTTATCTCGCCAATGCTGGCATTGAAGGTGTCGTCCAGCCGATCACCGACTATCCGCTCGACATGTTTGACCGGGTCCTCGCGGTCAACGTGCGCGGCGTGTGGCTGGGCCTCAAGTACGTCATTCCAGAAATGCGCAAGCGTGGCAGCGGCAGTATAGTCATCACGTCGTCCGTCGCGGGCATCAAAGGAACGGCTGGCGTCTCGGCTTATACAACGAGCAAGCATGCCGTCATTGGCATGATGCGCACGGCGGCTTTGGAGTGCGCGCCGTCCAACATTCGCGTCAACTGCGTGAATCCCGCGCCGATCGACACGCGGATGATGCGCTCACTCGAAGAAGGATTCGCCCCCGGCGCGGCGGAATACGCCAAGCAAAGCATCGCCGACCGAGTACCTCTCAAACGCTACGGCTCACCACAAGAAGTCGCCCAGGTGATGATGTTCCTGGTCAGTGACGACAGTCGTTACTGCACGGGTGGCGTCTACATGGTGGACGGCGGCATGTCGGCGTTGTGATCAAGTCGCCTCAGCCTTCGGAAAGAAACGTACTTATGAACTTGTCTCGGTATTTCTGCTTCCGTTTTTTGCCCGTGTTCGTCCTTATATGCACAGCGTGTGATCCCTGCGAGAACCAGGTGTTGCAAGAAGAACTCTCTCCCACCAAAACGCGGAAAGCCGTCGTTTTTCAGCGTCAGTGCGGCGCTTTGGGAGGAACGAGTACGCAAGTCTCGGTCCTCCCCACCGCCGCGAAACCATTTGCCGGGGGCAACATCTTTGGCGTGGACGCCAATGCGGACCCGTCCCTAGAAACATCCAGTGGCGGTCCTGCTGTCACGGTCAAATGGGTCGGTGAGCAAGAACTCCAGATCGCGCACGACGCGCGAGTGCGCGTCTTTCAATCCGAGACGGCATTGGGGGATGTCACCATTACTTACGATGCCCAGGCGCAACCAGAGCCAGCGCCAGAGCCCGCTCCTGAACCCAAACCTTCAGAAGCATCTCCCAAGCGAAAACAAAAATAGGCTTCAGGCTTGACCCCCAAGATCAAGATAAAAAAGGCGCTCCGACCTCAACGTCGGAGCGCCCAGGGGAACAGCCCTCGGAACATTAATTATTGCGGCGCATTCGCCGAGACGAGCGTGGTGGTGTCTTCCAACCCCATCGCTTTGATCGACGCCTCGAAGCGTTGCGTCATCACAGCGTCTTCCGACCCAAACTCACGCGTGAGGCAACAGAATTCCATCTGCATGCCGTTGGGGTCCTTGAAATAGATGGACTTCGCCCAATCGTGATCGGTCACTTCAGACACCGCCACGCCCTTGGCCAACAACTCCTGACGCTTCGCCTCCAACCCAGCCTCAGTCCCCGCTTCAAAAGCGAAATGATAGAACGCGCTGGGCACCCCGAGGCCACGGTTGATACCCGCATCATACTCCACCGGCACCCCAGGAATGTTGCGCGCTTCCATGAAGGCGATGAGTTGGTCGCGGCCCGTATCGAAGAAGATGTGGCGGATGTGTCCACCTTCCTTCATTTTAATGATGTCACAACGCACGGGCTTAAAGCCAAGAATGTTCTCGTAAAAGTCCCGTGTCTTATCAAGGTCCAACGTTGACAAGCCAATGTGTGAAAATCCCTTATGCGCCATCGCAAACCCTCCTTCTTTCTCTCGACGTTTTCCGTTAGTCAGCAGCCGTCTTGATGATCTTTACTAGCTTGATTTTGATAATTCGACCAGAGGTGGCTCCCTGTAACCACGAAACACACGAAACACACGAAATCTATGGTTCCCCGCATTAAAACTGAACCTCGACCCCTTCCCTCTCTCCCTCGTCATTTTCTTTATCGACAAAAGTGGTGCGCGCCGAAGAGTAGGAACCCGCCGGGTAAAATAAATATCCGCTCACCGTCTGCCCAGGCGCGAGCGTCATTTCGCCCTGCAAGGCTTTTCCCTGCCCCGAAGCAGGAGAAGCCATCGGCGACACCCGCCCGCCCCCTGTGGCCAGCAACACCACCTGACCAGCATCGAAGCCGTAAGGTCGCGAGGTGTTATTGCTGATGAGCACTTTGATCGGGAGCACTCCACCCGCGGGTAAATCCGCCCCTAACTCGATCTTCGACTCATAGCTGTTGAGGCGAGTCATGGTCATCTTCAACCCTTTTTCCGGTCCTTGTTTTGCGACAATGTCTTGCGTGGTGCGTAGCGTATTGAACGTTTGCATGAACCGTCCAGGGAACTCGTGTGGTCGGTCTCCCCCCGTGAGCGAGGGAATTTCCACTCCGGTTTTCTCCGGTTCGACGATCGCACCACTCCCCGTGCAGGTAATGGTCACCTGGCCATCCTTCGCGCCTTCCCTGGTGGCATAGATACGTCCCGGTTGCCCCGGAGTGGCGACCTGCATGGACGTGACGGCAAAACCAAGGACATTAACCGCCTGGTAAGCAAGCCGGTTCGCCTCCTCGCACGACATGGCGAGGGCCTCGATCGTGCGCTTGCGTGGTGGCTGTTGAGGAAGACAGCCAAGGCCCACTAGACACAGACTCAAGATAAAAAATCGAAGAATTCGTGGCATGGGAAAACAACATCCTTTCTGTTGCGAAAACCGCTATAAGGTACTCAACAGCAGCTCTTGAAGCAATGCGTCTCCACACCGCTCGCGTCCTTTCCCGCGTGGCCCTCCTCTTGTCGAGTCGCGAACAAAGGGTATAGACTCCCCGCAGTTTTCAGCCAGGCGATAATGTCCGTCGTCGTCTCTTTGGATGAGGTTCAAGGGTGTCACAACAAATTCGGATTGGGGTACTAAAGGAAACGGCAACACAGGAAACACGAGTGGCGTTGGTTCCTGAATCAGTCAAAAAATTGATCGCTCGTAAAGCGACACTGACCATTGAAAGCGGCGCGGGACTCCACGCCAGCATTAATGACGAAGAGTATACCGCGGTCGGCGCGACCGTTACCGCGGATCGCACCTCGGTCATCAAGCAATCCCAAGTGCTCGTCAGCGTGAATCGTCCCCCCGACGCCGACCTCCATCTTCTGCCCAAGGGAGCAGTGCTCTTGGGGTTTCTCCGTCCACTTGATGAAGCAGTCGCACTCAAGCCCGCCATTGAACACGGGCTCTCGGTGTTTGCGATGGAGATCGTGCCTCGTAGCACTCGCGCGCAAGCGATGGATGGTCTCTCGTCAATGGCGACCATTGTCGGGTATAAAGCCGTGCTTTTGGCGGCGGGACGATTGCCCCGGATGTTTCCCATGTTGATGACCGCGGCAGGAACGATACCGCCGGCACGGGTCTTGATCCTCGGTGCCGGAGTCGCGGGCCTCCAAGCCATTGCCACCGCGCGCCGCTTAGGCGCGGTGGTCGAAGGATTCGATATTCGTGCGGCAGCGGGAGAAGCCGTCCGCTCGCTCGGCGCCACGTTTCTGGAAGTCGCGCTTGATGGCCTACAAACCGAAGACGCGGGTGGTTACGCGAAAGAAGTCACTGACGAAGTCATGAATCGCAGCCGCGCGCTCATCGCCAAGGCAGCCCAGAACGCCGACTGCATCATTACCTCAGCGCAGGTGCCTGGCCGTGCCGCCCCTCTCCTCGTCACCGCCGAAGCCGTGGCAGGCATGAAGCGGGGGAGCGTCATTGTCGATTTGGCCGGTGCATCGGGCGGGAACTGTGCGCTGACGAAACCGGATGAAGAAGTCCACCACACGAACGGAGTGACGATCCTCGCCCCGTTAAACTTAGCCGCCACGATCCCAACGCACGCCAGTCAATTGTACTCGCGGAATGTGACCGCCTTTTTGCAACTCCTCATCTCCGAAGCGGGAGAATTGCAGATCAACCTGGCGGATGACGTGGTCGGCCCGACGTGTGTGGCGCACGACGGCAAAGTGCTCCACCCGCGCGTTGCCGATGCCCTTCGTGGGCAATGACAAAAAAGAAAATAAGGAGGGATTACTGGTGAACCCAGAAGCATTGATCTCGGCATTGTACGTCTTCTCTTTGGCGGCGTTCGTCGGCTATCAAGTCATCTCTCGCGTGCCCCCACTGCTCCATACGCCACTCATGTCGGCAACTAATGCGATCTCGGCGATCTCACTAGTCGGTTCGCTCGTCACCGCTGGAGGCGATTACAATATGACCAGTACCATTCTTGGCTTCGTGGCAGTGACGGCGGCGACGATTAACGTGGTTGGTGGGTTCATGATTACCGATCGCATGCTCAAGATGTTCCGCACCAAAGAAAAAATTGCTCGCTAATCTGTATTTGGCATTGGAAGAGGAGTGATGAGGAATGCGTTATTTTAGCGAGTTGACCTACCTGGTCGCCTCGATCTTGTTCATTTTTGGCCTCAAAGCCCTGAGCCACCCGGACACCGCGCGTCGGGGCATGAACCTCGCCGCCTTTGGCATGTTGCTCGCCATTATTGGCACGCTCGTCCACCATGAAATCGTCCGCTACGAATGGATCGTGGCAGGCTTAGTCTTGGGCTCGGTGATTGGCGCGGCGATGGCGATCTGGATGCCGATGACCGCCATGCCCGAACGAACCGCGCTCTCCCACGCCTTTGGCGCGCTGGCCGCGACGTTGGTTGGTATCTCGGAATACTATCGACATGGAGCCGAACTCGGAGGCTTCACTATGACTGCCCTGGGCTTTGAGGTGATGTTTGGAGGGATTACCGTCACAGGCAGTTTGATGGCGTTCGCCAAACTCGGCGATCTCGTACGCGGGACCCCCATCACATACAAAGGGCAAAACATCATCAACATGTCGTTATTCGTCCTCACCGCGGCGATCTTCATCTATTTGATCTTCGTGCCATCAGCGAGCTGGCTATTTTATCTGATGGTGGGGTTCGCGTTTCTGTTCGGCGTGTTGTTAGTGCTCCCCATTGGCGCGGCGGACATGCCCGTCGTGATGTCGTTGATGAACTCGTATGCCGGGCTCGCCTCCGCCGCGACCGGATTCGCCATTTCCAATAACGTCTTGATTATTGCTGGGACACTTGATGGTTTTTCCGGATTTATCCTCTCGGTTCTCATGTGTAAGGCGATGAACCGTTCGATCACCAACGTCCTGTTCGGTGCCTTTGGCGCGGTCTCCGCTTCTTCCACCTCGCAAGCCGAAGGGGAGATGCGGGAGGTTCACATAGAGGATGTCGCCATACAAATGGCTTATGCGCGGCAGGTCGTCTTTGTCCCAGGTTACGGCTTAGCCACGGCGCAGGCACAGCATGCTGTGCGAGAACTGGGCGATTTACTCGAATCACGCGGGGTGACGGTGAAGTATGCAATTCATCCGGTCGCTGGCCGGATGCCGGGACACATGAATGTCTTGTTAGCTGAAGCTGACGTGCCCTACTCGTCTCTTTACGAATTAGAACAGATCAACCCGGACTTTCCTTCAACTGACGTGGCGGTAGTGATTGGCGCGAACGATGTGGTGAATCCCGATGCGCGCGATAACCCCAACAGTCCAATCGCGGGCATGCCCATTCTTGAGGTCGATAAAGCCCGGTTTGTCATCGTGCTCAAACGGGGCAAAGGCAAGGGCTTTTCGGGTCTGGAAAACCCGCTGTTTTTCAAGCCTAATACTGGGATGCTGTACGGAGATGCGAAGTCGTCACTGTCGAGCCTGACGCATGCGGTGCAGCAGGCGTAACGGCACAGCAGCAAGTTCCGAGTGTCGAGTTCAGGAGCAAAGATCACTGCGATGAGCACTCAGGTCGTTCTCAATCTTTCAGACGAGACATACGAACGTGTGACGCAGTTCGCGGCGTATGCCCAGCGTAATGTGTCGGAGATTGTCACATCCGCGCTTACCTCGGTGTTGCCTTCGCTTGCTACCCTCGCGCAACTTCGTAACATGACCAATCTTTCTGATCGAGCAGTGCTCGCATTGACCGAACTGCGTATGGCCTCAGAGGCCGACCAGCGACTGAGCGAGTTGTTAGACCATCAACAGGCGGGAGAGTTGACTGACCCCGAAGGGGCCGAGTTGGCAGCGTTGATGCGCACGTACGAAATAGGGCTGTTGCGCCAATCACAGGCGCTGGCTGAAGCTGTGCACCGTGGCTTGATCCCGCCACTGTCGTCATTCGGTGGGCGCTATAGATGGAGCTAAAATACCCGCGTGCATATCCGCTATCACATCGATCTGATAACCGGATTGCCCCACATCTACCAGCACGACGTTTCGGAGCAAGAAGTTGAAGATATTCTCTGCCGGCCGTTGCAAGATATCCGTGGCCGTAATGACTCTCGGATCGCGATCGGCCAGAGTGAAGAGGGACGATATCTCAGAGTCATCTATGTCCCTGATCCTGTTCCTGATTCTGTTTTCGTTATAACGGCATACGAGTTGGGTCCGAAGGCAAAACAGGCAATCCGCCGTAGAAAGAAGAAAAAACCATGACTCCCGAAAAATATCCTCGTGGATGGAGTGAGGCTCGAGTTCGTCGGGTACTCGAATATTACGAATCGCAAGGTGACGAAGAAGTCGCCGACGAGATTGAAGCTGGTTTTGAAAGCACGACAATGCAAGTACCACGGGCGCTCGTTCCAGCGGTCCGAGAATTAATTGCAAAAAGAAAGGTGGCTGGTGCAAGAAAGATGCTGAACACTACGTTACAGCGGACGAGCCGCGCCCGTCGCGAGTCCAAGTCCCAGATGTGGCGATAGTCATTAGCGCGAACGATGTGGTGAATCCGATGCGCGCGATAATCCAAACAGTCCGATCGCGGGCATGCCGATTCTTGAAGTTGATAAAGCCCGTTTCGTCATCGTGCTCAAACGGGGCAAGGGCAAGGGCTTTTCGGGCCTGGAAAATCCGCTGTTCTTCAAACCCAACACGGGAATGCTATACGGGGACGCGAAATCGTCACTGTCCAACCTCGCGCATGCGGTGCAGCAGGCATAGCTCTACTAACACGTAGTCAAAGTTTCGAGTGTCGAGTTCAGGAGCAAAGATCGCTGCGATGAGCACTCAGGTCGTTCTCAATCTTTCAGACGAGACCTATGAACGCGTGACGCAGTTCGCGGCGTATGCCCAGCGTAATGTGTCGGAGATTGTCACATCCGCGCTTACCTCGGTGTTGCCTTCGCTTGCTACCCTCGCGCAACTTCGTAACATGACCAATCTTTC
>JANMSE010000553.1:0-1913 GCA_031389045.1 Deltaproteobacteria bacterium | reverse complement strand
CGCGCGAGGGTGAGAAAGAAGGGGACGGAGCGGGGGAAGTGTTGATGGGCGGTGTCAAGGAAAAGTTTCAGTTCCTCTCTGGTGAACGGGTGAATATCGTCGCGGCGTTCCGCGGGCTTCTTGTTAAACCGTCCAACTCGGGTGGCGGGATTGGCCGCGAGCAAGCCATCATCAACGGCGTGGTTCAACATCTCCCGGAGGGGGGCAATGATGTTGCGGACACTTTCCCACGAGAGTCCCGTTTGCCGCTTCTCCGCGATCAGTTGTTTCACATCTTGGCGACTCACTGCAGGCAGCAGCTTTTTGCCAAGCGTCGGTTCAATATGAATGCGATAATCGCGGGTGTAGTTATGGAGCGTGGCGGGTTTGCAATGCACGGCAGCATACGTTTTTAGCCACCGCTGCGCGTACTCGGTCAGCGTCAGTGGCTGCTCCTTCTTCTCGCTGACCTCAAATTGACCCAAGGCGATCCGTGCCTGAATCTTCTCCGCCGCGATCTCCGCCGCGCGTTTACTACTGCCGATCCGCTTTGCTTTCCGCTTGTTGTTGTAGTCAATGAAAATCCACCAGGCTCCCTTATGTTGTTTGACCTTGACGGCCATATTTCTGTACCTCCTTGTTTATTCACTGTTTGTTCCACGGCACGATGAGCGTTGCGGTCAAGGCACTCAGCAAGACCGTGGTGGGAGTCGCCCCCCCTCCCGTCGGTCCAAACGCGCGCCCCCCCTCTCTGCCGGTCTGAAGGCGCGGCGTGCTGGGGAGTCGCTGGCCGTGCCATTTATTGCTCTCCCAAGCCTTCTTTCCTACGCCGCCTTTGCTAGCGTGCGCTTCGGTTGGTGGTACGTGGCGCGACACGCCGTGCAGACTTCCGGCCAGCTCAGCATCCCTTCGGTCCACGGCCACACCTGAACTCGTTCGGGGTGAGACTCTCCACAGAGGACGATGCCATCGCGCCACATCAGGTGAAACATCGGGAACTGTGGAGCAGGGGTTACCTTTCTTGGCTGGGGAGTGCGGAGGACATAGAGCGCAACGCCTACCGCATGTTTGCATATTCCACCGCGATAGAGCGCGTCTTTGCAGGAGCACGTTGTCAGTGCTTTGGTGAGCGTGACGCCGTACTCTTTCCCATCGCCATTCTTCACCAGGGCGCGAATCTCCTCATCAGATTGCCGCGTGAGGGTCACAGTCATACTGCCATCGGCGAGGCCGCAGACGGCTTTCTGGAGACGATCAGCGGCCACATCCTGGACCGCCGTGAGGACGAGTGAGTGAATTGATGAGAGTGTCATTGCCGGTTTCCTTCCGGCGCGTTAGGAATTCGTTAGCGTCTTTCAGTACGCGCTGTGCTGAGAGTCGCTAGGTCCGTCATGGTGCTCTAACACCGTGGCGGGCCGCCTTCGGGCCTCTTTCCTACGGGGTCATTTCTTGGGCGCGTCGCCGCCTTCCTTGATTCCCAGGTGTTTGCGCAATGCCTGTGTAACAATCTCCGACATGGTGGCTTCCGTTTCTACGGACTGATGCCGGAGCGCTTTGTAGACCTCCTCCGGGACGCTAATCATCATCTTGCGCACTGTGGGCTCACCTCCTTTTCGGTTGAAGATACTTTTTCGTGGCATGCTGTCTATCTATCATAGTCGATTTAGATAGTCAACTATCTTACTAGCTAGATTGTTATTACCGCAGAGACAGCCTTCCACTCTTCTCACCGTAAGTGTTTTGACCAAAGCTGCGGAACTTCTCAACGTCGGAACGCACGGATCACCGCCATCTCACCAGCAGCCAGAAAGCTGTCATTGCACCCGATGTTGAGAAACACTTCACGGCAGAGGCGAAGCAACGGCAACGCCTCAGTACAGGACGAGGGGAAAAATTCCACACCTTAAAAAAGGCAAGGCACCCGACGACGCGGC
>JANMSE010000109.1:0-22466 GCA_031389045.1 Deltaproteobacteria bacterium | reverse complement strand
AACGCCTTAGGATCAGCGGCCAACGGCAGCGAAGGCAGCCTACTCCGGCTCTTCCCGAACCGCAAGACGTCACGGAGCGAGCGCACGGGCAGCGGCGGCCGTTGGTCCGCTGCATCCGTTGGTTGGACGACGCTGCCAGCTCCGCCCCCCGGCTATGGAGATTCAAGAGGGCTGACCGGTCGTCGCGAATAGCCTTGACGCCGCTCCTTGCGGTTCCCGCGGTCCCTCCAACGCTGCTCTGGGCCCCCACGCGGGAGAGCGGAGCGCGAGCAGACCGCCGGGCCCCGCGATGGACGCCGCGGGCCCGCGCTCTGGACAAACGGGTCTCTCCAACGGCCCGCAGGTCCAACTCATGCCGCCTCCGGCCACCCCGGCCTCGTGCCGGGCAGGGTCTCCGGCGGCGAGGGGGTGCCCGCAGGGTGGGTGCGTTGCGGGGGCACCGGCGCCATCCGGATCAACCGCTGCCCACACACCGGGCAGCATTCGGGATGCTGCGGCCCCTGCCGCGCACAATACGTCTGCCAATCCAGCGGCGCGGGGACCGGAATCGGCGCTTGCCCCAGCACCGCGCGACACTGCGTCAACACCGCCCGCTTGCCTGAGGCATACAGCCCATAACTGCGTACCATCGCGAATCCCGGCGGCGGCACATGGAGGAGCCAGCGCTGCAGAAAGTCCTCGACCGACAACGTCAGCAGTTTGCGCGTGCCGCGCCCCTGCGCATCTAGGTCGTGATTGTCCGCGTAGCGAAACGTCACCGTCTGCTCATCCCAGCTCACGATCCGCCCCGGCTTGAGCGGCCCGCCCCGCAGATAGCGCGCCAAGTACGTCGCCACGCCCTGCCCATGCGCATACCGCGTCATAATCTGCACGTGCCACTTCGTGCGCCCCAGGCGATTCAACAACATCCGCAGTTGCGCCGAGCTCACGCCTGCGGGCAGCGTCAGGTGTCCCGCGTCCAGCGCGCCGTGCAGCGCCGCCAACAGTTTGCCCCGATACACCGGCATGACCACCCGCGCCGGTAAGAGATAGCCGTTGCGCACCGCGTGCCATTGCTCGCCGTCCCAGCCCCCGCCCGTCACCAAGCAGTGCAGATGCGGATGCAACACCAGCGTCTGCCCCCATGTGTGTAACGCCGCCACCATCCCCGGCGTCGCCCCCAGATACTTCGGGTCTCCCAGCAACTCGCTCAGCGTGCCCCACGCCGCGTGGAACAGCGCGTTGGCCAGCTCCCGCCCGTTGGCCAGCCACAGCGCGTTGAGCTCGCGCGGCATCGTGAAGATGACGTGGTAGTGGTCCCCGCTCAGTAACCGCGCCTGTTGTTTCTCCAGCCACTGCGCCGTCTGTAACTGCGTGCACTGGGGGCAAAACCGGTGCCGACACGAGTTGTACCAGACCCGCTCCACGTGCCCCTCTGGGCACGCCTGCACATGGCCCCCTAACGCCGCCGTGCGGCAACTGCGCAGCGCGTGCACCGCGTCCCGCACATACTCCGGTAACGGGTGCGTCTCGGCAAACGTCGGATACTGGGCGTCCAGGAGTTGTTGGAGTGTGCGATTGGCCATGCGTGTCTCGTGCCTCTCTCACTCTGGGGGATGGGACCCGGCGCTACCACCACGAACCTCTCCCTCCCAGCTCCCCTGGGCTTCCTTCCCTGCTCTCACTTCAAGGTCCATCGCCTCCGAGGCGATTTCGTCCAACCATTGATTAACGTGCCATTTTGCCTTGATAATATGATATTGGCCGAATTTTCAGGCAGTTTTGTTCTATGCTTATCATCAGCAATATCAAGGCACCATAACGGAGACCTAATATGCTTGACACGACGCGGTTAGGTGGCACCTGCTCAGCCGTATCGCGCCGAGGGGCGCACGGCTGAGCATAGGCGCCGAGAAGCGCCAGTCTGAGGGGCTGTGCTGAAGGCATGGACGGACCTGCTTACGAGTCTGCGCTCTTGGGGCGGGGTTGTCTTCGTTCTTACGCATACGCATACCCGTCAGCGGCAAAGAGTCGCGTGCAGTATTTTTGATGTAGGCTCGCCCTTACGCCACTTGCCACAATATCAAATGCGCCCTTTGCACGGCTCACACGCCGCGAGAGGTCTTTCGGCTCCCAGGCGTGATCCGATCGCTGAGTCGTTCGCTGATATTCCCAGAGTCCCGGTCGCAACGTGGGAAACTCCTCGGCACCAGTGATTGTTGGCAGACTCCACGGCATGACTACACAGAACCGCTGAGGCGATGGTACATATCTTTGAGCCATTGAATCGTCGCTCGCTCGTCATCAAGAATTGTCCGTAACAGTTCCTGCGTTTGTTGGTCTTCGTGAATCTGGCCAATCAGGTCCGTAATAGGTTGGAGAAAGGCGTCGGCATCGCCAAACAGTTCGTCGAGCACGCGTAGCTTTTCCACGTCACTTGTTTCCGGCGACCTGAAAAAGGCCAATTCTTTTTCTTGCCGCTCTACCGGCACCACGGCCTGGGGCACCCCACCCAAGGCCTGCAACCGCGTCTCCAATACCCGCGCGTGAGATTCTTCACGTTGTTGAATAGTCAGGAGTCCGCCTTTCAATCCTTCGTTCGTACTCACCGCCATCCACCGCGGAAGGTAGCTTGCGACAAACCCTTCGGTCGAACGGTACACGTCCAATAGGTGCATAATCCGTTCACGCTCGCTGGGATGCTCTTTGCCTTGATAGCCACCGTAGACACGGCGTTGAGGTTTTCGCTCACTCATATCAGCCTCTTTTCTGCTTTACGTTTCACGTGTTCTCTTCTCAGTCTTTCTCAATCGACAAATGAGATCGTTGCCACGGTAAGCTGCGGTGACAACACCTTACTCTCGCGTACCTCACAAGTGGTGTCGAAACTCGCTTATTCCCCGCCATCCAACAACTCCCGTTTCTTCGCTTCATAATCTTCGCGAGAGATACGACCAGCGCGCCGGTCGTGATGAAGCTTGCGCAGGGAGACATACGTCTCAGGTGTCGGCTTCGCCTGCACTTCCGGGCGAGGCGTGGTCGGCAGTGAAGCTGGGCCAGGATCATCGGGTTCGTCACCCGCTCGGTCTGGCTTGACAGCCGGTACAGGAGCGGGCGGGGCAGCCGGTACCGCGACCGATGTAGTTGTCTCCGCTTTCGCCACATACACCCCACTCGCTATCAACGAATCAGCGATTTTCCGCGCGGCTAAGAGGCGTTCGGGGCTTGAGGGATGGGACGTGAAAAATTCCGCCGTCAAGGTTTGTGGCACCTCGATCGCCATACGCTCAAACACATCGACCGCGGCTTGTGGGTCATACCCCGCGGCGGCGGCATAGCGCAATCCGACTTCATCGGCCTCGAATTCCTTATTTTGATTGGCATGCTGCGCCGTCCCTTGGATCAGCCCGCCAGCGATCCGTCCCATCCCAGGAGCGACGGAATCCAGGGCCATGGCCGCCGCCGTGGCCGCCACCACGGTAATGATCCCAGTCGCCAGCCCTTCCGAAATATGGGACTGCGTATGATGGCCCAGCTCGTGGCCGAGCACAGCCGCCAGTTCATCATCCGTGCGCGCGAAATGGAGCATGCCCGCTGTGACCATGATCCGCCCGAAGGTCGCACCGGCATTCACGCTCTGGTCTGGCACAACCTCGAAGTCCACCTCGGGCGGATTAGGTATCTGGGCTAGCAGACTCTTGCCGATGCGCTCCACGCGCTCTTTCTGTTGGCGGTAGTATTCCTTCGAGCGCGCGGTGAGCCGCTCCTCTTCCTTCTTGACCTCTTCAGGCGAGGGTCGGTACACCGTGGGGCCGCAGGCGGTCAATACGAAGAACAGTGGCATAACAACAGAGGTGGTTCGTAACATCGGGAGTTCCCCCTTATTACCGTAACTGCGGAGGACTCTAGTCCTCCGCCCCTCTCAGCGTCAAGCGCAATATGCGACAGAAACCCCAGATGCTACTCCGTTCCGTCCAGGCTGCATTACTGGACACTGCCGCCGCTATCGCTTCTTCAACCCCGCCTCACGCGCGAACCGCTCCATCAGCGTGAGCATCTCCTCAAACCCCTCGGTCCACATAAAAAAGGCCAGCACGACATGGTTGAGTCCCACCTTTTCATAGTGCGGCAACGCGCGCAGGGCGTCCTCGAACGTGCGTTCATACGTGGGCGCGGCATAGGTGAGTGAACGCGGGTCGCGCCCCGCTTGGGCCGCGAGGTCCTTGATGGTCTGGATTTCGCGTGGCAGCGCATCCGGGTCGCGCCAAAACACATGCCCATACCACCCATCGCCCAACGTCGCGGTCCGCCGCAACGCCGCCGGACTATGCCCGCCAATCCAAATTGGAATATGCGGCTTTTGCACCGGGCGCGGTTCGCAACGCAGATCCGCGAACTGGAAATAGCGCCCCTGAAACTTCGGGTCTTCCTGGGTCCACAACTCCTTCATAATCTTCAGGTACTCATCGGTCTGCGCGCCACGCTGATGATACGGCGCATTCAGATAGGCGAACTCCTCTTGCATCCAGCCGACTCCGGCCCCAAGAATCACCCGCCCGTTGGACAGCACATCGAGTGTGGCCAACATCTTGGCCGTCACGATCGGGTTGCGATACGGAATAATCAACACGCCCGTGCCCAGACGCACCGTCGTGGTGCAGGCGGCCACATACGGCAGCACCATCAGCGGATCAAGGAAATTGTCCGTCGGATCAATCGGAAATTTTCCTTCCGGGTGATAGGGATACTTTGAGGTGATATTCACCGGCATCGCGATATGATCCGCCGCCCACACCGAGTGATAACCTAACGCCTCGGCATGCCGCGCCACGATCTGGATGCGTTCAACCACGTTGGTTCGCGCCTGCGGGCCAACATGCGGGAGCACAACACCATATTCCATAGATTCTCCTTTCAACTGTTGCCCTCCGCTACCATTCTCGCGCGGTCGCGGTCAAGAGAAGGAGCGGGCATCGACATTGGCACGGTACCGAGCAAAATCCCCCCGCGCTCCGCGCGCCCTCCTTGGTCAAAGGGGAGCGCGAGAGGGTTATCACTCGTGGTTATGAAAGGTGCCAAGTCAGGTAGACCGATTGAGGTTAGGCCCTTGCCTATGACTACGCGGCGCGCGAAAAGGTGATTTTCGCGCGGTAGCCCAAACTGGTGATGAGCCGCAGCAGCAAATCGGTGGACACCTCTTGCGTATTCCGATTCAGAATCGCAGTGACTCGCGACCGTGACGTCCGTGCCAGTTTGGCGACCTGCTCATGGGTAAGCCCCGTCTCGCGCACAATCGCAATGACTTTATCATTCAACGCGCTTCTCAGTTCGATTTCAGCCGCAGCCGCGGGGGGGAGATCGAGAATCTGGGCAAGTTCTTTCACATTGGTGGCGACCAGCGATTTAGACTTTTTCATCAAGCATCTCCTTTAACCGTTTCTTTCCCGGGATAATCTCTTGCGGCGGGGTGTTTGGGGTCTTTTTCACGAACGCATGGAAAATGAGAATGCCCGGCGATGATTTCTGGAAATAAAACGTGCGGTAGGCAACAGGCCGCGAACCAACCATCCGCCAGGAGGGGAACGAATTTGTGCTGCCGTTACCGAGGAAGGCGAGCTAACTCATAGCGGTGGGTTCTGAAATGCCCTCTCCTGGCTGGGAGAGGACTAGGGTGAGGGGGATTGAGGGATATTTTCCTTTATTCCTTCCGAATCACCCCACGCGCGCGCAACTGGTCCAAGTCCGCGGGTGAGAGTCCCACCTCATGCAGAATCTCCGCATCATGGGCCCCAAGGGCTGACGCCGCCGTGCGCACGCGCGTTGGCGTGCGCGAGAATTTGGCTGCTGGTCCGGTAATGGGAACCGCCGATCCATCCGCTTGCCGTGTCTCCTGCAACATGTCCCGTTCACGAACATGCGGGTCCTGAGCCGCTTGGTCGTAGGTGCGGACCGGTGCGGCAGCCACTCCTTCTTTAATGAAGAGCGGCAAGACCTCATCGACCGAACGAGAACGACACCAGTCGGCGATAATGGCATTCACCTCCTCACGATGGGTGAAGCGATTGGCTTGCAGGGCGAATTCCGAGTTTTCCGCCAGGTCTGGTCGGCCAATCAAGCGCGCGAGCACTTTCCAATGAGAATCCAACACCACCGCCAACCGAAAATGGCCGTCACGACAGGCATAGACATTCGCCGGCATCGCGTATGGCGATTCATTGCCCCAGCGTTGCAACGGCACGCCCAGCGCGGCGAGGGTCAGCATGCCATTGGACTGAAAGAGGATCGAATCCAGCAGCGCGACATCAATATGTTGGCCTTCGCCGGTACGCTGACGATGCGACAGCGCGGCCAGGGTCGCGAGCGCGCCGTGCATTCCGGCGAGGTCATCACATAACGCCGTGGCCGCGCGGACTGGGGCTCCTTCGCGATTGCCATTGAGTGACATGAAGCCACTCGCGGCTTGAGCCAAAGTGTCGTAACCCGCGCGGTCGTGGTCCGGGCCGAACTGCCCGAAGCCGGAGATCGACGTGTAGATGACGTCCGGTTTCACTGTGCGCACGGCGTCATAACCAACGCCCCATTTCTCCATCGTGCCCGGACGAAAATTCTCCAGCACGACATCGGAGAGCGCGGCGATCTTGAGAAAAATATCGCGCCCTTCTGGTTTGCGCAGGTCGAGACTGAGGCTGCGTTTATTGCGATTGACGGTGGCGTGCATGTTGGAGATGGGAGGATTGGTGTCCGGCAGAAACGGGGGAATGGTGCGACTGATTTCGCCATCTGGCAGTTCGACTTTGATGACATCAGCGCCAAAGTCGGCCAGCAGACAGCCGCACATCGGTCCCGCCCACGTGGTCGTGGCTTCCAGCACTCGCATACCCGCTAACGGACCAGAGAGATCATGTCGTGCGTCACGAAAAAATTCCGTTTTGTCCATTGTTGTTCCTTTGTGTGGTCGTTATCAGCGTTTCGTTCTTCGAGCCCAGGGACGAGCGCCGAGCAGTCCCCCTACGAGGACCGGCAGCCACACCCATAACAGTTCCGACTGAAGGATGGCCAGACCGCGCGCGGAGAAAAAACCACTGACGGAAAGAGGAGACACTCGGATTGATCGCCACGGAAGAAAGTACCGTTCAGCCGAGAACGGCGCGAAGAAGGCCACGCCCAGACCACCGCTGGTCATCGCATCAAACACGCCGTGAGAGGCGGTGCACAGAAGGAGATGGCCAAACATCGCGCCGTAAGGAAGGCCAAAGCGAAACGCGATGACATCGACATCAGGAAGAATGGTGCACACGGCTCCTATCCACCAGATGCGCGGAGGAAACGCGCTGCGCCGAAACCACGGCTTCAAGCCCAAGGCGACGGCGGGATGGGAAAGGATGGAGGCCACGACAATCGTCCTATCTTGCCCAGCTTTGCTCAGTCACGACACGTTGGATTTCATGTTCGAGCGCATGAAATGCAGGAAGCCCCTGGAGGGGAGAAAAATCGTTAATAAAGTCCGTGATACGGAGCACTCTCACGTCAACGGCAAAGTGTTTCAGCCGGCGGCCACGAAGACCACTCGCGTCGCGCAAAAGGCCGTGGAGAAGCTCTTTCGGGTTAGATAACTGTTCCAGCCCCTTTACCCGCGGTAGCTCAAGAGGCTGCTGGCCCTGTGGATTCCCCGCGGCCATCCGCAAGGCCGCCTCATTAAATAAAAACCACGCTTCACGCATACGGATAGGAATAACGCAGATAGTGAGGTCACGGCTCCATGCCGGTTCGTTCTTGATTTTATCCAGCGCGGCGTGGATTTCTTCACTACGTGCTTGCAGCGATGCTTTCTCGGCGTCGCGGTGGATAAACAACAGATCGCACGGATACAAATCGAGACTCCACTTCACTTTATCAGCCAAGTCCTTGGGCCGTTTTCGGAGCCGCCCAAGATCGGCCCACGCTGCTTGGATGGGACATGTGACGTGATGTTCTCGCAGGAGCCAAGTGAGAAGGGGAATGAGTGCTTTGTCAGAGCTGCCGTCGGTGACGAGCGTGTAGCGCAGTTCTCTCATTCGGAAAATCCGGGCAGTAATCTTTGCACATCTGGCCGGTCAATCACCCGACGCGCGGGTGAGGAATGATGCCTCGGACTTCCAGGTTTGATTATCTTGCTATCCTCAGCGGCGGGGGGGTCAGAGGAGACCGGGTTGAGATACGCGAGGAGTTTTCCTTTTGCGACCGGATGCCCCTGCTCGTGACTCTCGGCGCGCCAGGTCTCCGGCAAGGGATTGAAACAGACGCGTTTGAAGCGACGGTCATCAGCGACGTATTCTTGGGATTCAGCAACTAACAAACAGTCATCAGGAACTTGACAGACCACCGCCGCAGAATGCGTATTGATGATGACTTGGCGAAGAGGGTTGTCCGGCCCCACAGGTTCACCCGGGTCCGTGGCGATATCCTGGAGGAGTTTGAGCATGGCCGGAATCCGCTCTGGATGCACACCGTTTTCGGGCTCTTCGAGGCACAAAAGCCCTTGGGTCTGTGGATCAAGCTCAAGAACCGCCAAGGCAAGGAACCGTAGCGTGCCATCCGAGAGTGCCCGCGCCGGATACGGAGTGCCCTCCCGACTTTGGACATAGAGGGTCAGCAGTTCTCGTTTCTCATCTCGTTCAATCCACAGCGTGTGGACGTCATCAATGAGTTCCGCCAGGCGATTGGCAACCTGACCATAGATGTGCGCGCCGGTTTCATTGTGAGCGTTGCCATTGGTCGCCGCGTTATTGTCGGATCGAGCCACCCGATAGAGGGTTGAAGGCAGGTGGGCACCGTTCATGGCGAGGTGCGCAATGGTCGTAAACTCATCGGGTTGCCGCAGGGCAGAAGGTTCTAACTGGAGCAACTGCCATGATTGCATCTCTTTGCGTGCCACGAGAACAGTGGGATTCTCGGCGGCATTCGCGGCGGACAACACTGTCCGTGGCAGGCTGGCTGCCTGTCGCCTCACAGTCTGCCCACCCTTGCCATCCTGGTGAAGCTTGACTCTGCGCTCCGCCTCTCCTTCAGTCGAAATAAACGCCCCTCCCGCTCGTCTGCCCCGTACCACGGATTCGCGCCATTGTCGGTGATGCTCGAAAGGGAGATGTTTGCGGGCATCGCTGCGGTTGATATGCACCAGCTCTTCCTTCCGCAATTCGAGGGAGCCAAGAGCGAGGGGGGATTCTCCTTGCCTGTAGGCGAGGGTGAGCGAGTAGCGAAGGAAGGTGATACTGGCTTCCGCTTTCTGCCCCAAATCGTCGATCGCATTTCGGGGAATGAGCATCTCCGCTTCAAAAGACATCGTGTCAGCGTAGGTTTCTCCCACTCTGTGGAACAAGTTTCGTATATCGGCGGCCTTCCCGCCTTCATCCCGGACGGATAAGGCCGCGTCCAAGAGCGGGCGGTCAGCGAGCGCGCTCAAGAAGCGAATCGCGTCAAATAAATTGGACTTTCCTACTCCGTTTGGTCCCGCGATACACGTGAAAGGGCCGAACCGTACATCAACGTCAACCAGGTTCTTAAAGCCGGAGACTTTTAAGCGGGTCAGCATACGATTTTCCTTCTGCTTTCCGAGAGGTGACGCCGCATTCTGGCATAGTGGGATGTCGATGTCCTGAAAGAAGAGGTTGTTCGCGTCTATCGCGCATCCGCTCCTGACAGCCCGTTGGTCTATTGTCGCGGCGACATCGCCGAAGCGGAGCCTGCGCTGCCGGGGTGGACGATGGCTGTGGCGGATGTGTTCGCGTAAAAAGCTGGGAGTCCGTCAAAGAAGATTTGAAACCTGCGCGCCGTGCTGGGATTCCCGTTGGTAATCCCAGCCTACCTGGCCTTTTCCCCATTTTTGCCTTTTGCCTTTTGCCTTTTCTCCATTCCTCACCCCTTCCCCACCTCAGCCACTAGTTCCTCATTCGACTGGGTCCTCTCGAAAAGTGACAGCACCAACTTCGTCCCTTCGACCGCGGTGAGGTCGGCGATCCGGCGCCGCAGCAAATGCGAGACTGTCAGTTCCGCCGGGCTGAGTAACTGTTCTTCTTTCCGCGTCCCGGATTTAGCGATGTCGATGGCGGGAAACATGCGCCGGTCCGCGAGCCGACGATCTAGCATCAGTTCCATGTTGCCCGTGCCCTTGAACTCCTGCGCGATCACGTCGTCCATTACACTGCCAGTGTCAACGAGTGCCGTGGCGATAATCGTGAGTGAGCCGCCACCTTCCAACTGTCGCGCCGCGCCAAAGAACCGTTTGGGCATTTCCATCGCACTGGCATCGAGTCCGCCACTCATCGTGCGTCCGCTGCGGGTATTGAGATTGTGCGCTCGTGAGAGGCGCGTCAGCGAATCAACCACCACGACCACATCATGCCCCGCCACGGCATCGGTAACGACCTGCTCTAGACACGCGGCGGCGGCGGCCAGATGTTCTTCCAGCGCCCGATCATTCGACGAAGCGAACACCTCCGCTTTCACCGAACGCCGAAAGTCGGTCACTTCTTCCGGTCGTTCATCAACGAGCAAGCAATAGAGCTTCGCTTCCGGTGCACCAGCAGTGACTCCGTTACATATATCTTTCAGGAATGTGGTTTTCCCCGTCTTGGGTGGCGCGAGAATCAGCGCCCGTTGGCCGAAGCCAATGGGACAGAGCAGATCAAGTACGCGCAACGTCAGCGGTGCACCAGGACCCGCGAGATGAATCCTTCGAGTCGGCGCGAGCGCCACGCGCGATTGGAATTCTTGCAGGATGTGTGAAGGGCCGGCCGCTTTTCCTCGTGAAGGTTGAGCGCCGCGATCGCGCTGTTGCCATCGTCTACCACCACCACCACCACTAGGTTGCTGCTGTCTGTGTCCTCTGCTCACTAGGTCCTCTCTCTCGCATGGAAATCATGACTGTGCGTAATACGGTCTCTGGGGAAAATGGGGAGCCAAGGAACTTTTATTTTATCCCCCTCACCCTCGCCCTCTCCCAGCCGGGAGAGGAAACTTTCAATGGAAGTAGCGCTATCCTACTCCTTCAGGCTCTCTTTAGCGAATTTTTTCTCGCTCCGACGGATTGCTGACAGTTTCTCGCTTCCTTTATATAGTGCTCGCCATGACGCAGAAAACCTACCGTGTTGGCGTGGATATTGGCGGAACGTTCACTGACATCTTCTTGCTCTCGCTCGAAGGGAACGACGGCGTCGTCATCGGCAAAGTCTTGACCACACCGCGTGATCCGTCACACGCTGTTGTTCACGGACTGCGCGACCTCCTCGCCACCCACGACATATCGCCGACCGCGGTCACGCATCTCGTGCACGGTACCACGCTCATTACCAATGCCATTATCGAGCGTAAAGGGGCCAAGACCGGACTCATCACCACCAAGGGCTTTCGCGACGCGTTGGAGATTGGTCGCGAACGTCGTTACGACATCTACGACATCTCCCTCGAAAACCCCGAACCGCTCGTCCCTCGTTTTCTCCGGCGCGAGGTTACCGAACGGCTCGATAACACCGGACAGGTCAGGATTCCGCTTGATCCCGCCGAAGCGCTGGAGGTCATTCGCCAACTCGTCGCGGATGGCATTGAAGCGCTCGCTGTTTGCCTCTTGCACTCATTTCGCAACCCGGCCCATGAACTGCTCATTAAACAATTGGTCGCCCAGCATTTTCCGCGGCTCGCGTGTTCGGTGTCCTGTGAGGTCATGCCGGAGATTCGCGAGTACGAACGGACCTCGACGACCGTGGCGAATGTCTATGTCAAACCGCTGGCGCAACAATACCTGAACAAGCTGAATGCCGATCTCCGCACGCTGGGCTTGCCGCGTGATATTTTCATTATGCTCTCTAATGGCGGCATCACCAGTTGTGGGGTGGCCGGAGAGTATCCCATTCGCTTGATCGAGTCCGGTCCCGCGGCGGGCGCGCTGGCGGCGGTGTTCTATGGCACGCGCCGTCAAATGGACCGGGTGATCTCCTTTGACATGGGAGGGACGACGGCGAAAATCTGCCTGATTGATTATGGCAAGCCGCTGTTGACCACGGACTTCGAGGCGGCGCGCGTCTATCGTTTCAAGAAAGGCAGCGGCTTGCCACTCAAGGTGCCGGTGATCGAGATGATCGAGATTGGCGCGGGTGGTGGGAGTATCGCGCGGGTGGACAAGCTCGGCCTACTCAAAGTTGGCCCGGATAGTGCCGGAGCCGAGCCAGGCCCGGTGTGTTACGACCAAGGCGGAACGGAACCGACAGTGACGGATGCGGACCTCGTCCTTGGCTATCTGAGTCCCGATTATTTCCTGGGTGGCAAAATGCGCCTCAATGTGGAGAAAGCAAAGCAAGCCATCGCCGAAAAGATCGCGACCCCGCTCAAGGTTGATCTACTCCGGGCGGCATGGGGCATTCATCAGGTAGTAAATGAAAACATGGCCAACGCCGCGCGCATTCATCTGGTCGAGAAAGGGCGCGATCCGCGTGACTACAATCTGATTGCGTTCGGCGGCGCGGGACCGGTGCATGCCTATCGTGTGGCCGAGCGGCTCAAACTCAAGACGCTGGTCTGTCCGCTGGCCGCCGGGGTGACTTCGGCGTTCGGGATGCTAACCGCGCCGTTGGCGTTCGACTTTGTGCAGAGTTATGTCACGTCACTCTCAGATATCGACTTCACGGTGCTCGACCGTTTGTATGTGGACATGGAAGCACGCGGGCGGGCCTTACTGACCGCGGCGGGAATGGAAGGCGAGATGACGCTGACGCGCTCGGCTGACATGCGGTATCTCCATCAGGGATTCGAGATTCGCGTGCCATTACCTGCTGGACAACTCACAACGAATGACTTGCCCGCGCTCCGTCAGGCGTTCACGGAGGAATATGAGCGGCTGTACAAACGCTTGAATCCCGGTGTGGAGATTGAAATCGTCAACTGGCGAGTAGTGGCATCGGGACCGCGACCACATATCGCGCTTCCGACTCCACCGGCTATGGGCAGAAGCCTCGCCCTCGCCCGCAAAGGTGAACGACCAGTGTATCTGCCGGAGCAGAATGGCTACGTGCCATGCGGTGTGTATGATCGGTATCTCCTGCCGGTGGGCGAGACCTTTCCTGGTCCAGCGGTGGTCGAGGAGCGTGAGTGCACGGTGGTGATCGGGTCTAGCGCGACAGCGAGTATTGATAGGGAGCAGAATTTGGTAATTACGCTTTCAGAATGAGACTAGAGACTAGAGACTGGAGACTGGTCCCCTCCCCCCAAACCTCAAGTCCCAAGTCTCAAGTCTCAAGCCTCAAGTTTCAGGAGAAGGTTATGACCCCACAACAATGGGCTGCCATTAGCAATGCGTTTCTTCCTTTTGATCCTGTTCCGCCAAATAAGCTGGATCAATGGTTTGTTGAGCGCCCTGGGGGAGCGTTTAAGTCTCTTGCTCGACGACTTTCTCCTGACAGATCCCCTCAGCGGTATATCTTGGTCGGACAACCCGCGAGCGGAAAAAGCTCTGAACTCATCAAACTTGCCGCTGAACTGAGGACACAACACAACGCACTGGTGGTCTTATTCGACATGACCGACCATATCGATGTGGAACGAGCGAACCCAGTTGAAGTGCTGTTCCTCATGGGAGCCGCGATTTTCAAGGCGGCTGCGCAGGAGCTGCCGCCCAATGCGCAGCCGGCCCCTGCACTTTTACAGAAGCTGAAAGTCGGCTTGGAAACCCTTGTCCATGAACGCACGGAGAACAAGGAATATGGAATCGATCTTGCCAAGCTCCTTGGTGGGCTTGCCGTGATTACTGGTACCGCGCTGGGAGGACCAGTCGGGGCCGCGGCGGCTGCTACCGCCAGTACTATAATGGGGACGATAGCGGAGAAGTTTATCCCATTCCGTTTCACTTCCGGGACGGACATCCAAGTGGTGCGGCGGTTAGAGGTTGAGCCTCAAGTAGAGCAGCTTGTCGATGTCTTGAACGAGATCATTGGAGACGTGGAGAGTCGAACCGACCGCCCTCTCATCTTACTGGTGGATGGGCTCGACAAGCTACGCGATGCCGATGTCATCAGTCTCAATTTCTTGGAGAAGAAATTCCTCAACGGCCCGCGCTGCCGCGTGTTATATGCGGGTCCGCTCGACCTCTATTATTCGCCGAAACTTGGGGCAGTACGGAATAGTTTTCAAGTGCTGCCCTTCTCCCACATTAAACTCCACGACCGTGATAACGCGCAGAAAATGGAGAAGGGCGGATACGATTTCATGCGTGCGGTCGTGGTCGAAAGGCTGAAATCGTTGGGATTCACACCGGACACCGTAATCACGGAGAACGTCCTTGATACCCTCATCACTGGTAGTGGTGGTGTTGTACGCGACTTGATCCGCCTCGTGCAATCCGCGACCTTGCACGCTGATGTAGCCGGTGAACATCACATTACTCCACGTGCCGCCTACAAAGCGCTCAATGAATTACGGCGACAACTCCTGGCACAGATGGACCCCGACTACCACGCCGTGCTGCGAACAGTGCGAGAGACTCATGACCGTGTTGGCGGCGAACAAGCAGGAGAGCGTTGCGACCAACTCCTGCGTAATGGGGTTGTCCTGAGCTATATCAACGACCTGAACGACGACATCTGGTACGACGGCCACACCGCACTGACTGAGCATCCATGGAAAGAGTCAGGATTATGACCCCGACCTCGGCGGACCCACCGGAAGAGCAACTCAAATTATTAGCTCGGTATCTCGATTCCGAACGCGGTGGATTGCTGATCGTTGTATCGCCTGACGTGGAAGCGGAACGCGCGCTTGTCGCGGAACTCCGGCTCCGCGTGCAAGACGATGTTCACCTCGAAACCGTGTCTTTTGTTGCTGAACCAGTTGCAAGTCTCAGCCTCTCCCATCACCTCAGTACGCTTCCGCCACGGCAAGGAAAGGCGGCGGTATTGGTGTTTGGGCTTGATGATTTACCCGCGGAGGCGCGCACGACCGCTATCAACGCCATGAATTGGGGGCGTGAACGAGTGCGCCAGAGTGGGTACTCGGTGGTGTTGTGGGTACGGCCAGGAACCCCAGGCGACCTCGGCAATCGCGCGCCGGATTTCTTCTCCTGGCGCGGTAACGTGTTCGAGTTCGATGTGCCGACAGAAATCGGCGACCGACAACAGATGCTCGCGCGCCTGCGGCTGTTCGCTCCGGCCTCACTGGATGAGCTGCGGCAACGCTACAACGAGTATGTGATCCGCACCTGCCAATGGGTGGACCTGCGAGGCGTGCTGCAAATGCGCAATATCGTCCGCTTGCCGTTGGCCGAGGTGTTCGTGCCACTGCAAGCGACGATCGCGACGGAGACCTTCTCGCCAATTGAAATACCGACGGAAACCGAGGACCTCACTACCGATGTCGGCAGTGGGCGACTTGAACGCATGCGTATCGAACGGCGGATCGCGCTGGCGGATGCCGTGCGGCAACATCAGCATCTCGTGATTTTGGGAGACCCCGGAGCAGGGAAATCGACCCTGCTGCGATTCTTGGCGTTGACCTACGCTCAAGGCCCTGAACTGGTGCGGCAGCGGTTTGGCGTGGCGGAACAACGCCTGCCGGTATTGGTCCCACTTGCCGCCTTCAGTGAAGCGCAAAGCACCCAACCAGATATGACCCTGGCAGCGTTCCTGCCGCAATACTTCCTGAAGCAAGGGTTGCCGGACTTTTCCCCGATCCTGACTGAAGCGCTAACACGGGAACGTGCGGTTGTATTGCTCGACGGGCTGGACGAGATGCTGACGACTCAGAACCGCGCGGCGGTTGCCCAAGCGATCAGCGCCTTCTCTCGCGACTATCCCGCCGTCCGGATCGCGGTCACCAGTCGCATTGCTGGCTATACATCAGGCTTGCTCCCAGGGCATTTCGCCACGGTGACCATTGCTCCTTTTGACGATGCTGAGATCGCGCATTTCGCGCGGCAATGGTCGCTGGCATTTGAAGCGAGTGGTCTACCGCTATCTGAGTTGCCCGCCGATGCTCGCCAGCGAGCCGAACGGCGCGCAACACAATTAACGACCGCGGCTACCAGCCATCCTGGAGTGAAACGCCTGGCGACCAATCCGTTGCTGTTGACGTTGCTGGCGTTGATTCATTATCAAGGAACCCGCTTGCCCAATCGCCGGGCGGATTTGTACCGTCTGTGTGTAGAAGCGCTGGCGGAAACCTGGAACCTGGCGCGCAGCTTGAGCGGTAAAGCGATTGACTTGTATCTCGGCAACCAGCGACTTGATGAAGAGTTTGTCGTCAGCATTCTTGGCCCGGTTGCCTATTGGATGCACGAATACAAACCGACTGGCTTGATCGAACGGACTGAGCTCGAAGCTCGCATTGCCGAGCACTTCGTGGAAAAGAAAGGCGCTCCAGCCGCTGAAGCGCGCACATCGGCACACGATTTTGTCACTCTGGCCCGCGAGCAAATGGGATTGCTAGTTGAACGAGCACCCGACCTGTTCGGCTTCTTGCATCTGAGCTTTCAGGAGTATCTGGCCGCACGTTTCCTGAGCGAACGCATCGATACCTTTGCCCGCCTCAAGCCTCACTTGCACCAACCACGCTGGCGCGAAGTGGTGTTGCTCACGGCAGGCTGCCTGCGCGGTGACTACGCGAGCCAATTTGTTGAGAACATCCTCAATGCGTACAGTGACTATGACGACCTGCTGCATCGCGACCTGTTGCTGGCAGCGCACTGTATTGGGGACGAGATTGCTGTTCCCCTCCAACTACGACAGCGCATCCGCGACCAACTGTTTGCGCTGTGGAAAGACCCACCGTTTCCTCGTCTGCAAGAGGAGATTGTCAAAACGTTTGCATATCTGAAGCATAGCCAGATTGACGGTGACATCCGCAATTTTCTGCTGACCCTCCTACAGGATCGGAAAGAGAAGACGGACGGACGTCGGAAAGCAGCGGAGGCGCTCGGACAATTGGATCAAGGCAATGCCGAAGTCTTGACCACGCTACTGACACTACTGCGAGACAAGCAGGAGAACGAGTGGGTGCGTGGGGGAGCCGTGCAGGCGCTCAGACAATTGGGCCAAGGTAATGCCGAAGTCCTGACCACGCTACTAACACTACTGCGAGACAAGCAGGAGAACCAAGAGGTGCGTTGGTGGGCAGCGCAGGCGCTCAGAAAATTGGGTCAAGGCAATGCTGAAGTCCTGCCCACGTTAGTGACGCTGACGCAGGACAAGGAAGAGGACTGGATGGTCCGTCAGGGGGCCGTGCGGGCGCTCAGACAATTGGATCAAGGCAATGCTGAAGTCCTGCCCACGCTACTGACACTACTGCGAGACAAACAGAAGGACCAGATAAGTCGTTGGTGGGCAGCAGTGGAGCTCGGACATCTCGGTCAAGGGAATGCCGAAGTCCTGCCTACCCTGCTCACGCTACTGCAAGACCAGCAAGAGGACGAGATTGCACGCGGGGAGTCAGTGTTAGCACTCGGACAGATAGGCCAAGGCAATGCCGAAGTCTTGCTTACGTTACTCACGCTGCTGCGAGACAAAAAAGAGGACGACTGGGTGCGTCGGGGAACAGCACTGGCACTCGGGCAACTCGGTCAGGGCAATGCCGAAGTCTTGACCACTTTGCTGACACTGCTGCGGGACAAGCAGGAGGACGGATGGGTGCATTATGGGGCAGCGGTGGCGCTCGGACAACTCGGCCAAGGCAATGCTGAAGTGCTGTTGACACTATTGACACTGTTGCGGGACAAACGGGAGAAAGAGGGGGTGCGTCGGGGGGCAGCGCTGGCGCTTGGGCAATTGGGCCAAGGCAATGCCGAAGTCCTGACTACCTTGCTGGCTGTGATTAACGACAAACCTGACCTTCGCGAATATGCACTTAACGCGCTGTGGGAAGTGGTAGGGGGAAATGAAGAATTGAGAATTAAAAATTGAGAATTAAAAATTGAGAATTAAAAATGGAAAAGACTGAAGACTAGCCCTCTCCTCCCAAGCCTCAAGCCTCAAGCCTCAAGCCTCATGGTCTCCTTATCTTGCCTTTGGATTTCCCTTTTGCCCTCCATTATGATTCCCTGCGGTTCTTCGCTTCGAGACCTCCGTCCGAGAGTCCTCCCATCACCTTCTTCGCCAGCCGGTAGAATTCAGGGTCCTTATTCGCGTCGGCGAGCGTCTTGACCGCGGAGAGGAAGCTTTCCGCTCCGTGCGGGTCTTCTCCGGTTACTTGCGCCACCGCTTCCATGATAGTCGGCACCTCAAGCCCGGTTTTTTTCGCTACCGCGCTGAGCGAGGCTCGGCCTGCCTGGTACTCTTCAACCGCGTACGCCAGCAACTCCTTCTTGGCTTGGGTGGTGGCGAGTTGTGTTAAGTATCCGGTCTGGCTCGTTTGCCGTAAGGAGCACAAGCGCCTCAAGACCTCGTACTCTTCGTCCGTCAAGCGCACTGTGACTGTCGTCGTTTTCCTCATGTGTCTTTCTCCTTTTTGTGGAGTTCCGCCACCATGGCCAGAGCAGCCTGAAGCCATTCTGGTTTGAGCGTCCCGCGTCGAGTAAGCCGTGCGAAATCTCCCAGTATTCGTTCGAGCGGAAGCCGCTCCTGGCGATAGAGCTGCACGAGATAGGCTGGAGTATTGACCACGGCAATTCCCGCCGCGCGGGCCGCGTCATAGGGCCTCCAGTCATCAATGAGCAACACAAGTTGTCGTTCAAGGGCAAGATTGATAGCCGCACGTTCCCCGTCTCCGTACAGAACAATCCTTGCTGTTCTTGGTGTCGCCAGTTCGATGGTCTTGGTGCTGACGTATCCCTTCAGCCGTAAACTGGTCGGATTATCTCGCCCCAACTCCTTGGCAACCGCTTGCGGGCAGAGCAACGTATAATCCGTCAGGAGAAAGTCGACGATATCGAGATAGACCGCATGGACCCAGAACGAGCTATCAAAAATGGCTCCCCTCCGCATGAAAGAAAGCTAAGCTGCTTTCAGAAAGAAAGCAACCGAAAAAATGAGCGGTGGCCAAAGTCTCACGGTGAACGTCATTAGACTTTATCGGGATGAGCATTTTTTCAACGGTCCCGTGATGTTCATAACACAGTTGCCCTGAGCCCCGGAGGGGCGTGAGAGGTCAGCCCACGGCGCCAGCCGTGGGAAATCGGGAGCCACCTTCAGACCTAAAGCCCCGGAGGGGCGACAGAATACCGACGCCTCAGATTCTGTCGCCCCTCCGGGGCTAAGGGATTCCGGCATCGTGCCCCAGGGCTCACGCCCTGGGCTTTATTCTGTTGCCCCTCCGGGGCGTAGGCAAACAACGAAGGCGATACGGCCAAGAGCGTTATTTCCGATAATGTCTATTGCCTACTGGCTACTATTTTGCCTTCTGATTTCTCTTGATCGCCCGCGTTCCCTCTGCCGCATGGACGGGCTAAGATGCCGCCATACCGCGTACATTCCTGACGCGAAAGAATGGGAACCCGATTGGAAAAGACGAAGACGAAAAAAGCGGAGATAACACGCTGCGGGCAAGGCTGCCCCGGCCAACTACGACTTGAAGTCGTGACCCGGGTATTCCGCCGTACTGGGAGCTTGGTGGAAGTGATTATCGAGCATATTCCGGCGGAGACCTGCCCGCTCTGTGGCCGTGCGTTTTTTGCTCGAGCCGTGGTCCAGGGAATTGACCGCATACTTTTCCCCTTTCATGGCAAGCACACTACTATTCCGGACCTGCCACCAGCGAAGGTTTTTGTGGATTTCTCGGCGGCGCAAAGAAGACAGGCCGCGTGAAGCAGTAGCCAAAATTTCCGGTTCTCTCTTTCCTCAGGCATCCGTCTCGGAGGGCAAAGACCGTATGCGTTGTCCACACTGTCAACATGAAAATCGTGAAGAGGCCAAGTTCTGCGAAGAGTGCGGCAGCCGGTTAGAGCTGACCTGTTCAGCCTGTGGCGCGGCTCTTCGGCTGGCGGCGAAATTTTGCGATAACTGCGGAACTTCAGTCCAAAGTCCAAAGTCCAAAGTTTCGAGTTTCGAGTTTCAAGTTTCGAGTTCCACATCCGACAACCAGCCCCTAGCCCCCAGCCCCCAGCCCCCAGCGAGCTATACGCCGAAACACCTCGCCGAACGCATTCGCGCCGAACAGGCCGCGATGGCCGCGCGCGGGGCCACCGATGGCGAACGCAAAACCATCACCGCTCTCTTCGCCGACATCAAAGGCTCAACCGCGCTCATCGAGGAACTCGACCCCGAAGAGGCCCGCCGGATCGTGGACCCCGCGCTGCACCTGATGATGGAAGCCGTGCATCGCTACGAAGGATATGTCGCCCAGTCGTTGGGTGATGGCATCTTCGCGTTCTTTGGCGCGCCGATCGCCCATGAGGATCATGCCCAACGCGCCTTGTATGCCGCGCTGCGGATGCAGGAGAACATGAAACAGTACTCCGACCAACTGCGGCTCGAAAAAGGCGTGCCCCTGCAAATTCGCGTCGGCATCAACACCGGCGAGGTCGTGGTTCGCGCCGTCAGCACTGATGACCTCCACACCGATTACATTCCCGTTGGCCATTCGACGAATATCGCGGCCCGCATGGAAAACCTGGCGACCCCCGGCTCCATCATTATCAGTGACCATACGCACAAACTGGTCGATGGCTATTTTGACTGTCTTCCGCTGGGGGCCGCCGCGGTCAAAGGCATCAGCGAGCCACTGCCGATCTATGAGGTGCGTGGCCTCGGCCCGTTGCAGACTCGGCTGCAAGTATCCGCCAAGCGCGGATTCTCCCCGTTTGTCGGTCGTCAACACGAACTCGCCCAGATGCAGCGCGCGTTTCAACTGGTTACCGAAGGACATGGGCAGATTGTGGGCGTGATCGGCGAGCCCGGCGTTGGCAAATCGCGCCTTTGCCATGAGTTCAAGCTGCTCAAACACAAGCAGGCACTGGTCTTGGAAACCTTCGCCATCGCCCACAGCAAGTCGTACCCCTATCTGCCGCTGATTGAACTGCTGAAAGACTACTTTCACATCACGCCGCAGGATGACGAACGGAGCCGGAAGGAGAAGATCACTGGTCGTGTGCTCACTCTCGACCGCACTCTCGAAGAGGCGTTGCCCTACCTCCTCTCCTTACTATTCCCCACGGAGATGACGGCGGCGCTACGCGACATGGAGCCCCAGATTCGCGGACGCCGCACCCACGAGGCGGTGCGACGATTGTTATTGCGCGAGAGTAGTAATCAACCGCTCCTCCTGCTCTTTGACGATATGCAATGGATCGACAGCGAGACCCAGGCGTTTCTGAATTTGCTCAGCGATAGCATCGCCGCCGCGCGGGTGCTCTTGTTGGTCAATTATCGGCCCGACTATCAACATCACTGGGGGGCGCGCACCTATTACACGCGCCTGCGACTGGACGCTTTGGGCAAACAAGAGGGCGAAGCGCTGCTCACCTCACTCCTGGGCAGTGAACCGGAACTCGAACCCATGAAGCAGTTGCTCATGGAAAAGACGGAAGGCAATCCTCTGTTCATTGAGGAAATCGTGCGCACGCTGCTGGAACAGGGGCTGCTGGTCCGTGACCCCGAAGGGAAAGTGTCGTGCGCTGGGCATGCGTCCGCCTCAGCGCTTACCGCCATGCAGTTACCGCTCACCGTGCACGGCATCCTCGCCGCGCGCATCGACCGATTGGGCGCGGAAGAAAAAGGGCTCTTGCAGACCTTGGCGGTCATTGGCAAACGCTTCTCACTCTCACTGGCGACCCAGGTGGCCGCGCTCCCGGAAGAGCAAATCCTGCCGCTCCTGGCCCGCTTACAGGCCGGGGAGTTTGTGTATGAACAAGTCGCGTTTCCCGAGTCGCTGTATACGTTCAAGCATGCGTTCACCCAAGAAGTGGCCTACAACTCACTCTTGATCGAACAACGCAAAGTGCTGCATGAGCGGATCGCGCGGGCGATTGAAACGGACTGTTGCCGAGAGGGGGCGGAACAAACCCTCGAAGAGCAATACGCGGAGTTGGCTTATCACTATGGTCGCAGTGGCAATGTGACCAAAGCCGTGGACTTTCTCGAACGCGCGGGGGAACAAGCCATGCAACGCGCGGCTCGCTTTGAAGCAGTCGAACACTTCTCGGACGCGTTGCAACTGCTCCATTCGCAACCCGACACCCCGGAACGTCGCTGGGAAGAGCTGCGCCTCCTGCTCGCACGCGGGGGGGTGCTGGTCGTCATGCACGGATTTCGCCATCCAGAGGTAGAGCAGATTTTCACCCAGGTGCTGACTTTATCACGGCAGGTGGAAGAGTCGCCCCAGCTCATCGAGGTGTTGATGGTTTTGACACGCTTCGCGCTGGTTCGCGGGGAGTATCTAGCTGCCCATGTATTTGCGGCCCGCTTCACCCGCTTCTCGATGCTGGAAGTCCTCCACTCCGAGTACATCACGGCCGCCCGGGCGCGCGGCCTGGCCGAGCGGCGCATCGTGGTGGGACATGCCCTCAAGAACGCCTTCATCCCGGTGCTGACGCTGATCGG
>JANMSE010000527.1:0-3818 GCA_031389045.1 Deltaproteobacteria bacterium | reverse complement strand
GCGACGCCGACGCCCTATGGATCCCGATCGCGCTGCCGGGGAGAATCGCTGTCATAGCTGCTGCTCCAGCACCTGAGCCGTTTGGCGCTCACGGTACGCCTTCAGCCGCTCCCGTAGCGCAGCGTCTGCCGGGGCCAGAATTTCAGCTGCCAACAACACGGCACTGCTCCCGTAGCGCCTGACAGAACGGATACTCGAAATGAGGCCCTTCTCCCGTACCACACGAAAATACGCGGGCCAGCTCTTCTGAGCTGGCCCGCGTTATTGCTCTCCTCTGGAATGAGTAACGGTGAGTCAATGTTACGGTGTTGGGTCTTTGAAGAAGTCAGTTTGATTCGGGACGATGATCGAGCGACCATCAATCGCTCTCAGGAAAGCGAGGAGATCGGTGCGTTGAGCAAGGCTCAGGTTGCCCTGGATTGTTCCTCCGACTGGTAGTGTATGCGTAAGGAAGGAGGCATCTAGAGTCTGGGCCGCACCATCGTGAAAATAGGGCCCATTCGTGCCAACACCCAAGAGCGAGGGCACATTGAAGCCCAGCACACCGAGTGGGGCTTGGCCATTTTGGCGGATCTCTATGTTCTTGGCGGGATTAAACGTACCAGTAATTTCCAAGAACTTGAGGGGGGTGGGGTGCACTTTGAGGTCACTATACGAGACGATTTGATTGGCGGTGATGGTGAGGCCCGGGTCACGTGCGGTACCACCCGCCGCCTGCGCTTTATTCAGAGTGGGATTGTTGAGATAGATCACCTGGCTCTTCGTCCATTTGGCCCCACCGTGACAACTCGCACAGAATTGCCCGAACACAATCGAGCCAGCCTGGAGAGTCGCGGCGGCAGGCTTCGCTGTGACCAGCGCTCGTACGGTCTGTATCCACAGTGTTTCCATATCAAGGGCCTCGCTTGCGCCCTGGGAGATGCCGTGGTCGAAGATCGCGGGATTGGGTAAGCCGGAACCCAGAGCCGGACATCCGATGGCAGTGTTCGTGCCACCCCCGGCAAAGCCGGTCCCACACTGCACGTTCCGCGAATTGTTGTTGAAGTCGGTAGAGCTGTCGCGGGCCGCGCTCCAGTTATTGATACGAATATCGTGGGCCCCGTTGATCTTGGAGGAGTAGGCATCGAGAGGGATCGTCTGACGCGGCCCGTCGGCGAAGATCCAGGTCACACCGTCGGCCAAGCCGTCAGGGTGGCACGAGGCACAGGAACTCCACGCGTTATCAGACTGCTTGCCGCGGAAAGATAGCGGAACAATGCTCCGTAGCGGGATGTTGGTCAGTCCCGCGTTGGGCGTACCGAGTGCGGTGTGAAATACAAGTTTTCCCATGAAGCGTGAGTGCTCGAAGTTACCTGGGATTGGCGGGGTACTCGAATCAACGTCACGGGTCACAACGACATTCGCGGACAAGTTGATAACGGTAACCGACATGTTGACGTCGTTATACACAAAGGCGCGCGCGCCGGCGTTGTCGACCACAATACCCGTGGGAATGTTCCCAGTCTGGAAACGCACGACATTGGGCACGCCAATGCTGAGGGCACCGCCAGGTCCTGCAGGCGTGGCCCGGATCACATAGTTCCCGCCACGGCTGACAATGTAGAAGCTCGTGCAGGTGGCATTGGAATCAATCGCCACAAGATCATTGCCAAACAAGCGGTTGAGGCTGGTCGTGGGACTCCCCGGATGCGCCTCGTTCCTGATCTGCGCGTTCAGGTTCACGTGCTGAGCGGCTAATTGGAGTCGTGTATTCGTATCCACAACGTGGACAAGCGCCTGGACATTGGTATTGAAAAACACCGGTGGTTCAGGTTGTGCCCCGATATTGGGGAGATACAGCTTTGCACCGCAGACCAAGGCCGCCCCGAACTGGTTGGGAAAAACCGCTTGCGGGTCCGCGGTGATGGTAGGACTGCCCACAGGGGCGCTTATGTCAGGACAGAAGGTCTGCTTGATCGGATCGGGGTTAGCGGAGACATTGCAGTGAGCCGAGCGATTCGCCGGAAAGCCGGAATTGGGCAGATGGGACAAGACCGTAAAGGTGACCGGGCTAGTAGTGTTGACGGCGAAGGAGGCAACAAACCCCTGTTTACCGTCGTCGAACCCCTCCCCCGGTCCACCCCCTCTGAGCTGCGCGAAGAACCGGGTGACAAAGACCCGGTCGGGAGTGGCGTCACTGATCGCGATCGCTCCCGGATTACCGCCAACCCCGATGGTACTCACTAGCGTACGCGTAACGGGATTGATGACGCGGATAACGCCCTGAGTATAGTTACCAACGTAGAGGATGCTGCCATCTGGAGTGAGGGCACAAGCTCGCGGCTCGGCCCCGACCCCGATTGTCGCAACCACCTTATCAGTGGCCAAGGAAATCACCGAAACCGTGCCACTCTCCGCGTTCGTCACAAACGCCTCGGTGTTTGAGCGAATCGCCACGCAACGGGGATTCCGCCCCACTGGCACCTCGCTACGTTTCGTCAAAGTGGTGCCAGAGACGTTAAAGATTGACACACTATTGGCCTCGGTATTGACCGCGACAAGCACCGCTTCGTTCGCGGTGAGGGCGATGTTGGTAGAGCGTGTGGGTTTCGCCGCTACCTCCAGCGGCATCATCGTAAGACCAATCGATAGCAAGACCGGGACAAGCAATAATCGGCAGAGCGGTGCATGACCGCCCCTTTTCACGAATTTTTCCATACGTACTCCTCCTCCTTGTTAGTATACAGGTTCACATCCAGTATTGCCCGTGTCACCCTCGCAATAATGCCCCAATTTTCCCTAAAGTCCAGAGAGCGCGGCAAGATATTAACACGCCAAGGTAACCAGGAAATGATTTCCCAACGTGTGTGGTGCGATTTAGGCCGTGGCGGCGTCCTTTTCCGCCCACCCCTCAAGCAACGGCACGAAATGAAAGAACGTGCAGTTGCGTTCGACAAACTTCCAGCGGCCATTCTCGCGGCGGAAATGATCCTCATAGTACCCTGACCCGATCATGCTGCGCTTGTTTCTGGTGATACGGACTTCGATAGAGCAGGTCCCAGTGGCTTCGTCTCCGGCTAAATTGATGAGATGGTTGTGAATACAAGGCACGGCGGTGTTGCGTTTGATCGCGCCATAAAACTTATCCAGCTCCGCCCGTCCACGCACAACCTGAGGCGGGTCGTTGGGATTTAGCCGATTGATAAAGATCCCGTCATCCGTAAACAGCGCCGCAACTTTGGCCCCCTCCCCGCGTGCCACACCGTGGGCGTAATGCGCGGTCAACTCCTTGATCTCCTCACGGTCGGTGAGGTCTTGAATTTGTTGCTCTAACGTCTTCATTGAGCTGCCCTCCTTTGGTATTGTTCTCTCTCAGGGTTCCGCCTGTACGCGCTACGGCACCAGATCCAGGGCCTTCACCGTTATCGTCTCTGGCGCGCCCTCTGGGAAGGAATAGGGATCAAGCATATTCGCCATCGCGCCCACTTGGGTTTGGCCAATGCCCTTATTCAGCGACCGGGAGATTGTCGGCCATGATCAGAATGATGTCAACGTCGTTGAGATCAAGCATTCCGGTGACCATCGCCGCCAAAGATAACAAACCGATACTCATTATTGAAACGAGCGGGGAAAAGCAACAACTCACCCGCGGCAAACCACGTGACACTCTCCGCACTGTGCTAGTGGCGTCCGTCCGCCTCTTTGAGGTAGAACGTGGAGACGAATTGCTCGGAGAAAGGAGGCTTGAAATATGGCAGGGATACTGGACGGAAAAATCGCGCTGCTCACCGGTGCGGCGTCAGGGATCGGGCGCGCGACGGCGAAGATTTTCGCCCGCG
>JANMSE010000513.1:0-4342 GCA_031389045.1 Deltaproteobacteria bacterium | reverse complement strand
CAAGACGCCTACCGCGAGGCTGCCCACGAGGAACAGAGGAATCAGTACCGTCAGCCGCTGAGAGACCACACTTGAGGCGCGCTCGGCTTTCTGGCTCGCCACCCGCAACTCGTGCGTGGCTAAGAGCTGGAGCCCCTCGTCGAGCACATCGTCCAGCGCTTGCCGTAAGTTGAGAAAGCGCCGGATCTGCTCCCGCGACGCTTCGTGCTGGACCACTACGCTGTCAATGAGCGTTATGGTTTTGTCAAACAGTGAGGAGATCTCTTGCGACCACCGCCGTTCCACGGGGCTGAGGGTCGTAGTGGTGAATTGCGCGAGTTCCGCCCGGAAGTCCTTGATATTATCGAGGATCCGCTCTTTATGCGCGGGTTTATTTGTGCGGAGGTAGGTGCCGAGCCACGTCCCAATTTCGGCGATGTCCGTCTCCATTTGGGCGGACTCAAACAGTTTCGCGGGACCATCGCGCCCGGTCAACAAGACATGGCTCTGGATGTGCTCATCAATGATTGCATCTAATTTTTCCAAGTGCTGGGCGAGCTGAGTAAACCGGACATCCTGGACGTCCCGATAGTGGAGCAGCACGTCGCTCAGGGCAATGTACGCTTCGTACAGCACCCTGACCCGTTGACTGAGTTGCTGCTGTTGTGACGTGGTGGCAAGCGCATCGTAACGCACCTTGAATTCAACAAAGTCGGCGCGGTCTTTCTCTACTCGGGCTCGGTGGCTCTGGTCTCCCGTTTCTAGATACTTCATCACCCCCATGCCTATGCCGATGATATTAATCTCCATCTCGTAGGCGGACGCGCTAATCGGTTGCTGCTTTTCGATGATATCGTGAAGAGCATCTTGTACTCGCACGAGCCCGAGATCGAGAATCAGCATACAACCCAACCCCAGTCCGATAATGCCCACGATGCCAGCGCCGATCTTATAACTGACCCAGAGTCGGTAGCGCGGGGGCACGGACTGATGCGGTTGCCCACTGATCTCGTTTCGCGCCGGGCTTACACTCCCGCCGTGTAGCGCGCGCAACGTGAGTCGATCGCAAGACCGGCGCCACCACGCCCGTAATACGGAGGAGAGGGGACCGAACTTCGCTAAATAGTGACTCTGTCGTATCAGCACTTTGACGTGATCCTTACCTGTGCCCAGTTATGTGGAACCAACCATAAACGAGGCCGCCGCCGAGTCAGGTCAGGGAAGCCCTGAAAAGCGTGTCCGGGTTTCCCTGACACGAATTCGTCCTCCAACGTTTCGTCTTCCTTCAGTATTGCTCCCGCCTGTCGCGTTGGCGTGGTGGCCGCATGGTCTGAGGTCTAGACGTGTCGTCTGAATCTTGGACACCACCATGACTTCCTGATCGTGAGGAAGCGCTCAAGAGTTCTATCTTCTTCTATACTTCGCACGCGCACGGGCACGTATGTGCTTGTGGCATACGACTTGCGCAGGACAACAGCGTAACGCCGGTAGGTGGCGACAGATGCGATCGAGGCATCCAGCGCCGCGGAAGAACCCACCAAGCTGGGAATAAGGAGGAGTCGTGTCACATATTTTTTGGTCGGTGGTCCTGTTCGCGTCCCTCACTGGGTGTGCCACAACCACGCCAAGTGCGCCGCTCGTCATTGACCGTGGCGCTCATCCGAACCGCGGCGCTCATCCGAACCGCGGTGCTCATGGAGATGCACTGGCGGTCGCCGCCGGCGCCGACCCGAGTCCGACTCTCGCGCGCGCTGACGCTCACGCACGCGTCGATGCCGAGGGTTTCGCCCGTCTCTGGCAACAACGAACGTCAGACGAAGCCCTCCAGGATTATCCGCTCGGTCCCGGGGACATGCTCGAAATCTCGGTCCCCCTCATGGAAGAACTACGCAGTTGCACGGTCCGAATCGCCAACACGGGCATCATCGTACTCCCCCTGTTGGGCGAGATCCAAACCAACGGCTTGAGCGAAAAAGCGCTCACGGCGGACTTGCGCCGACGTTTGGAAGCGCACTATCTCAATAATGCGCAGGTCCAGGTTTTTCTCCGCGAGCCGCACAGTCGGCAGGTGGCGGTGGTGGGCGCGGTTGCCAAGCCAGGGGTGTATACCTTGAGCAGTGGAGACCAGACGCTGCTCGACGTGATCTCACAAGCCGGAGGTCTCACCGACGAAGCGGCCGCGCACATTCAGTTTGTTCCCGCTGAGGTTCCTCATTCGCAAGGAGGGCATGTCGCGCGGGCATTGCACCGCGTGCAGTCCAATAGCGCCGCCTCCCTAGCCCGGACCTTGGCGACCATGGAACTCCCCTTGACGCGGTACGGGCAGGAGGGGAAACCGAGCGCCCTCGCCCTACCGGCGCGACCAGGGGATATCATTATCGTCCCTGGTGGCGGCCAAGTCTTAGTGGAGGGGTGGGTCGGCAAACCCGGGGCCTACAAAATCACACCGGGACTCACCGTTCTCGGAGCCGTTGCCGCCGCGGGCGGGCCGCACTTCGCCGCCGACACGTCGTCAGTGCGACTCATCAGTACCGGCAGCCATGGGGAAAAATTTCTCACGACCGCCAATCTCGAACACCTGAAACGAGGCACGAGTCCGGATGTGTCTGTCCGCGAAGGGGATGTCATTGAAGTCAGCTCCTCGACGGCTAAGGTGGTCCCGTACGGGCTCTATCACTTTCTCTCCACGGCATTCCGTCTCAGCGCGGCCGTGTTTTAGCGAGGACCCTCCAGTGCACGAACTTTCTCCCTACATCCCGCCCTCTCTCACGCGCGTCACCGCGGGGGAGCGCACGACTCCGGCCTTTTCGCTTCCCGTGGATAGGGAAACGGGGACGCTGCGAGAGTGCTGGTCCATTCTCAGCACGCACCGCGCGCGGATCATCAAATGCGCCGTCGGCGTCACGTTGACCGCGGTCCTCTGCCTCCTGCTCTGGCCCCCGACCTATACAGCCCAAACCGTCCTGCTCATCGAGCCAAAGTCTCCGCCAGTGATGATCGATACCCCACTCGGCTCCGACTCTGGAGCGTCGGGCGAGTCCGACTATTACAAGACCCAGTACGAAATCTTGAAAGGCTATACGCTCGCCGCCCGCGTCATCACGGAGCAGGGCCTGAAGCACGACCGCCTCTTTACCGGTGAGGACGGTGTGGGATTGGTGGGGAGTGTCGTGGCCGCGGGGCGCCAGCGTGGGCAAGCCCTGCTCGCCTCGTTTTCAACCCCGACCCCTTATCCACACGGAGAGCACCCGCGGCTGGTTGAAGCCTACCGGAACAGTTTGACTATCGTCCCCCTGCCCGAGACGCGCCTCGTCACCGTGAAGTTCCGCAGCCCGGACCCGGGGTTGTCCGCTCGTATCGCGAACGCCCACGCGGTGGCCTACATCCGTGACGGCTTACGGATGCGCACCCACACCAGTGAGGAGGCGCAGGGGTTTTTAGCGGAAAAGTTACAAGAGTTGAAAGCGCGCGTGGAAACGTCGGAAGCCGCGCTGAATACCTATCGTCGCGATAGGGCGATGCTGTCGTTGGGCGAGAAGGACAATATCATCGTGGACCGGCTGACGGATCTCAACCGTCGGCTGACCGAAGCCGAAGCCGACCGCATTGCGCTCGAGGCTCAGGTGCACCTCATCCGCCAGGGAGAGCAGGATGCCCTCCCCGCGGTCCTCAGCAGTACATTGATACAGAATCTGAAAGAGCAACTGGCGGGTCTCGAAAGCGAGCACCAGGCGATGGCCGTCCCGTTCAAAGAAGGGTACCCGAAATTCGCGCAGCACAAGGCGCAGGTCGTTGAAACCCGCAAGCGTCTCACGCAGGAGATCCAGCGCGTGGTCAGTGGCGTCACCGTCGCCCATCGCACTGCCCAAAACAAAGAGCAGCAACTGCGGGCCAAGATGGAAGAACAGAAAACCGTCACTCTCAAGCTCAAAGACGCCTCCGTCGGGTACGCGATCCTCAGCCGCGAAGCGGAAGCGAACCGCCAACTCTACGATAGTGTCCTCCAGCGCAGGAAAGAAATGGAAATGGCCGCTGCCCTGCGCGCCTCCAATGTGTCCGTCATCGATATGGCGCTGCCGCCGCTCACCTCCGACGCGCACAAACAGCTCCCGCTGGTCCTGAGCCTCAGCATGCTGCTGGGGGTCGGCGCCGGAGTCGGGCTCGCGTTTGTACGCGAGCATCTCGGCAACACCCTGAAGAGTGCTGAGGATGTGGAGCGCTGGTTGCGTCTTCCAACGCTCACCGCCGTACCGGATTTTGCCGCGTTCCAGCACCCCTCCGTGAGCGAAAGGCTCGGCAGCTCGCGTCTGATAAAGTCGCTCGCGCGTCTGCACGGGTCCCTCCGCCATCTGAAGTCGCTCCC
>JANMSE010000466.1:0-1584 GCA_031389045.1 Deltaproteobacteria bacterium | reverse complement strand
CGATCTGTCACGACAGGTACGCGCTCCGCGTCCTAGTTTCGAGCTCGCTCTCTGCGATAGCAACGCGGTGGCTGACCTGGGGTAACGCACGCATGGAGGCATTGACCTTCACCACTCCCTTCTTCGTCATCCCGATCTTTTGGGCGGCTGCACCCGATGGCGCAGTGCTCCCTAAGGGAGCACTGCCACGGTTAAAAGAGTCCCGGAACGAACGCGCCACTGGTATCCTCCGTTGTACACAACGCCTGCGTTATCGTGTCTCCACCGACGCCGCAGCACACATCGTCCGAGTTGCAGGTCACGCCATCGAAGAGGATGCGGGCGATCATATCCTGACCTGTGCGCGACGGGTGGAAACAATCGCAACAAGAGATTTGCTTACTCCGAAACTTGTAGAGCCAGGGGGCGTTACTGAACGTGAGTGACGCGCCCGCCGCCTTGAGCGCTCCGCCCACCGTTTGCCCACCGATGGTGACACTCGGCGAAGGCGCGCCTGCGGCAATGTTGACGTATTCAGCGGTGACGTTCTCCAGAATATCGCGATACGTCTTGGCGGTTTCGTATGCGTCGGTGATTCGTTGGTCAGAACAGCTCTTCGTCAGGGAGCCACAGATACCGTTGCCCAGGCCGAAGGGTTTGCCGGCGTCCGTGGTAATATTCCACACATCGCTACACGACAGGTTCGGCAGGGGTCCCGTGTCCAGGACGCAGGAGTCCTTGTCCTCAAAATTACAGAGTTGGGACACGCGGACCAGCGAAGCGACCCCCACTTTCAGCTCAGGCACCGTGATGAGGAGATCGAGCCCTTTCCGGAATTCACGCTCAAACGCCGCCGCTGTCGTGCGGCAGTGATTATTGGGATCTTGGTCCCCTTCTCGCGGACAGGCTGAGCGCGTCTTATCAAGAGTTCCGGCGCAGACATCATTATGCCCCAGCCACACCGTCACATACCGAGGACCCGGCTGCACACTGAGGAAGGTTTTGATCTTGGTCGCCTGATTGACAAAGTCCTTCAGCATTTGCGCGCCGGTTTCGGCATTGTTGGGATCGGCAATGATGAGAGTTGTCCCTCTCCGGCATTCCAGCTGTTCGGCCTGGCTGAAGACGCCTTCGCCGCCGACTCCACAGAGATCCGTACCGTGGCTCGTGCTCGTGGACCAGCTGGTAGCCGGTTGATCATCGTTGCGGCAGAGGAATTTGCTCTCGGCATTGAACCCTTTCGTGATGCTATCGCCCGCGGCATCCATGGCGTTGATGCGAGGACCAAGAGTGTCCGTTCTGGCGATGACGAAATTTTGCTGACTCTGTTGCCAGACCACAATGACATCCGCCTCGGAACGCGGGAAGTTGGTGAGCCGCTCGTTCCTGGTCGCCCCTCTGAGAAATTCCTCTCCGAGCGTGGTGACGGTCACCGTGACATTGGCGAACTCCTGGTTATCAGCGAAGGCTTTCACGGTGTGGACGCCAGCGCTGAGCAGATTCCAGTTGAACAAGAAGCCAAACCCATTGTTACTATCCCCACATGCCAAGGTGGTGTCGCCGCGGGCCGTGCCATACGCAGCCTGGGTACGGATGCCATTGAGT
>JANMSE010000460.1:0-6096 GCA_031389045.1 Deltaproteobacteria bacterium | reverse complement strand
TGATACGAGGGAGAGGCATGGAGAGTTCCACCTGGTGGTACCTTGCGCGGGAGAATGAGTTTCCCAATGTCGGCGACTTTAAGCTGCTCCGGTTGGCGAAACGGTCCGTCCTGGTCGTGCGCGGAGAAGATGGTCAGCTCCGCGTGCTGCTCAATGTCTGTCGTCATCGGAGTGTCCCCGTCTGCCGCCACGCGCGCGGCAATGCCCGCACCTTCACCTGTACTTTTCATGGATGGGTTTATGACACCAAAGGTGACTTGGTCGGTATTCAAGGGCCAGGCCGCTCGGTGCGTGAATTCCCGAAACGCGAGGGGCTCCGACCCGTGCCTCGCATGGAAACCTCTGGTGGGCGACTGTACGCGAGTCTTGAAGCTGATGGCGAAAGTCTGGAGGCGTATCTCGGCAAGGAACAAGGACACACCGGGACTGAGGACTGAGGCCGCGGATCCCATTGGAGTGGTTCCTCACAGAACCGTTCTTGTGTGCTGACGTGGGCACAACGCAACGTGCCGCCGGTGTTCTTCTTTCATGACACTGCACCTCCAACCACGGCGGCTTTTGGCGGTAATGGTCTTTTGGGCGCTCTGTGGCGCGGCCCCTTTTTTACAGGCGACCCCTCTCACGCTCCATCTCCACTTCACGAACATCCAGTACAGCGCCTGGCTCATCCCCGAGCTGCACCTCGACGTTGAGTATCACACCTCCGAGGCTATCGACGTGCGACTGTCAGCGAAACGCCTCACTCTCCCCGCTCCCCTTCAGCATCTCACCGACCTCACCATCGTCTGTTCACGAGCAACGATCTCCGCCGAAACCGTCTTCTGTCCATCCGGTCAGCTCGAGCTTCACACCCCGCTCCTTGCCAGTACGCCAGTGAAGATCGCGTTTCAGTATCAAGTCAAAACTCAGGAGGCGCGGTTCGCATTGACGGATATCGCGGTTGCTGGTGGGACCGTGTCCCTTGACGGGCACTTCACTCCGTCCAACTGGCAGGCAACCTTTCGTGCCGCCGCTCTCGATCTCACGCAGTTTCCAGGTCGGTGGGGTGAGGTTCTTCCCTGGTTCCCGCAGCCCCCGCCAGACTTCAAATATGCCGGGCTCTTGCACGCCAGCGGACATCTCACCGGGCGTGCGCGACAGGTACTGGAAGCAACGGTCAAAGGGCACGTGGCGGAGTTCAGCTTCTCCGATGCCCAATCGCGACGAGTGGGCGAACATATTACCGCTCCCTTCACTCTGCATGTGACACACCAGCAATCGCACTGGCAAATGCGGAGCGAACTCCAACTCACCCGTGGACAACTGTATATCGAGCCAGTCTTTCTTGAACCACCATCCTCTCCGATCACGCTTGCTGTGGATGCTCAGTGGTTTCCCGCCACCTCTCAGGTAGTGCTGTCCTCGCTTGTGTTTGACCATCCAGGCATCGTGACCGCGCGCGGCCAGGCGTCCTTCGCGCTCGCCGATGGGCTTCAAGTCACCGCGGCGCGAATCGATGTTCCGCCGACGCTAGTCAGTGAACTATATCGTGTGTATGTCCAGCCTTTTTTGATTGGCACCGCCCTCGACGCCGTTGAGAGTACCGGCTCCATTGGTCTTGCCGTTGAGCATGCGGGGCCCGGCGCGACGACGCTTCAGGTCACACTCGCGGAGCTGTCCTTGCACGATCGACACGAGCGGTATCACTTTGATGGGCTCACGGGCAGCCTGACGTGGACTGGGGAGACGACCGACTCGCACCCGTCATCGCTCCAATGGCGTGGAGGGGAGTTGTATGCCATCACCCTTGGCGGGGGCCAGGTGGCGTTGCAAACCCAGGGCGCGGCGTTCCGTTTGCTGGAACCGGCGACGATTCCCGTTCTCGATGGGACCCTGCGGATTGATGAGTTTGCCATGCAAGACATCGGCACGCCGCAACGCGCCTGGCTCTTTCGTGGCGAGGTGACGCACATCTCCATGGAGGCGTTTAGCAAAGCCATGGAGTGGCCCCTGCTCGCGGGAAAATTGGCTGGTCGGATTCCTCAGGTCACATACAAGGACGGCGCGGTCACTATGGATGGGACCCTCCAAGTGGAGGTCTTCAACGGGACGGTGACGGTTGGGAAGTTGCGCTTGGATCAACCGATGACGTTGGTGCCACAACTGACGGCGGATATTGATATCGATCACATCGATATGGAAGCCCTCACCGGCGCGTTTTCGTTCGGGACGATTAAGGGCCGGCTAAGCGGCGGCATTCACGATTTGCTGCTCCAAGACTGGCAGCCGGTCTCCTTCGACGCGCGGTTCGCGACCCCGTCGGATGACGACTCCTCCCACCGCATCAGCCAGAAAGCCATCGACAACTTGTCGAGTCTCGGCGGCATGAGTGGCGCGTTATCCCGCAGCTTCATGCGGGTGTTTGACGAGTTCACATACGAGCGGCTGGGCATTGCCTGTCGTCTCCAACACAATGTGTGTCTGATGGACGGGGTGGAGCCGGCCGAGGAGGGCGGGTATTATATCGTGAAAGGTGGATGGGGGGTTCCGCGCATCAACATTATTGGCCATAGTCGCCGAGTTCATTGGTCCGAACTGCTCGACCGGCTCAAGAACGCGACCCGCAGTGAAGGTCCCGTGGTGCGGTAACGAATCAAACAAGCGCAATGGAGGCACGATGCAACGGATAACACGGATAGGATTGTTTCTCGTCACACTCGGAGTTGGCGCGTGCGTCACGATCAACATCTATTTTCCCGCCGCCGCCGCCGAGAAGGTCGCCGACCGGATTATTCAAGATGTGTGGGGTGACCAACCCAGCCCTGGGACCGCGACCCCACCGGCCCCAGCACCTGACCGGGGTTCGCTTTTCCTCGACACGACACACGCCGTTCGAGTCACCACGGCGCATCTCCTTGCGACGCTGGTGCCGACCGCCGAGGCGGCGGAACCAGACCTCACGGTGTCCACTCCCGCGATTATGAAACTGACCGCGGTAATGAAAGCGCGGCACGCGAAGTTGGAACCGTTCTACAAGAGCGGCGCGGTTGGGTTGACGAGTAGCGCGCTCGTCGCCGTCCGTGACGCGCAGGGGATCCCATTGAACCAACGCAACACGGTCACGCAGCTCGTGACGGAAGAGAATAACGACCGGGCCGCGCTCTACCGTGAAATCGCCAAGGCGAACGAGCATCCAGAATGGGAGACGAATATCCGCGACACTTTTGGTCGTCGCTGGATCGCCAACGCGACCACCGGCTGGTGGTATCAAGACAGTAGCGGCGCGTGGCAGCAGAAATAACCGCGCCGTGGACTGAGGAAAGTGACGGGTCGCGAGTAGTGAGCAACGAGTGAAGAATGAAGACCAAGGGGTGAGGTTTTGGGCCTGAAACCTGAAACCCGAAACCTGAATCCTGGAGAAAGTATGGATTATGGAATTGTTCTGCCACACTTTGGTTCGTTCGCGCGAGAAGATGCCACACAACGAGTGATCGGTGCCGCGGAAGCCGCGGAGTCGCTTGGGTTTAGTACGGTCTGGGTGGTCGATCATGTCGTGTTCCCGGAAAAGCTCGAAGGCTATGCCTTTAACCCGCTTGATCCGTTTCTTGAGCCGATGACCGTGCTGGGCGCGCTGGCACTCAAGACCAAGCGCGTCAAACTCGGCACCGCCGTCCTCGTTCTGCCCTACCGCCATCCACTCTATACCGCCAAAGCGTTGGCGACGGTGGATGTGCTATCTGGTGGGCGGCTGGTCGTCGGTGTTGGTGCCGGATGGCTCGAAGGTGAGTTCAATGCCTTTGGCGTGCCAATCGCCGAACGCGGCAGTCGCACCAACGAGACCATTGACATCTTGAAAGCGCTGTGGACGGAAGAGACACCGAGCTACAATGGCAAGCATTTTCAGTTCGGCAACATCAAGGCGTTGCCGCAACCAATACAGAAGCCACGCCCACCAATCCTCGTTGGTGGCATGACCAAAGGCGCGCTCCAGCGGGTCGCGCGTCGTGGCGACGGGTGGATCGCCATGGGCAAGGGGCCGGACGACATCAAGGCACCGCTCGACACCTTACGTGAACTGACGGTCAAAGCGGGCCGGAGTCCCGACAGTCTGCAAATCAACATGCTGCCACTCGCGACGCCAAGTCTCGACCAGGTCATCAAGGATATTCCTCGCTACAGTGAACTCGGCGTTCAGCATCTGTATTTATCGTTTCGCGCGTGGACAGCGGACTTCGCGCAACTCATGGAACTGATGGCGCGGTTCGCGCATGAAGTGGGGATGAAGCAATAAAACGTAAAGCGTCAAACATAAATGGAAGTATGGAGTACAACAGTAGCGTAAGTAATATACAGAGGCTCTTAGCCATTAGCTGTTAGCGATTAGCCAGACAGGAAAAGCTCCTGAGAAAGAGACAAGAGCTAACAGCTAACAGCTAACAGCTAATAACCAACCGACCAAAAGGAGGTGTCCGATGATCCATCCTGAACGTATCGCTCATATCGTTATTAAGGTTCGAGACTTGGAAAAATCACGGGCGTTTTACACCGAGACGCTCGGCATGCAAGTGATGAAGTATGTGCCGGAGATCAAGGGCGTGTTTCTCTCGTTTAATGGTCGAGACCACCACGAAGTCGCCCTCTTCGAGATCGGCCAAAAGGCCGAAGGACCAAAGATGAACCAGGTCGGGCTGTTACATGTCGCGTTTCGCATGCGCAACGAAGAAGACCTGCGCGCGGCCTATCAAGAACTGAAGGAAAAAAATGTGCACGTGACCTTCACGGTCAATCACGGCGTCAGCAAAAGCGTGTACTTCCACGATCCCGATGGCAATGAACTCGAAGTCTACGCCGACAACGACATCCCGGAACTGATTGGCACCATGCCCAATGCGTATCTTGGTATGGAAAAGCTCGAATTCGCGCCGACCGATCCGAGCCTGCAAGAGATGCTGGCGTCGATGCGGCAGTAGGAAAGTAGTCAGTAGCCAGTAGGCAGTAGGAAAGAAGGGGAGAATGGGCAACGGGAGAATGGGCGACAAAAAGAGCAGGGTGTCTTCTCCCATTTCTCCGTTTCGCCCACGCTCCCCTTCATTCTTCATCGCCCTCTTTCTTCCCTGAGAGTAGGTTACAAGTGTTCTAGCCACTGCTCAGCTTCCGCGATCCGGGAGAAGAATCGGATATTCACTCCTCTATTCACGGCCACGGTCTCGGCAAACTGCAATGTCTCGGTCTGATGTGCCGGGTTGGTATCAATGTACGCGATACGTTGCACGCTGGGCCACACACGAGTCGCGGCTTCCGTGATGATCGAGAAAACGATGCTGGGCGCAAGGCTTGGCCCTCTCAGGTTCTCTTCTATGAGCACGGTGGAACATTGGTGCTCTACACATTTGTCCCGTACCTCAGAGAGATAGTTTGCCACATTCTCAGGAGTATTGTCCCCTGTCACCGTTATATGCAGGTATGCCTCTTTGTTTTCTACACTCAAGACGTATGACATTGCCCTCTCCTTTTTCTTGCCGCCTAACGTCTAAGATCACCGGTAGTTATAGAGCGCAACGAAATTTTCGTCCGGTGGAGCGCCTTGTTATGCGCAGTTTGTGTGTGTGCTTGGCTAGTCCTTCAGCCCACGGCGATGCAGCTTTTCGTGAAGAACAGGCTGTCGGCGTCACCGGTCTTGCCGGTGTGGATGCCCTAGTGGATGCCCTAGATGTTGGTGTCGCTCATGTTGTCTTTCCCTTCGATTCCGTCTCACCCGCCGCTCGAAACTCGCTGTAAGCCTTCAAAGGTGTTATCGGTGCGATTTCCGCAGAGAACATCTTCGAGTTTCTTAATGCAGAAGTAATAGACGCAATAGTCCTCGATGCAGAAAACCGGGACGGTACGTGCCACGCCATGTCCCTTGTTCATCACAATTTCCGCTTCCGGGATGCTGGGGGCGTAGCGAGCAGATGAGATGGATGAGTAGACTTTTTCTACGAGATCATTCTTCTCATTTTGCGTCTGAGGGATTTTGATAGGGAAGACGCGATTCTTGAAAGCTTTCCAAAAATCCCGATTGAACCAGCGGTGGAAATCCTCTTGTTTCATCAAGTAACCAGAATACAGCCATTGAGG
>JANMSE010000440.1:0-18478 GCA_031389045.1 Deltaproteobacteria bacterium | reverse complement strand
TGCTGGCCGCGGCGCAGGCTGGTCACGTGGTCATCGCCAATGCGCTCGGCTCAGGCGTGCTGGAGAACCCAGCCTTGCTGGGGTTTCTGCCGGGGATTTGTCAAACCCTCCTGGGGGAAGAGTTGGTCTTGCCTTCGGTGGCGACATGGTGGTGCGGGGAAGCGCCCGCGCTTGAGCACGTCATTGCCCATTTACCTGATCTCGTGCTCAAAGCCGCTTTCCCGTCCATGAAGATGGAGCCGACCTTTGGTCACCGGCTCGACGCGGCGGGACGCGAGCGCATGGTCAGGAAATTGCGCGATAACCCGCATGCGTATGTGGCTCAGGAATGGGTGCGGCTTTCTCAAGCGCCGACCTGGGTCAGCAAACGGCAGCGGTTTGAGCCGCGTGCGATCGGGTTACGACTCTACGCGGTGGCGGGCGCCAATGGCTACGAGGTGATGCCGGGGGGCTTAACGCGGGTCTCGTCCGAAGCGGACACCGCGGTCCTCAGTATGCAGCGTGGGGGATCAAGCAAGGATATGTGGGTGTTGGGTGGTGCGGTCACCAATTGGGAATCCTTGCTGCAACCCCGAGTGACCGCGCGCGATATCGTTCGCGAGGGGCAATACTCCCCCTCGCGGGCCGTGGAGAATTCGTTCTGGATGGGGCGCTATGCCCAGCGGGTCGAGAACTTCGCACGCTTATTACGCGCGACCGCGCGCCGACTGGTGGAAAACGACCCCGCGGACTCGCTGGGCGTGGAACTGCTGCTGGCCTTATGCGATACCGAAAAACTCCGCGGCGTCACGGCGGCGCACAGCAAGCGGAAAAAGAAAGCCACTCCACCTCCCACCACGAATACTGATGACGCATGGTTACTGGCCGCGGTAGGAGACGCGCGGGTGGAGAATGGGCTGCCAGCGAATACCACCCGGCTGCTGTATTGCACGACCCAGATCCGCGAGCGCATCTCACTGGACAACTGGTACACGGTCCAACGTCTCGCCCATGAGCATGAACCGGCACCGACCAACATTGAGGAAGTCATCGCTGTGCTGAATCGCATGCTCCCGGCCTGTACCGCCCTGGCTGGGTACGCGTTCGATGACATGACCCGCGATGATGCCTGGCAATTCCTCCTCCTTGGACGCCAAATTGAACGGCTGGCGTTTCTGGCGTCGATGGTACGCCAGATGCTGATGTGTCCGGCCGCCAAGCGTGACACGGCCCTCGGTGGGCTCTTGGAAGTGGGCAATAGTAGCATCACCTATCGGGCGCGCTATCAACGCCAGCCCGAGCTGCTGCCGGTGATCGACCTCTTGGTGTTTGACGAATCGAACCCCCATGCCGTCGGGTTTCAGCTCGTAGGCCTGGATCATGCGCTTGCGGCGCTCGCCACTAGGTTAGGCTTTCATCCGGCGAATAACCTCCGTCTCCTGATCCGGGCCTTTCACACCTTTGACCTCGCGCAACTTGACGACCTCGGGCGCACGGGAGCACCGGCACCGGAGAATGACGGACTGGTGGCCTTGCTCGCGGCCTGCCACCGCGCGGCCTACGGGTTGTCCGACGAAATCGCGCGGCGCTTCTTTATCCACGCGAGCGAACGGGCGCAACCGAGTGTGGCCGCATGAGTACAACCGACGTCCGCCGCTATCGCGTCGAACACCAGACCCGCTACCGCTATTCAGCTCCGGTCTCACTGTCTCACCAACGGCTTCACTTGACGCCACGCCCGGTCGCGTGCCAACAGGTCCACAGCCACGAAGTGCGGATTACGCCAGAGCCGACGCTCCGGCACGAGACGCGCGATACCTTTGGCAATCCCGTGACCGTCCTGACTCTTGAGACAGCGCACGAAGCGCTTGAGGTGGTCGCGCGTTCGACCATTGAGGTCCGTGCCCCGGTGCTACCGCGGAGCGAAGAGACCCCGCCTTGGGAGAGGGTGCGTGAGGCGTTGACCTATCATGCGACCTGGCAGCCTGACGCGACCATCCTGGACGCCACCCAGTTCCTGTTTGAATCGCCCCACGTCCGGGTGAAACGTGATCTGCGGCAGTATGCGAGTGACTGTTTTCCTCCTGGGCGTCCTCTGGTCGTGGCCGCCAGCGCGTTAATGGAGAAGATTCATCGCGACTTCAAGTTCGACGCGGCGGCGACGACGGTGACGACGTCGGTGATGTCGTTTTTCGAGGAGAAACGTGGGGTGTGCCAAGACTTCTCGCATTTTATGATTTCGTGTTTGCGGTCGCTGGGGCTGGCCGCGCGCTATGTGAGTGGGTATCTGCTGACTCATCCGCCACTGGGCCAGCCGCGGAGGATAGGGGCGGATGCGTCGCATGCGTGGGTTTCGCTGTTCGTGCCCGGCTGTGGGTGGGTCGATTTTGACCCCACGAACAATCTGCTGCCGTCCGTGGAACACATCACTATCGGTTGGGGGCGGGACTTCCTTGATGTCACGCCGGTGCGTGGGGTCATTCATGGTGGTGGGACTCAGACCTTGGAGGTCAAGGTGACGGTTGGGCCGATGCGATGATAAAATAAGGTAGTGGCGCCAGGATGCTGCATCCGGAAATGTGAGGCCACCTGAGTAGTGCGCCAAGTAGGCGTCTGTAACCTCTCCATTGGCGCGTGAGGCGTTTTTTTTAGGCTTTCTTTTATTCTGGCTTCAAACGAACAATCGGACGCTGTGGTTTGCGACGCGCAACCTCCTCGAACCCGGCCTTGTCGTACATCGACTTCGCACCGAACCACATGAAACTGTCGTTTGAACGGCTCGGTTTATCGATGGGATACGCCTCCACGATCTTGGCACCATTCTTCTTCGCGTAATTCACCGCCGCCTGAAGGAGAGCTTCGGCAGTTCCCTGACCACGATATTCCGACGGGACCACGAAGCAAATGACCGACCATACCGGCTGTTCGTCCACGGCTTTCATGACAGACGACCGTTTCAGCCGCGTGTACTCTTCGCGCGGAGCTAGTGAAACCCAGCCGACAGGGGTGCTTCCTCGATACCCAATAAGACCGGGAACGCTCCCGCCTTGAACCAGATTTTTTAGCGCTGCCCGATTCGCCTCTGCCCGTGTCTGCCCAGGCGCAAGCGCCGGTCGCTTGCCGCTGAGTCGGTATTCCATACACCAGCAGGTACGCGCGAACGAACATCCTTTGCCCGCGAATATCGCTTCGAGGTCAGACCAGCGCTCGGAGGTTAGCGGGGCGACGGTGAGCTTCATAGAGGTCTCCTAAAACGCCGAACTATAATTGAACGGCATCTACTCTCTCTGCCCCTCCTCTCACACGCGCGGCCTTACAGTCGATCCGCTGGACTGGAGACTCCGCGCCCGCCGCGATTGAGGATGTGGAAGACGGCTTGCCGATCCTCGATCCGACAAGCTATGTCGAGTATGTCGAAGCGGCGTAGCGCGGTTCGGGGACGCCGCCATCCAACAAGCGGTTGAGCCGCCAAGTTCTCCGCGGGAATTCGGGGTCACGTCTTGCAATCGGGCATCCGGCCAATGTGTGAATCGGGCATCCCAGCCATACTCAGCAATGCGCGATACGGGATCACCCTCCGTCCTCTGTCAGCGTCAACAGCATATCGGCATACCAGGCGCAGTTGAGGTCCAGACGTTCGTCCTGGGAGACATCACGGCCGGTGACATCCATGCGCGCGCCGTGCACGCCCAGCAACAGCCACGGCATCTCCCCGCGCCCCGAGCGGTCGGTGGCCATGCGGGTGACAACCGGGGCCCCACTCATCCCGCGATGCAGGCGCGCATCGGTCAAGAAGTAGCCACGTCCTTGAAACCGGATGCCAAACGCCGACGCAATAATAGCTTGCCGCGCGACGGGGAGCTGATGTAACTCGTCATGGAACCCCAAGGGAAAGCCGACAATTAGCACCCGCGCGCCGACTTCAATTTCATTGAGTTGTTCCACGAGATGTTCCGGGGTGAACGAGTGCAGGAGGAGCGTGTCCGGTAAAGCCGGACGCTGAATTTCCAAGGCGACAATATCAACTGGTCCCGCTGAGTCACGGCCTTCCCGCCAGAGCGATTGGTTGTCGCTATACAAGGGCATGAAAAACTGAGTGGTCGTCGCGACATTTTCGGGATCGACATGGAGTTCGATCGCCAAACGGTCTGGACGATGATTGCTCTCCTCATCCAGCACCACGTGTCGGCTGGTGATTATGAACAAGCGCTCCTCACGTTGAAAAAAGAAGCCCGTGGCGTTGCTCAGAGGTTGGGAACCGAACAGTGTGGCGATTCGCGTGACCGCGAGGAGGAGGGATTCGATCATGGGCGGTTTCTCCGTGTGTGGAAAACAAGAGGGTTGAGGGAGAAGGGGCAGTCGCCACGCGGTCACACCCGCCCGTGTTCTTTCCCTTCCGTCTGCCGTTGACTCGCCGTTCCCGTCACGACCCCGCCGATCGGTTGCAGAGCAAAGAACGTGGTAAAGATACTCTCTCCCACCAGGTTGAGCTTGGTTTGAAAGGCATCAAGGAATTCATGGAGCCCGGCGCCAATGATGTCGGCCACTTGCGCATACGCCAGCTCGGAGCGGAGTTGGCCTAAGTGCTGCTCGGCGGGATTGCGAAACCCCCCAATCGGGGTGCCGGAGACCGCATGGAGCGATTCGTCGGCCTTGATCAAGCAGGAGTGCAACGAGCGCGGGAACTCACGATCGAGCAATAAAAATTCCACAATGCGGTCGGGACTCAGGTCTTGATAGCGCCGCCGATACATCTCCAGCGCGCTGGTCGAGCGGAGCACCGCCGCCCACTGAATGTCATCGAACGGCGTGCCAACATCGGCAACCGAGGGGAGTAACAGGAAATACTTGACGTCCACCATGCGCGAGGTTTTGTCCGCCCGTTCCAGGAGTTGGCCCATCCGACAAAAATGCCACCCTTCATCGTGCGACATGGTCGCATTGGTCAGCCCTTCAAACAAATGACTCGCCATGCGAATCTCGCGAAAGAACTCGTAGGGCGATTCACGTACCCGGATTGTCGCGGCTGAATCGTGGATCATCAAATAAAAGATGTTGACCTGCTCCCACATTTCCGAGGAGATAATCTCGCGCACGGAGCGGGCATTTTCCCGCGCGGCCCGCAGGCAGGACACAATGGAGTTCGGATTCTCCCGCTCGAAGGTCAAGAATTGCACGACGTTCTCTCGTGTCGCGTCGGTATGGTGCTTGGCGAACAGGTCATCGTCACCGGTGGTAATCACCAGCGGTTTCCACTGTTCACTCCCCCCGGCGGGCAAATCCAACATGAGGTGCAGATTGACGTCGATGAACCGCGCCACGTTCTCGGCCCGCTCGATATAGCGACTCAACCAGTACAAACTATCCGCGACACGTGAAAGCATGATGTTTCTCTCATTTGTATAAGACCCAGGTATCCTTGCTGCCACCCCCTTGCGAGGAGTTCACAACGAGAGAACCTTTCTTGAGGGCCACGCGGGTGAGCCCGCCAGGGAGCACGTAAATGTCCGAGCCATACAGGATGTACGGTCGCAGATCGACATGGCGCCCCTCGAAATGGTCATCCACGATCACTGGCACGCGCGATAAGGATAAGGTCGGTTGAGCGATGTAGTTGCGGGGATTGGCGCGAATCAGGTCCGCGAAGCGCGCGCGTTCGGCGGGGGTGGCATGCGGGCCGACCAACATGCCGTAGCCACCGGATTCATTGGCGGCTTTGACCACAAGCTGATCAAGGTGCTCAAGGACGTAGCCACGTTCCTTCTCATCCCAACAGACGTATGTCGGCACGTTGGGAATAAGGCTGTCTTCGCCGAGATAGTATTTGATGATTTTGGGCACGTAGGCATACATGACTTTGTCATCGGCGATGCCTGTGCCAGGCGCATTGGCCAACGCGATCCGTCCGGCTTTGTAGACCTCCATCAAACCAGGGACGCCCAAGAAGGAATCGGGCCGGAAGGTCAAGGGATCGAGAAAATCATCATCAATGCGCCGATAGAGCACATCAACAGGCTTGAGCCCATGCGTGGTGCGCATTTGTACCAGGCCGTCGGCGACGACCAGATCCCGCCCTTCGACCAACTCCACTCCCATCTGTTGGGCGAGAAACGAATGCTCGAAATAGGCCGAGTTATAGGCCCCTGGTGTCAGCACCGCCACTGTCGGTGACTGAATATAGTCCGCCGCGAGCGCTTGCAGCATATCCAGCAGGTGGCCGGGATAGTCGTCTATAGGGCGGACCCGGGACTCGCCAAAGACTTGCGGAAAGGTGCGCTTGAGAATCTGGCGGCTTTCCAACACATACGACACCCCAGACGGGCAGCGCAGATTGTCCTCTAACACATACATTTGCCCGTCGCGGTCGCGCACCAGGTCCGTGCCAGTGATGTGGCACCACACTCCGCGCGGCGGATTGAGCCCGACACACGCCTGCCGAAACGAGCGGGCCGAATAGACGATCTCTTCAGGAATGATCTTATCCTTGAGCAGTTTCTGCTCGTGATACATGTCGTCGATGAAGAGGTTCAGGGCATACACCCGTTGTTTGAGGCCGCGCTCAAGCCATTCCCATTCGGAGGCTTCGATAATGCGGGGAAGAATGTCGAAGGGAAAAATGCGTTCCGCGCCTGCGTTGTCGCCGTAGACGTTGAAGGTGATGCCGCGGTGCAACAACGCGCGTTCCGCGGCTTGCTGACGCTGGAGCAGTTCGCCCTTCGAGAGCGAGTCGATGCGCTGCTGAAGGAGAGACGCACCGGGGCGCGGCTGCCCGCTGGCCGAAAACATCTCGTCGTAAAAGTCCCCAGTGTTGTAACCGTCAAAACTGGCCATGATGAATCCTTGGGTCGCGGTTGAATAATCCACGAATGAAAGAGCATGGATTGTACCAATACGATTGCCTACTCGGAAGTGTCGCGAGCCCTTTTCCTCCCGTAGAAAAGCGAAAAGGCCACGATTTCGTTATGACTGCGGTCACAAGGGCAAGCTGGGATTGCCAAGCTCGCTTAAATCTTGGGCATCGAGTGCCGTATTTTTGCGCACGGCGGGGTAGGTCAGTTCCCTTGAAAGGGTCTCCACGCTGGTGGTATTGGGGGTGGTGAAACCGTGCACCATCCCGCCGCGGCGAATGAGTTGCCTACTCAGGCGCGCGCCAGTCCTTTTGCCGATGGCGGACCTATGGTAGCTTTGCCCCCGTGATTGCCCGTGACATCGTCATCATTGGTTCCGGCCCGGCTGGAAGTTCGACCGCGCTGCATTTGCTGAAAAATGATCCGGCGTTGCGTGGAGAAGTGTTGTTGCTCGATAAAGCCGTGCACCCACGCGAGAAAATCTGCGCCGGGGGCTTAATTCCTCATACCCTTGACTGCCTCGACGAACTCGAGATTCCGTTGTCGATCCCATACGTCCAGGTCGAGCGAGCCTACGTGCGGGTGCCGCCTGGGGATGAGGTTTCCTGCGCGGATGCCGGGATGTGTTCGATCATTCGCCGTAATGAATTTGATAATATGCTCGTGCGGACCGCATGCGCACGTGGCGCGGAAATCCACGAAGGCGAGAAAGTGCTCGAACTGCGTCGCGATGCTGGTGGCGTCGTGGTGGTGACCGACAAAGAGACCTATCAGGCGCGGGTCGTTGTTGGCGCGGACGGATCGGGCAGTCGGGTGCGGCGACAATTGGTCGGTGGCGAGGTCGAGACGGTTGGGAAAGCGATCATGTGTGACGTGCCGGTGGCGGCAACCACCTGGCCAGGATTTGGACAACAGCGCTACGATTTCAACTTTCTCCCCGTGAGCCAAGGACTCAGAGGCTATCTCTGGGAGTTCCCGTGTCTGATTCAGGGTATTCCGCATGTCAACGTCGGGATTTATTCATTGGGAGACACGCGACTCGGTAATGCGGACCTGCAAAAGATGCTGGCCCAAGAGATCGCTTCTTTTGGCCCGAAACTCGAGACTCGAAACTTGTTAGTCAAAGGTCCAAGGTCCAAGGTCCAAGGTCTTGAATCTCAAGCCTCAAGCCTCAAGCCTCAAGCCTCAAGCCTCAAGTTCCAAGCTTTTCCTATCGCGGGCTATATTCCGAATCGCCCCATCGCCGCGCCACACGTGCTGTTAGTGGGCGACGCTGCTGGAGCCGAGCCGTTGATGGGGGAGGGCATTTCGTTCGCGCTCGAATATGGCAAATTCGCGGCGCATGCGGTGGGACAGGCGTTCCAGACGAAACGATTTGATTTTGCTGAGTACACACGGACGGTCGCGTGCTCGTGGCTGGGGAAGAAATTGACGCGGTTGTATTACGCGACGCGGTTTTTTTACGGTCCGACCGCGCGCTTTTGGTTTTTCCTGGCGGCTCGGAGTCGCCGACTCCAATCGCTGGGGCTCAAGTGGTACAACGGCGTGGATGACTGGCCGCGCCGAAGTGGATGGGAAGCGATGGCGGCATTGGTCTGGCCGCCCGCTTTGGGGAGGTGAGTGGTATGGCAGCAAGAAAGCCGACGCGACGAGTACCGACTCGACGCAAGAAGCAGCGGAGTTGGCGTATTCCGAAAATTTTGTTGTTCGTGAGCTATAGCGCGGCATTGGTCGCGCTGGGCTCGATCTTTTTTATGAAAACGGAATTGCAACGGTTCAAGAGTCCCGACCGCGCGCGCGCCGTGGCGCCCGTGGCGTCAGAGAAAAAGACTCCGGCGGCAGCACCCGCGACCAAACCAAAGAGCGAAGTCCGGGCCGCCACCGCCCCGCGTGCGAGCGAACCCTCCGCCGAGGAAAAGAAACCCCAAAGCGAGACCCGGACTGCGATTGCCCCGCGTACGAGTGAACCCTCCGCCGATGACAAGAAACCCCAGAGCGAAACCAAACCTGTCGCTGCCCCGCATGCGGGCGAAATTACCTCTGACGAAAAGAAACAACTCGAAAGCATCCTGCGGTCACGGAGTACCCAGTAGCGAGATTCGCCAAGTCAAGCTCCGAGACTCCAGACTCTTGGACTCCCAGACTTTCACACGAAGCTCCCCATCGAATCGAGGAAGGTATGCAGTTTGTTGATGAAGTTCACCGGACCATCGACGTGCCGCGCCCGCCGCGGCGCATTGTGTCCTTAGTGCCCAGCGTGACCGAGACCCTGTTCGCGTTGGGCCTCGGCGAGCGAATCGTGGGAGTGACTGAATACTGTACGCATCCTCCTGAAGAAGTCGCGAAAAGAGTGAAAGTCGGCGGCACCAAGAACCCACAACTTGAGACGATCCTCTCACTTTTGCCAGACCTCGTCATCGTCAACGACGAGGAAAATCGGCAAGAAGATTTTACCTGGCTGTCTCATCATGGAATTCCGCTCTACGTGACCGCGCCCCGGACGGTCGCGGACGGAATCCGCATGATCGAAAAATTAGGCAACGTACTGGACTGCCACACCACGAGTGATCCGCTCGTCGCCCATCTGCATGCGGTGTATGCGCGGGTCACGACCGAGAGTGCGCGGCACCGACGTTTGCGTGTGTTCTGTCCGATCTGGCGGAAACCGTGGATGGCGTTCAACGCTGACACGTATGCCGACAACATGCTGTGGTGCTGCGGGGGAGAGAACGTTTTTCGCGGGAACCCAGACCGCTACTTCTCCACCACGCTCGAAGAAGTCGCGGCCCTTGCTCCCGATGTGGTGGTGTTGCCGAGCGAGCCGTATCCCTTCACTACGAAACACTTCGCGCATCTGAAGCCGTTGGTCGATACGCTAGCGGGTCGCGCCGGACATTTTTATTGTGTTGATGGCATGGCGTTGTGTTGGTACGGACCGCGGATCGCCGAGGGGCTTGAGCAACTCTCGCAACGGTTTGCCTACGTGCGGGCGACGATTGACTAACCTCACGCGGAGAAGAACAAGAGCGAATGCGCGAGTGCCGAGCCGTGAGTGATGTGATTGGGGGAGACAATCGTGACCATCCTTGAAGACGCTTTACGCAAAATTCCTCCACAGAGCCTGGATGCCGAAGAGTCGGTCCTGGGCAGTATTTTGCTGGATCCCAACGCGCTGGACCGCGTGATCGAGGCCATGACGGATGCGGATTTTTACCGGGAATCACACCGGAAAATTTTCCGCGCGATGATCTCGTTAAGCGAGAAAAATGAACCTATTGATCTGGTCACCTTAACTGACACCCTGAAGGGGCGAGGAGAGTTGCAGGATGTTGGTGGTGCCATCTATCTCGCCGAACTGAGCGATAAAGTTCCCAGCGCGGCCAACGTGGCGCATTACGCCCGGATCATTCGTGAGAAGGCGGTCTTGCGCAGTCTGATTAACGTGTGCAACGAGATCGCCAGTCGGTGCTACAGCGGCGAGGAAGACATCGAACAATTTCTCGACGAAGCGGAGCGGTTGATTTTCGATGTGTCCGAAAAACGCATTCGGCCCGCGTTTTTCAAGCTGGGCGACATGATCATGGACACCATCAAAATCGTCGAGAAGCTCTACGAGCGCAAAGAGATGGTGACGGGGGTGCCGACCGGGTTTCTCGATCTTGACCGCATGACCGCGGGGTTGCAGCCCGCGGACCTGGTGATCGTCGCCGCCCGGCCAAGCATGGGCAAATGCCTGAAAGCGGACGCGGAAATCGTCGATGCCCAAACCGGTGAGGTCAAGACTATCGAGCAGCTCTGTCGCTCTCGACAGGCGAAGCTCTTCACGCTTGACTCGCGGTTGAAGTTACGCTCGACCACGCCCAGTCATTACGTGGATGATGGCATGAAGCCGGTCTATCGGGTGACAACAGCCCTTGGTCGTGTGGTGGAGACGACCTTCACACATCCTTTTCTGACCGTGGGGGGGTGGCGTCCCCTGAGCGAGTTGCCCGTCGGGACGCGTATCGCGGTTCCGCGTACACTTCCCGTTTTTGGGACCGGAGACCTGCCCGATCACACGATTACAATCCTCGCGTATCTGCTAGGCGATGGCGATCTCACGCAAGCATGTCCGCGTTTCACGAATGGCAACCCGCGGATTATGGCGGATTTTCAAGCGAGCCTCGTGCGGTTTGGTGATCTGCGGGGAACGGTGGACGACAGTCGGGGGACACGGACACCGACCTGCCGAATAGCGGCCCAGAGAGAAGACGATACCCAAGCGAGACAAGTGGTTGGCCAGCGTCTACGCCTCGCCCGCGAAGCGATGGGTCTCAGTCAGCGCGGTGTGGCGATACGTGCGAGGGTGTCTCCGGCCTTGTTGTGTGCCATTGAGAAAGGAAAACAATCGCCTGTCCTCACGCTTCTTGAATGCCTCGCGGGGATTGTTCAGAAACCCGTTGCGTGGTTTGTGCGAGGCACCACAGGGCTCGCGCGTGGGAATCGCCTCACCCAGTGGTTAGCGGAGCAGGGATTGATGGGAAAGGGAGCTGCTGGGAAATTCATTCCTGGCGTTGTGTTTACACTCCCCAAGGACAAGCTCGCGCTCTTTCTCAATCGGTTGTTTAGTTGTGACGGGAGCGCGTGTCTCTACCGAACCGGACAAGCGGCTATCAGTTACTCCTCCGTCTCGCGCAAACTCGCCCAACAAGTGCAGCACCTGCTGCTGCGCTTTGGCATCGTGAGCAAACTCCGAGAGAAGCACGTTCGTTACGACAATACCTTTCGCATCGCGTATGAAGTGGAGATTCTCGCGGCTCAGGACATTCTGACCTTTGCCCACGGCATCGGAATTTTCGGCAAGGAAGAAAAACTTCGCGAGGTCGTGGCCATTGCGGAGCAGCGGCGGCAAGGGTGGACGAAAGATACGCTGCCCCTTGAAGTGTGGACGCTCGTCAATGCCGCGCGTGCTGGACAAACGTGGAGAGCGATATATGCCCAGGCTGGGCTCCCCGTGACTCACAATATCCACAACGGGCGACACCAACCGCGACGAGAAACCGTGCAGCTCTTGGGGCAGGTGCTGAAGTCGCAACTGCTGATGTCGCTGGCCACCAGCGATGTGTACTGGGATACGATCACGACGATCGAGTACATTGGCGATCACCAGGTGTATGATTTGACGATTCCAGAGACGCACAATTTCATCGCCAACGATGTCCTCGTGCATAATACCGCCTTCGTCATGAATATCGCCCAGTATGTGGCGCTCCATGCCAATACCGCCGTGGGGGTCTTTTCGTTGGAAATGTCGAAAGAACAGTTGGTGATGCGCATGCTCTGTTCCGAGGCGCGGGTGGATAACGCCAAGGTCCGCGCCGGGTATTTGGGCGAGCGCGATTTTCCACGGCTGGCGATGGCGGCTGGGCGACTAGGGGATGCCCCCATCTTTATTGATGACACTCCGGCGCAAAACGTGCTCGAACTGCGCGCGAAAGCGCGGCGCTTGAAACGGGAAGCCAATTTAGGGTTGGTGATTATCGACTACCTGCAACTGATGCGAGGGTTGACCTCGCAAGAGAACCGGACCCAGGAGTTGTCGGAAATTTCGCGCGGTCTCAAGTCGCTCGCGAAAGAACTGAATATTCCGGTGGTGGCGTTGTCGCAGCTCAATCGTCAGGTCGAGCAACGCGCCGACCGCCGCCCGATGATGTCGGATATTCGGGAATCGGGGGCGATTGAACAGGACGCGGACGTGATCGCGTTCATCTATCGTGACGAAGTCTACAAACAAGACTCTCAAGATGAGGGGATCGCCGAGATCATTATTGGCAAACAGCGCAACGGTCCCACAGGCACCGTGCGGCTGGCCTTCCGCAAGGAATATACGCGGTTTGATAATCTGGTCGAAAAAACAGACGTTCCGAGTCCAGGCCCGATTCCTACGGATGAAGAGGATTGAGAAGGCTCGAAAACGTAAAACGTAAAAAAGAAGGTCCAACCTCCCACTTTCGCGTTTCCTATGTGATTCTTTTTACGTTTGACGCTCTTGAAGCACCGCCAGCGTCTCCTGCACTTTCTTCGCTACATCAGAAGCCAACACTACGTCACTAATCATGGCCACGGCATCCGCGCCCGCTGCCAGCGTCGCTGGGGCACGGTCGGTGGTAATGCCCCCAATCGCGACAATCGGCAGCCGGACCAGCGAGCGAATCTCGCGAAGCTGCTCTAGCCCGCGGGCGCTGTAGCCCGTGGCTTTCGTCGTGGTGCCGAAGACTGGGCCAAAGCCAATGTAATCCGCGCCGTCGCGTTCCGCTGCTTGCGCTTGCGTGGGATCGTGTGTGGAGACTCCGACGATCTTCCGTGGACCGAGCACTTTTCGCGCCGCGGCCAAGGGTAAGTCTTCTTGTCCGACATGGACACCATCGGCGTCGACCGCGAGGGCGATGTCCACGCGATCATTGATGATGAGCACGCACCCGTAGTGACGGCAAACCGCGCGTACCTGTTGGGCGAGGGTCAAAAACTCGCGCGACGGGAGGTCCTTCACGCGTAACTGGATCAGTCGGGCCCCACCGGCGCAGAGGTGTTCCGCGAGGTTGAGATAGGACAGTTCCGCGCGCCCAAGGGTGTCGGCGATGGCGTAGAGTGGATTGGGGAAAGTGAAGTTTTGCATGGGAAAAGTAGAGGGAGGAAAAGTCAAAAGGCAAAAGGCAAAAGTCAAAAATGCAGGACGACAAAAACCCGAAACCCGAAACTTCTACAGCTCGATTCCTTTTTTTGTCGTAATTTTTAGCTCGGTAATTTTTTTCCGTAACGTGTTGCGGTTGATGCCGAGGAGTTCGGCGGCTTTCAATTGATTGCCCCCGGTGTGCTCCAACGTCAGTTCGATCAGCGGCTTTTCCACTTGGCCGATGACGAGGGTATGCAGGTCCGCGAGTGGCATGGTGTTCGGTTGGTGAAACAATACTTTGAGTTTGCGACGTACCGTCTCTTCCAGTGAGAGTTCCGCGAAATGTTCCGGGAGCTGAGGTGCGGTCGGTGGTAAAGACAGATCCGTCGCTGTCAACATCCGGCCCGGCGCAAGGACCGCCGCGCGAACTAAGATGTTCTCCAGCTCACGGACATTGCCCGGCCACGGATGTTGCACTAAAAGTGCTTGCGCTTCCGCCGAGACTCCCGTGACCGAGGTCTTCATGTCACGATTAATTTTTTCGATCACGTGGGCGATCAATTCCGGGATGTCCTCGCGGCGTTGGCGCAGTGGCGGCAAGGTGATCGGCACGACGCGCAAGCGAAAATACAGGTCTTCGCGAAACTGATGTTTCTGCACCGCCGCTTCAAGCTCCACATTGGTCGCGGCGATAACGCGGACGTCGGTTTTGATCACCTCCCGTCCACCGATGCGAGTAAACTCTCGCTCTTGGAGCACGCGCAATAATTTGGCTTGCAGCGCCAACGGCATGTCGGCGATTTCATCGAGGAAGAGGGTGCCGCCCGCCGCTTGTTCAAATTTGCCGATGCGCCGCTCCACCGCGCCAGTGAACGCCCCGCGCTCGTGTCCAAAGAATTCACTCTCCAACAGGTCCAACGGAATGGCCGAACAGTTGATGCCGATAAACGGGCCACGCCAGCGCGGGGAATAATGATGGATGACCTTGGCGATGAGTTCCTTGCCCGTGCCGCTTTCGCCCTGGATCAAGACCGTCGCATCGCTTTGCGCCACCCGACCGATGATTTTGTAGATGGCCTGCATGGCCGGACTGTGCCCGATGATCTGCTCGCCACGTCCGTGGACAGCCGGGAGCGGTTGGTCGGTGTCGGTGACGAGGGTCCGGGCTTCGAGTGCGCGCGCCGTGAGGGTGCGGACCTCATCCAGGTCAAAGGGCTTCGGGAGATAATCAAATGCGCCCCGTTTGATGGCTTCAACCGCGTTCGTGAGCGTTGTTTGTCCGGTCATAATGATGATCGGCGTGCTCAGCTTGGCGTCCTGGACGTGCTGGAGCAAGTCCAGACCGTTGAGGCGTGGCATCCGAATATCGACAAAAGCCAGAGCGAATGCCCCCGTTTGCAACCGGCGCCACGCCTCATCGCCAGAGGCGACGGTTTCCACCGTAAACCCGGCTTCTTTGAGGGTATCGGCGAGCACGCGGCGGATCAGGTCTTCATCGTCAGCAATGAGAATAGATGCGTGTGACATGTGGTGATGGCTAGGGAGCGACCGGGAGATACACGGAAAACGTGGTGTTATGTCCTGGGGTGCTCTCGACGCGAATCGTTCCTCCGTGGTGGAGGATCATACGCTGGGAAATGGCTAAGCCCAAGCCCGTGCCATGCGTCTTGGTGGTGAAGAACGGCGTGAAGAGATGGGGCAGATGTTCAGGCGCGATTCCCGGCCCGTTATCGGAGAACGTAACCACAAGGAGCCGGGGCGGGCGAGAAGCGGGGAGGGCGGTCACGGTAGAGTCTGTCGTCCGAGCCCGGTGCCGATGGGGAGCTGAGGTGGTCGGTGCCCCGGCAAGGTATTGCGTGGGATCCGCCGAGGGATGGCTGTTCGCGCGTAAGATGTGAAAATCCGTCGCCATGCGTGTGGCGACCGTGAGCTCCCCACCGCGCGTTCCGGTCAGTGCTTGCAAACCATTCTTCAATAAATTCCGAAACACTTGGATAAGCTGGGCCTCATCCCCCAGAATGTCGGGCAAGCTGGGGTCGAACTGCTGAATGATTTTCGCCCCCTTGGGCGCGGTTTCTCGTTCCAGGAGCAGGACCTCAGCCAAGATTTTGTGGACATTCTGCGGACGGCGGTCGAGATGCGGGGTTGGGGAAAGCTGGAGGAGTTGTTGCAGGAGGCCATTCAAACGGTCAACCTCGCGAAGCATGACGGTCGTATACTCAACCGCGGACGGGTCGTGGAGGACTTTTCGTTGCAAGAGCTGCGTCGCGCCGCGAATGCCAGCCAGAGGATTTTTGATTTCATGGGCGAGCCCAGCGGCGATGACGCCAAGTTGCGCGAGGTGGGTCGCCTCCTGCTCTTCTTTCTGGAACTCTTTTTGATGCGCGAGATTATGAAATACCAGCACCAGGCCGAGCGCGGTGCCCTCGTCGGTGATAATCGGCGAGCAGGTGAGACGTATCGGAGTTGAGCGTGAGAGGCGAGTTTGCAACATCCCTTCGCTGGCGGTTGCGCGCGCGCCGAAAGTGACAGTGCGCTCAATGATGTCAACAATCCACGGGTTGAGCGCGAACGCCTCGCGGTACGGATGCGCGAAGAGGTGAGCCTGAGAGAGGCCCAGCAGTTGTTCGGCGGCGGCGTTGAGAAAGCGCACCACCTGGGTCTGATCAATGACCAGCAGCCCTTCTTCGACACTACTGAGAATATGATCCCAATGGTGAGCGGGAAAATCCGTCGGTGGACGTGTGGGAGAGGCGTTCTTTTTAGTTGGCACAGTGACTGATGTCCCTGACAAACCTCCGCGGGCGTGTCAAGCCGGGGTTGCCAACCGCGGGGGCAGGCGGATATGGTGCGGACCATGCGAGTGCCGGAGTTGTCCTGCCAACACATTGCTGACCGCGTGGTGACGACGCTCAGCGAGAAAAACTTGATCCGTCTGCGTGGCGAGAAAAAAGGGATCGTGGATAAGGTGACCGCGACCCTGCTCGACAATTTTCGCCAGGAAGACGCGCTGGAGAAAGACGCTGAGCGGCTCGCTGATGAACACCTCCGGTCCGCTCCAGGTGGGGTGGATCGACGCCGCGTCGTCCAGATGATTAAACAACGCCTCGCTGAAGAGCGCCGCTTTTCCCTATGAGTATACACCTCTCCGATAATCGTATTGCCGCCCTGGCGCGTCAGGTTTTGCGGGTGATCGCCGCCGAAGGCGAGGTGGTGAATGAACGGGCGGCGGTGGCTGAAGTCAAGCGGCTTCTCGTTGAGAATTTTCAACGAGACGACAAGATCGACGAGCTCGTGCGCCGCAAAATTGCCTCCCTCTCCCGTCGAGTTGTCCCTGGGAGCACCGAATGGGACGTTCTCTATCGGCGGTATTCCGAGGAAGAGGCGAGAAAACACAAATTTTAGCCCGACTTCTCTTGACAACGGAATGAAGGTGATTAACTTGCGGTCGTCCGCCGTAGGTACACAAAAGCGGGCAACCCCAACAGATAGAGTCCTCACAATCGTAAAATCAGTATTCGTAAGGAGAAAGGAGACGACCTATGAAGATTCGGCCGTTGCAGGATCGGATTATTGTCAAACGGATCGCCGAGGAAGAAAAGACCAAAGGCGGAATTATCATTCCCGATACAGCGAAGGAAAAGCCCCAAGAGGGGAAAGTGACCGCTGTGGGTAAAGGGAAAGCAAACGAGGATGGCAAAGTCACCCCTCTGGACGTGAAAGTGGGCGACAAGGTGTTGTTTGGCAAGTATTCGGGTACGGAAATTAAAGTCGATGGCGAAGAACACCTAATTATGCGCGAAGACGACATTCTCGGAGTGATTGAGTAAGCGCAGCCTGATTCAGGAAAGGAGGAACAAGAATGGGAGCCAAAGTCGTAAAATTTAGCCAAGATGCCAGAGATCGGATTCTCAGAGGAGTCAATCTGCTGGCGGATACAGTGACCGTCACCCTCGGCCCCAAAGGGCGTAACGTGGTGATTGAGAAATCCTTCGGCGCTCCGGTGGTCACCAAAGACGGTGTGACCGTGGCCAAGGAAATCGAACTCGAAGACAGATTCGAGAACATGGGCGCGCAGATGGTGAAAGAGGTCGCGAGCAAGACCTCCGATGTCGCCGGTGACGGGACGACCACCGCGACCGTGCTGGCCCGTGCGATCTACGCTGAAGGCGTCAAGTTAGTGGCCGCTGGCCATGACCCCATGAGCATTAAGCGCGGGATCGACAAAGCGGTGACTGCGGTGATCGCTGAGCTGAAAGGGTTGTCCAAGCCCACTCGCGATCAAAAAGAAATCGCCCAGGTTGGCACCATCTCCGCCAACAACGACGCGACCATTGGTGAGATCATCGCCGAAGCCATGAACAAAGTCGGCAAGGAAGGCGTCATCACCGTTGAAGAAGCCAAAGGGCTCGATACCAACCTTGATGTCGTGGAAGGGATGCAGTTCGACCGCGGATATCTCTCTCCGTATTTCGTGACCGATCCTGAGCGGATGGAATGCGTCTACGATGACGTGTACATGCTCATCAACGAAAAGAAGATTTCCGGCATGAAGGACCTCCTCCCGGTGCTGGAACAAGTCGCGAAAAGCGGTCGGCCTCTGATCATCATCGCTGAGGACATCGAAGGCGAGGCCCTGGCGACCTTAGTGGTCAATAAAATTCGTGGCACGTTGCAATGTGTGGCCGTGAAAGCCCCCGGATTTGGCGACCGCCGCAAGGCGATGTTGGAAGACATCGCCATCCTCACGGGTGGACGCGTGATTGCCGAAGAACTGGGCGTGAAGCTCGAAAGCCTCACCCTGAGTGATCTTGGGCGGGCGAAACGCATCGTCGTGGATAAAGACAACTGCACGGTGGTTGACGGCGCTGGGAAGAAGGCCGACATCCAAGGTCGCATTAGCCAAATTCGTGCGCAGATCGGAGAAACGACGTCCGATTACGACCGTGAGAAGCTGCAAGAGCGGTTGGCGAAAATGATTGGTGGTGTGGCGATAATT
>JANMSE010000439.1:0-6383 GCA_031389045.1 Deltaproteobacteria bacterium | reverse complement strand
GCCGAACCAATAGATCGTCAGATCGTGGCATCGAAGGCGGGTATTCTCTTGGAAAGCTTGCTCGACCACATCGCACTCCTGTATCGCTGTCGGCTTCCACGACAGACAGAACCCAATTACTCCCTGGGTGAGCTGATGGATTGTATGGGCAAGAGACTTCGAAAAGCGATAAGTATCCAACAGATTGCCGACGACGGATCATTAGGTTCGGTACTGGCGCTGCAGCCAATTCTTGAGGTGCTTGGAGGGATGACCTGGATACGCAATCAGGTTGGTTGTCACTGGAACGTGGCTGGGATGAGTGTCCCAGATAACGAGGTAGCTTTATTGGGCGAACGTACAATTCAATTGGCTGAGACCCTGGTCTGTAATAACTGTGGTGAATTGCCGAGGCGAGACGACTCCGGAACATGCTGGGAATGTCGATGCGGACGCAAAAAGCTGTCTCCCCTTACTAATCCCGATTGAATACGAAAGGTCGCGACTTTTGGCAAGACAAGGCAAACTTGAACTCACCTGGGTTGGCAAAGACGAGCGGCCACGCCTGGAGCCGCGCATTCTGGTCGAAGACCCAGCAAGGTCTTATGGCGACCCCAAAGCCGAGAACATTCTTATCTTCGGTGACAATTTGTTAGCTCTTAAGGCATTGGAACAGGAGTTCACCAGCAAGATCAAGTGCATTTACATCGATCCGCCATACAACACTGGCTCGGCTTTTACGCATTACGATGATGGATTGGAACACTCCATTTGGTTAAGCCTTATGCGAGATCGATTGGAAATTTTGCGCCAGCTCCTTACGAGTGATGGTTTGATCTTTTGCTCCATCGACAACACAGAGCTATTCTACGCGGGCGTCTTGTTTGATGAAGTATTTGGACGTAAGAATCGCATTGAGCTTTTCGTCTGGAAGAAGAGTTACGGAGGGGGTGCAAAATCGAGGTATGTCGTAAACCAAAGCGAGTTTATCCTTTGCTATGCTAAAGAAATTGAGCAAGTTCCGCCTCTGTTTCTTCCTCCTGACGAGAAAGCTCTGAGGTATTACAAATACAAGGATGAACATTTCGAAACTCGCGGTGCCTACCGTCTCCAACCGCTAGCGACTACGAGTAACGACGAACGCCCCAATCTACGTTATCCAATCAAATACAAAGACCAAAATATCTGGCCTGAGAAGCAATGGCAGTGGTCAGAGGAAAGAGTCAAAAAAGCGTTAGATGCTAATGGAATCGTGTTTACTGAGCGAAACGGAAAGATAACGGTTTCATACAAACAGTATTTGCGTGATGAAGAAGGTGAAGAACGTCAGACAAAGCCAACCTCGATCATAGATGGGTTTTACACACAGCACGGAACCTATGAGAGTGTCGCTCTATTCGGACAGGAGAATAAGTTTCAGTTCCCTAAGCCTGAGGGGTTGCTGCACTATCTGCTGTTGATGGCGACGAATTCCGGCGATTGGGTTCTCGACTCCTTCGCCGGTTCCGGTACGACTGGTGCGGTTGCGCATAAGATGGGGCGCCGCTGGATCATGATTGAATTGGGTGAGCACTGTCATACCCACATCATACCGCGTCTCCAAAAAGTCATTGACGGCACAGATCAGGGTGGCATATCGAAAGCGGTGAACTGGCATGGCGGTGGCGGCTTCAAGTATTATCGATTGGCCGAGTCCCTTCTCGTGCGCGACAAGGACTTGTCTACGAAAGATGCGCCTGTCTACCTCATCAACCCGCGCTACAATGAAAAAATGCTGATTCAGGCTATCTGCAAGATCGAGAACTTCCACTATCGCAACGATGGCCGCCTGCATGGTGTCAGCAGCGAAAGTCGCTTTCTACACGTTACGACCAACCTCATCACCCAGACCTATCTCGACTCGCTAGCCGAGGACATTGGTCTAGACCAGTCGCTCCTCATCTACTGTACCCGTAGACGGAGTAACTTCGAAATGCCCGAGAACATTGAGATCAAACTCATTCCGCGTGATCTGCTCGCCAAATGCGACTTCAGGGAGGACGCCTGAATGAGCCTGTCCGCTCAGATTAGCCGCTACATGAGTCTGCGTGAGCCGCAGCATGCTGCCGTGGAAGTGCTCGACGAGATTAGCGCGACAGTTGATTACCAGACCGCTCAACTTGACGCTGTTGCCGCCATTGCTAGCGAGAAGAGCCGATACACTAAACCCGTGCAGTTCGATACCGAGTTTCCCTCTTTCTGTTTTGCGCTGGCGACCGGTGTGGGCAAGACGCGACTGATGGGCGCGTGCATGTACGACCTCTGGAAGCAGAAAGGTTACCGAAACTTTTTCATCCTTGCCCCTAACATTACCATCTACAACAAGCTTCGAGCCGAACTCAGTCCTACTCATCCGAAATACATGTTCCTGGGCCTCTCCGACTTCCCGCGACCCGAGGTGTACGACGGCGACAATTACCTACGCTTTAATCCTCAGCAGGTTGGGTTGTTTGGGCAGGCATGTGTCTTCATTTTCAATATCAGCAAAATCTTCACTGCCCGGATCGACACGGAGTTTAAGTTCCATCGTTTCAATGAGGACCTGGGCAACTCATTCTCGGCCATTCTCCAGGGAATGGATGATCTCGTTGTCTTGATGGACGAGAGCCACCGCTATCGGGGAGAAGCATCGCTGAGAGCTATCAACCACCTCAAGCCGGTCCTCGGTTTGGAGTTCACTGCCACGCCGCTGAAGCAACAGAAGAATGTGATCTATTCATTCGGCTTGGCACAAGCCATCGGGCGCTTCGTCAAAACACCGACCGTCGTTACGCGCACGAATCTGACAACGTCCGATGCTGAGGAGATAGAAAAACTCAAGCTCCTTGATGGCATGACCCGGCACGAACAGAAGAAAGGACGACTCGCGGAGTATTATGAAGCCAACGGCCTACCAGTGGTCAAACCGTTCGTTTTGATCTCAACCAGGGACACTCAGCACGCCGCCGAAGTGCGTGGCAGAATCGAATCGGAGAACTTCTTCGAGGGACACTATAAAGGAAAAGTCATTGAAATCCATTCTGGCAAGAGCGGCGCGGAGAGTGATGCGAATGTCCAGCGTCTCCTGACCGTCGAGCAACCGACCAGCACTGTGGAGATAGTGATCCATGTCAATATGCTGAAAGAGGGTTGGGACGTGAGGAATCTCTACACGATCATTCCTCTCCGTGCGTCTACCAGTGAGATTTTGACCGAGCAGACGGTCGGGCGCGGGTTGCGGCTTCCTTTCGGACAGCCTACTGGTGACCCCGACCTGGATGCCCTTGAGATCATCTCGCACGATCAGTACGCCCGACTCATCCAAGAGGCACGAAACAATCCCTTGTTTACGTTCAAAGAGATCAACGAGCAGGACCTGCGCCCGGTAAAGGTGGAGCGAGTCGCGCACGAGTTCCTCGACCTGGAAAAGGTGCTCGACCGAATTGCTGAACGCCGAGACATTCTCTTCACCGCCGAACTGACCGACGAGCAACGGCTGAATGATGTTGTGCAGTCTCTGGTTGCTGAACAGGTTGCTGTGTTCGAGCGTCGGCATGAGAAGGCCATTTCTGGTGGGATCGAAACGAAGGATCAGGTGCCTATCCAAATCCAGGATTCACTATTCCCAATCCCAGCGGAAGGAGTGGAAGCAAAACCGTTTGATCCCATCGCGCTTGAGACCGAGTTGAAGGAACGTCTGCGCCATTTCGCTCGCGCCAACATTGACGTACCCAGAATCACGACAGATACTTTTTCCGACCGAAAGCTGGAGCCTTTCGCCGTCACCGTCAACTTCGGTCCCTTCGAGTTGGTGGACCAGCGAGTCCTGGCTCACGAGCTTGGTTCGGGCAGGGAGCGCACGGGCGAACGCTTGGAAGTGATGGACATTGAAAACCCCAGAGCGTTTCTTGCCGGTCGCTTAATCGACGCTGTGGATGAGATGGACGTTGCGAACGACAAGGAGACGGCCCTGCGCCTCGTGGACGACTATCTCGCGCAACTCAACAAGGCTCCCGAAGAGCTAGGGAAAATCGTGCATCTCTATCGAGATTTGATCATCAAGGACCTCAAGAACCAGCTTGAGGCGCATATCCAGGACGAGACAAAAGTGGAAATTTCCGTTCGACGCGGATTCATCCAGTTCAGACCGTACTCTAAGACGATTCTCGCCAAGGACGGTCTTGTCCCTTACACACAAGTTGTTCCCAAGTCCGACATTCGGCGTTACCTGTTTGACGGCTTCAAGAAATCCTTCTACCCGCAGGTGCCATTCGATTCCACGCCGGAGAAAGATTTCGCTGTCGCATTAGAGCGAGACCCGGCTGTTCTCAAATGGATTCGCCCACCCGACGGCAACGTTCCTATCCACTACCGTGGTCGCTCCTACGACCCTGATTTCATCGTAGAAACCGAGACAGTGAAGTACGTGGTCGAGGTCAAGGCCCGGAAAGACCTTGGACCGGAGATGGACCCTGAAGTGCGAGAGAAGGCTCTCGCTGCCAGCCGTTGGTGTGAAGCCGCCTCTAACATCACAGGGTCAAAGCCTTGGGAATACAAATTGGTTCCAGACGATGAGATCGGACCGACGAGGGATTTGAAGTTTCTTCTTAGTCACGCGGTGCGGGTACCTTCAGCCCCTGTCTTGGGATATCGGTAACAATCGAGGGCGTCACTCTTGTTAGTGAGACATTGGACAGGACTTAAAATCTTGTGACGGGTAACCGTGTAGTACCCAACCTTCTGGTTGGGTGAGGGTTGAAACCGACCAGCGGCGAATCGCATCATCCCACTTCCATCGGCACTGTCCTCCGCGCGGCGAGCACGACATCAGCCCAGGGAATGTCCTCGTCCTACTGGCTTGTGAGCTTTGTTTTTTCCGCGACAAACGCTGGGAGGGCGTTGAGGACGTCCTGCGGGGTTGGTGTTTGTACGGTATCAGACCGTGTTGCCAACCATGACACGACCCGCTGTACCAAAGTCTTTACCGTCCCATCGTAGGGGGACGGGTCGAAGCCGCCTAAGTCGGAAATGAACTTCTGGTACGGGTGGCCTTCCGGCACGAGCAGGAACCAGTCGTGCCGTCCGGTCTTTTTTGTCTGTGTATACCGACGCGCCATCGCAATACCCAACTCCAGCGGCATGTTGAAGCGGGCGAACCGCTCTTCTCCTTCTCCTTGGCATCTCGACAAATCATGGATCGAATACTTTGAGGAGAAGATCGCGCGCGTGATCCGCTCCATTCGTGGTTCAGCGACACTTCCTGACTCCAGCGCACTCCTCGGTAGGAAACTGCAACAGATCGTGGCAAAGACGAGAGCATCAAACCGCTCAGCGAAGTCCTCATCGAAGGGACAATTGATAAAGACGGACGTTGAGGGGTCAATCTTTAGTTGCCCCGTGCCAAAATGCTCCCGTACCCCAGCCACAGATGTCCCAGGTCTTACTCGCGCACTCTGAGGCTCTCAGCCGCCTCTTCAATATACTGAAGCCGCGCACGACGTTTGGCGGGGGCTTCTCGTTCAGTCGCGAGAAACTCTCCAGATTCCAGGTGTTCGTTTTTCAGGAGATGGAGGAGTTGTTCAACGGCCTTTCCCCACTCTCTTTTGGGATCGTGGACTCTCAGTCCTCGCTTGCCGGAAAGAAAGCTCGGTAGTGGAACCTTCCGCAGGAGCAGTGGAATCAATCGTTTGTTTGGTTCTTCCCACTGCGCCTCTAACGCTGTCCGCCACTCGAATTGTTGGGTGCGGTCAGGCTCCTCCTTAGCGCCCACTACAATGACAACGGCATCCGCCGCCTTGATCGCATCCTCAATGCGTTGCCACTCTGGAGCAGCGTCAGCATTGCGAGCCGAAAAACATGTCGTTATCCCTCCAGCTTCCAAGGTGTCAATCAGCTTTTGGACGAGCTCCCGATCCGGTAATGCGTAAGAAAGAAAAACACTATGTACCTGCTTCATTGGCGTGCCCTACTTTCGTGCGCTCACCTTACCATATTTCAGCATTGCTGTAGCATGCTCACCGTTCTCTTGTCGTGCGTTCCTTGGAAATGCTCTCCTCGTCAGTCTTCGTTCGTTCCGATGGTCCAGTCTTTACCGTGAATCGAGATTTGCAACATGCGTGACCTCACTCTCCGTTTCATCAACGCACTCCGCGCCACCGGTCTGCGTATTTCCATCAGCGAAAGCATGGACGCCCTGCGCGCGGTCGCCACCATTGGGGTTGAACGTGAACTGTTCCGTGAAGCGCTGGCCACCTGTTTGGTGAAAGAAGAAGATGATCGTGGGGTCTTTGACGAGAATTTTGCCCGCTTCTTCGCTGGGCCTGCCGCGCAACGGCGTGGGAAGCATCACGAACATGGTGGAGAACAAGGCGAGAAACGACAGGCGA
>JANMSE010000355.1:0-11906 GCA_031389045.1 Deltaproteobacteria bacterium | reverse complement strand
CCAGGCTCTCAAGCATCGCGCGGCGCGATTGTTCATGGAGCTGGAACTCGCGCGCTCCACAGTCATGGCGGCGGCCCGTGCCGCTGACGAAGGGAGTGACGATTGGGTCGCCCTGGTCGCGCTCGCCAAGGCACGCTGTTCCGACACTTACATCCTCGCGGCCAATGAAGGCGTGCAGATGCACGGCGGCATTGGCATGACCGACGAGCACGAGGCCGGTTTCTATCTCAAGCGCGCGCGTGCCACCGAGATGACTTTCGGTGATGCCGCGTGGCACCGCGAGCGCTGGGCGAGCTTGCATAAGTATTAACGTCTTACACTGACACAGAGGCACGCTATGGCTGACACCCAGACCAACCAAGACCAAATCCGCTATTGGAATGAAGAGTCCGGCCTGAAGTGGGTACGGAACCAACAACGCCTGGATGCGCAAATCGAGCCACTCGGTCTCGCCGCCCTGCAACGCGCCAACATTCAACCTGGAGAGCATGTGCTGGATGTCGGCTGTGGCTGTGGACAAACCTCGTTGGCATTAGCGAGCCGGGTCGGGCCCAATGGCGCGGTCGTGGGTCTCGATATTTCCCAACCCATGCTCGCCCGCGCGCGGGAACGGCAACTTGAACTCAATCTGACGAACCTCGAATTTATATGCGCCGATGCGCAAACTCATGCGTTCGCACGTGACCGCTTCGACGTGATCTTTTCGCGGTTCGGGGTCATGTTCTTCGAGGATCCCACCGCCGCCTTTCGCAATCTCCGTAGCGCGCTGCGCGCCACGGGACGACTCTGTTTTGTGTGCTGGCAAGAGCTGGCCAAGAATGACTGGGCACGGATTCCGCTCAAGGCCGCCTTGCAACACGTGCCACCACCACCGCCGCCAGTCCCGCACGCCCCTGGACCGTTCGCCTTCGCCGACCCGGATCGGCTCCGACACATTCTCACGACCGCGGGCTTCGCGGATGTCGTGCTCGAAACGCACCAGACTGACATCAGCTTGGGTGGTGCCACCACGGTTGAAGAAGCGGCGGATTTCTCACTGGAGATTGGTCCGGTGGGGATGCTGTTACGGGCCGCTGACGCTGATACCCGCACGCGCGTCGCATCGTCGATTCGAGAAGTGCTTCAGCCTTATGCCGGACCTAGCGGAGTCCGGCTAACCGGGACGACGTGGATTGTCAGTGCGCGGGCGGGGAACTGATCGTGACCTTACACCAAGAAAATTTCCTAGCTTGCCGGGGTAGTCGTGCCGAGTGAGTCAATTGACGCGCTTCAGAAAGCGCTGGCATCTCAGGTGTTCCATAATCGCGCGGATGTGAAGAAGGCCGCGGGTCGGGCGCTCGGAACAATCGTTGAACTAATGACGTTCTACCTTCTGAAGCAATGGGACCTTCTTCCCTCTCTGACCATTGAACTCCGAGTTGTAGAATAAGGAACTCCGCGTATTAAAGCAGAGCTGCGATTGGCTATTGTTCTTGAACGACCCTGCGATTGTGGCATTCGTTCGAGACACCATATTGTCAGAGAACCCAGCGTTCAAGTCAGTCGCTGCGGCTTTTCAACGAAGTTACACCAATCGAAAAAAGGGCGATAAAAACTGTTTCACCAAAGTGCTCATCGACCATGCGGCTGATGCCGCGTTGGAGGGATACTTCTCGCGCAACATACGCACCATTGAGACACAATGGTTTTCCGTGCTTTCACCTGCTGATCGTGAGCTGCCTGAGTTGAATCGGGAGCTGCATTTTCTCGGACAGAAACTATCGAGGAACCGTCCATGAAGCCCACCTTTATTGACTTATTTTCCGGCGCTGGGGGTTGGTCGCTCGGTCTGCGCTGGGCAGGATTTGTCGACGTGGGTCACTACGATCTCAATGTTTCCGCCTGTAACACCGCCAGCGCGAATTTCGGTTCACAACTCGTACGCCGTGTTGACCTGAGAGAGGCGGCATCCCTCGAATTCCCAAGGGTCGACCTTGTTGCGGGAAGTCCCCCGTGTCAGGGATTTAGTAACGAAGGGAAGAAGCGCCGTGACGACCCGCGAAACGACCTAGTCTGGGCATTTTTCGATGTCGTTGAACACGTTCGACCTGTTGCTTGGGTATTTGAGAATGTGCCCGGGTTCAAGCGCAGCTATTCGGGCCATTTCTACGAGCTGCTACGGGAGCGTCTCGACCGCTTGGACTACAAATGGATAGATGCGGTCCTCGACGCAAGCGACTACGGGGTCCCTCAGTACCGTAAGAGGTTTGTTGCCGTGGGGGCAAGAAAGGTGGTGCCAAGACCACCTTCACCTACCCATTGTGACTTAGCGAGTCTCTTCGGAGAGCAACCAAAGGTTACCCTCTGGGACGCGATCTCGGATCTGCCAACGCCGATTCTCGGTGACCGCGTTGGTCGTTTTGAATACACCGAATCAGTGCCCACTCCGTATCAGCGGTGGGCAAGACACGGGTCGCCTAGAATCGAGAATCACACAGCACAAAATCACAGTGACCGGGTACTTGAGAAGATTCGCGCAGTGCCAGTCGGTGGCAACATGCGGCATATTGTGGACACGTTCGAGGAAAACAAAACGCACTACGAAGGCGGCTACCGCAGGGCGCTCAAGGATCGCCCTTCATATACCGCCTATTGGACACGTGGGATGACATCCATCCATCCTGAGCAACATCGATTTCTGACCCCACGCGAGTGTGCGAGGATACAATCGTTTCCAGATTCTTTCGTGTTTCAGGGGACGACAATCGAGAACTACACACAGATATGCAATGCCGTACCACCCCTCATGGCTCTCGCCATTGGAAAGGATCTCCGGCACCAGCTCTTTGATGCCGACCAGGGTTGGCGCGGTCGAGGATTCGCGGGTGAAGATAAGAATGACAATGAGGCAAGAGCGACACAGGCCGAAATCAACCGATCTGACTGATGGCGTCTTATTCCTATCCCCGCAAACTCGGCATCACCTCTTTCGCGAACAGCTCAAGCGAGCGCGTCCCTTTTTTCGGATCAAGACCCGGAAGCTGCGCTCCGATCACAAAGTGCGTGAACCGGTGACGCTGCTGAAAGTTTTCCATCTGCCGGACCACTTGATCGGGAGTCCCAATCATCGCCGCGCGCCCGAAGCTGGAGTTGCGCATCTCCTGTGGACTCTTGAAGTGCCAGAGGTCCTTGTCTCCCGGCGCATCGTTGGCCTCGGCTAAAATTTCTCCGTAATACTCCATCGAATTGAAGAGATGGTCCTGCACCTCTTCCCACGCCTGCTCCACGGTGGGCGCGAGATGCACCAACCCAATCTGCCCGATATGAAACTTGGAAGGGTCATAGCCGTGCTCCTTCAGCGTCTCGAAGTACAACGGCGCGGGATCGGGACCAATCGTGGCCATCAGATGCGCCCCCATGCGCGCCACTCGTTTGATCGCTTTCTCCGCGCGTGCGCCCATCCAAATCGGAATATGCGGCTGCTGCACTGGCTTGGGCGATAACGTCATGTCACGTACCTGCGTGAATTTGCCGTTGAATGTCACGTTCTCCTCGGTCCACAAACGACGCACGAGATCGACGCCTTCCGCGAGGCGCGCGGAGCGCTCGGCCCGATTCATACAGTGCGCGGCGAACTCCTTGGCCGCGTACCCCTGCCCGGCTCCTAAATCGAAACGGCCATTGGAAATAATATCGATACAGGTGGCATCCTCCGCCACCCGCACCGGATTGCGGAATGGCATCAGCAACACGTAAGTGCCAATACGAATACGGCTGGTGCGCGCCGCGATCGCCGCGGCCACCGTGAGTGGCGAGGGATTGTACCCATCGTCCGCGAAATGATGCTCCGCGAGCCAGACGTTGTCATAGCCCAACTCTTCCGCGCGCACGATTTGGTCGAGGATATCGCGATAGAGTTCTGGATACGGTCGCCGCCATTGTCGGGGATTGCGAAAGTCGTAGATCACACCGATTTTCATAATGCGCGTTCTCCATGTTTCACCCTTCGACAAGCTCAGGGCGAACGGATCATACCTTGATTCGTCTGAGTAGTGACCGTGATTCGTCTGAGTAGTTACCGTTCGTGCTGAGCCTGTCGAAGCACGGTTGTGTCTCTTGCGAGGTCGTTGACAGTTCCCAGAGAGCCTCCTACACCGGCGGCAACAGCCGCGACTCCTGAAACCGCTTGAACCACTTACGAAACATGTCCTCGGTATCCATGCACTCGTGGAACCCCGCTTGTCGGGCCTTGATCGTGCTCACCAACATGGCGGGAGGGAGCGTTTGCGCGCCATAGGCGAAAATGAGGTCGGCGAAAATAAAGGACTGACCAACGAAGTCCCACAAACTCGTGGGTGCGCGCAACTCGTACTTCTTCACGATCTTCGCCCATTCCGCTTCTCGTTGTGGCATCTCCTGGGCCAACGAGAGTGGCTTCGGCGGACCAACTTCCATCCCCAGCGATGCCGCGATGGTCGGCCACACGTTCTGCCACACGAAGAGGTCACCATTGGTGATGTTGAAGGTCTCATTGTGACACGTGGGAGCGGTCGCCGCCCACGCGCAGGCATGCGCGAGCAAGTCCGCGTCCACCGCTTCGCTCATGCACGGTCCCCCACCGGGAAACGATAAAGGCAGACCCGCTTCCCGCAGCAGCGCGGCATAGACGCCAATCGCGGGAATCGCGTTCATATTGTTGCCCAGCGCCTCACCAAAAATGATCTGCGGGCGAAAAATGGTCCAGTGCCACGGCTTGCCTTGTTGCTGTTCGCGCAAATAGTCTTCCTGCAACCAATAGAAATTCTCATGTTGATGGCGCGGCCAGCGCTCACGCGCGGGCGCGGGAAACGGCTCGATATGCGCGCCGTACGCCTTGGTGCCTTGCAGCAACGTGACATGCTGGAGGTCCTTGGCGACCGCGGACAGCGGCGTGAACAGATTCTGGAGCATCTGGAGATTCGTCTCCATCTGATCGCGCTCACGCCAGCCGCGCACCAGGCCAGGCTTTTCATAGAGCGCCGCGTAGACGACATGCGTCACGTCACGCAGTTCACTGCACGCCTCGGCGCAACGGGCTTTGTCCATCAGGTCAACCGACAGGAACGTCGCCCCTTCGAGTCCAGACGGGATACGACGCGAGACACCAACGACGTCCCAGTCCGCGAGTTGCGCGAAGTGTTGCACGGCGGCGAATCCTACCAGACCCGACGCTCCAGCGACCAACATTTTCTTCTTTGCCATACGCCCCCTCCAGAGTTGTTCGTGTATTTCGAGTGATCGGCACCCCATATACTCAGAACAGGTGACGGCAACAAGGGCGGGAAGACACGCCCTCCCCTTCTCTTCACGAAGCAACCATTCACGTGCTATAGGACTCCTACGCTGAATTCGGTCATGGTCACGAGGTGGCTTCCAGGTTCCCTCTCCCGGCTGGGAGAGGGTCAGGGTGAGGGGGATCGAGTGGGATGACCGCACCGAAAAAGGAGAACTCTCGATGTCACAGTATGTGTATGCTGGAGCCGCGCCGTTTAGTGGGGCTGGTCATAGTGAGCAACCGAGCGGCCTGTATCGCACTCGTGTGGGCGAGCATGACTGGCACGTGTTGCGGAACGGACTGCCAGAGAAAGTCGAGGTCCGCACCATCGCCATCCATCCCACCTCTCCCCAGACGGTTTACGTCGGCACGCAAGATGGCCCCTACCGCAGTCTTGATGGCGGCGAGCACTGGGAGCGCTTCCCGTTTCCCGACAAGAACATGGTGGTGTGGACCATCCTGCTCCACCCTCACAATCCCCGCACGTTGTTCGTCGGGACCGCACCGACAGCGGTGTATCGCAGTGATGACGGTGGCGAGCACTGGCGACGATTACCAATTATCGAACCAGCGGGCATGGTCGAGATGGGATTTCCCTGTCGCATCATTCGGCTCACGGCTGATCCCAGTAATCCCGACGAACTCTACGCGGGCATTGAAGTCGGCGGCGTCATTCGCAGTCTTGATGGTGGCGAGTCGTGGAGCGACTGCACCAAAGACCTGCTTGCCTTCACCCAACAGGACCATCTCAAGAGTCAAATCGCTAGCAAGACGAACATTGAGGGCATGATGGACTCTCATGCCTTGGGGGTCAGCACGGCGCGGCCAGGAACGGTTTTTTTGGCGACACGGATGGGACTGTTTTGCAGCCCGGATCGTGGAGACAGTTGGCGAGAGATGGAAATTTGGCGGCATTCACCGCTGTCGTATGCCCGCGATATTCAAGTTGCGCCGCATGACCCCAACATGCTCTATGCGGCCTTGAGTCCAGCGGCGATGAGCAAATCAGGTTCAATCTATCGGAGCCCGGACTTGGGGCAGAGTTGGCAGCGGTTCGATCACGGCATCCCTGTCCAGAGCACGATGATGACCGTGGCGCTCAGTCGTCAGGATGCGAAAGTGGTGTATGGCGCGACGCGCAAAGGGCAGGTGCTTGGTACACAAGATGGCGGGACAACGTGGCAGGATTACTCACTCCCCGCTGGCCGCCAAGATGTGTACGCACTAGCGTGTGGATAATCGAAGAAAATAGCGCATGGCAAATGGCTCGTTCGCTTCGCTCACTTTATGGCCTATCGCGTATGGCAAGAGCGCTCCTGCCATAGAGCGAAGCAGGCTATAAAGCGAGTGAACCAAGCGAGCGCTAAGCTCTCTGCTGCAAACGAAGGGCCTACGCTGCTTTCTTTCTTTTCGCCGCGGCAATGTTGCTTACGGGTTTCTTCTTCGCCGCCGACTTATCCACCATGTTCTGCACCGCGCGCCAGTCGAGAATGGACACCAATTTGCCGTTGCCGTCGTGGAACGCCACCGGCCCGTGGACGTTGGCCAAATAGACGGTATCAACCGGATGCGTGGTCGCATCGTGCACCGCGCCGGCTGGCTCATACACCCAGTCCCCTTCACGCGCCGACCCGCCACGATAATCGAACCCACCTTTGAGGACGTAAAAGTCCGCTGGTCCGATGTGCGTATGTGGGGCATTCACCTGTCCGGCTTTCGCCTTCACCAACGCGCTCCAGGCCCCGGTCTCCTTGCTAATCCGTAAGACTAAAAACTCATTGCCATCGCCTGTGGCAATCCATTCCTTTTTGCTGGTCCGCACCAGCGCCGCGCCAATCGAATCGAACGCCATTCCTGCCTTTGCCATTGTGAGCCCTCCTTCACGTGAAAATATGCTGATTGTTATTGCCAGGCGCGGGGAAAAAGAGCAAGGAGTCTAGCCCCGCAACTTCAAGCTCTCGCCCTCATACACGATATTGAGCGGCTCAATCACTACTTGTTTCTCCCCGTCCTCTACCCTGCCCGCGTCATAGGCTTTGAGCCCATATCGGTGCGCGATGGCGATCGTGAACGCGGCATGCGCCTCCGGCACGAAGAGCGCGAACCCGGCTCCCATGTTGAGCGTCCCGTATGCCTCGGAGAGTTCCAAGCCCGCGTTCTCGACCATGAACCGCAACACCGGAGGAACCGGCGGCAACGCGGTGAGCCGATACACAAATGGGGACGGATGACGCATGAGCTTGCGCCATCCGTGTCCAGTAATGTTGGCCAGATAATGCACGGGAATGCCCGCGTCGAACACCGCTTCGATCACCGAGGCGTACAGCAAAGTGGGATCGAGTAACGCTTCACCGTACAACCGACCATCGGCAAGACGACTCCCGTATCCTTCGGGCAGTTGTTCCGCGAGTTTGCGTGCCAACGACACGCCATTGGCATGAATGCCGCTACTTTCAAGCAAGACAATCGCGTCGCCCACGGCTAACTTGTTCCCCACGGTGAGCCGCTCTTTTGGCCGAATAATCCCCACGCAGGACGCCGCGAGATCAATCGCTCCCGCTTCAACGATCCCCGATAAACTTGGCGTCTCGCCCCCACCCCAAGCCACGCCAGTCAAATTGCAGGTCCGTTTCCAGCCCGCCACGAGATCCCGCATCCGTTGTTCATCCGCGAACCAGTCGGTCCCACCCACGGCCCAATAGGCATGGATGCTCAACGGTTTCGCCCCAACGGTGATGATGTCGTTGACCGCCATGGCGATGGTGTCTTGGGCAATCTGGTCGTAGTAGGTTTTTCCGGTCAGTTGGCGCACGGCATCGGCGACCAGGGATTTCGTGCCCAAACATTCCGTGACTGAGGCCAAGTAGAACTCACCAACGTCAATCACATAAGCGGACTCCCCGCGGCTGGCTTCGACTTCCGAGAAGCCAGCCACGAGTACATTCTTGCCGGTCTCTCGCGCGGCTTGCTGGGCGAGGATTTTCAGCGGGTCGATCTTGCGGTAATCAACGCCGGCTTGTTCGTACGTGAGCTTTTTGTCGTTCGCCATGTCTCGCCACACTCCGGCTTATGATTCTGGTCGCGTAATCCACCCCGGATTACTCACCAACAGTTTTTCACGTACCGACTCGCGCACATGCGCCAGGACTTGTTTCCGATACGGTCCGGTGTCGGCCTCGCCGTGGCGGATCCTTTCACAGAGGGCTTCCGTCCGTCGCCGCATCGCCTGCCGTAAGCCAGCGCGCGTGGAGGGGCGATCTTCCCACGCCAGCACCTGATTGAGCCGCTCCCATTCTTCCGTGAGATGCTCCTCCTCGTGTTCCAACTCTCGCTGGACAGTACGCAACGCATTGGCGGCAACGCGACCATAAAATTGCCAGGAGCCAGTCAAATGGGGCACCGCGTCTTCATCAAGAAAATGAATGACAGCCTGCAACAATTCGTGAACCGTCGGGCGATCTTGCATTACTCCTCCAACAGATGAACCAGCTCCCACTCTGTCTCCGCCGTGCGCCGACCAATAGCCGCGAGTTCGACACTGGGGTTCTGCCCATCCAGAAATGGCTGGGTCATGTTCAAGCAGATCACGCCCCAGCGCAGATTGCCGAAAATCTCCCAGAAGTGAACGCGTCGCGGGTCCACGGGAAATCCCCCAGCCTCTTCGTAGGCGTGCCAAAACTCTTCGCGCTTCCCGACGCCACCGACCGGCAAGTGATCGTTGCCGAAGCGCCACGAACGCACACACATCCAGCCAAGGTCTTCCAATGGGTCCCCAACATGCGCGAGTTCCCAGTCCAAAATCGACCGCACGCCATCGGCACCGAACATGATGTTCCCCATCCGATAGTCGCCGTGGACCAGCACCTTGTCTTGCTGAGCCGGAAGATGTTGCCGCAGCCAACGAAAGGCCAGCTCGAAAGCCGGATGTGGCTCTCGTGCCATCGTCTGATACATCACCTCGAAGCGCAGGATCTCTTCCTCAGCCGGTGAGTTCCCAGCTTGTGGCGTTGGCAATCCATCAAGCGGATATTGCTCAATCGGCACCCGATGAATACGCGCCAAACGTGCTCCCAATTGCTTCGTCATCACCTGGCGGGCTTGGTCGTACTCCTTGTCGCGAAACAAGCGGCGTGGAATCGTCTCACCGTCGATCCGTTCCATGATGAAAAACGGAACCCCAAGCCTGTCATCGCCAAGAAAGTACGGCTTCGGAGCGAGAACGCCTTCAGAGTACGCGGCGTGGATCGTATGAAACTCCAGCGCACGGCTTATCACCGCTTGTGGGCCTTCGGGAGGATCGCAGCGCAGAATCAGAGGAACCGTCACGGTCTGACCATCAGCCTGCTCGGTGCGCGCATCGAACGACCAGGTTTGGCGAGACGCCCCGCCGGTCAGCAACCGCACGTTTTCAACGGAGACTCTCTGAACCTGGGGTTGAAAGGAGCGGTGAAGGAAATCGGCGAGCAGGGGAGCAAGTGTGTCTGGGGTCAAGCTCATCGGGCAGACATAAAACGTAAAGCGTAAAACGTAAAGGGGACAGGGAAGTTCAGAGTTCGGAGTCGAAAAAAGTTCGGAGTTAAGAGGTCGTGAAGTTTCCCGCTTGCCGTCTCAATCCCAACTCCGAACCCCGAACTCCGAACTCCGAACTTCCCCGACTCCGAACTTCCCCCTACGCCCACGGCGCCCCGTTCACCGGGTCTTTGAGCAAGCGGCGCGCAACGGTCATGCGGTGCACTTCATCCGGGCCGTCGTAAATACGGGCATAGCGCGCTTCGCGGTACATGAACTCCAGCGGCGTGTCCGACGTGAGCCCTAGTCCGCCGTGCACCTGAATCGCGCGGTCGATCACGTTATGCAGCATCCGCGCGCCCCAAAACTTAATCAGCGCGATCTCAATCCGCGCCTCGTCGCCTTCATCCATCGCACGGGCCGCATCCAGCGTCATCAACCGCGCGGCCTGAATCTCCGCCGCCGACTCGGCGATGTACCTCTGAATCTCCCCTTTCTCCGACAGCATCGACCCATGCGCGAAGCGGACCTTCGCGCGTTCACACATCAACTCAAATGCCCGCTGCGCTTGTCCGAGCCAACGCATGCAGTGAAAAATACGCCCTGGGCCGAGCCGCTTCTGGGCAATGACAAACCCTTCTCCACGTTTGCCCAGTAAGTTGCCGCGCGGAACACGCATGTCGGTGAACCGCAGCTCGCAGTGATTGCCACCGGTATGCCCCATCGTCGGAATGACACGGACGACTTCATAGCCAGCGGTATCAGTCGGCACGATGATCGACGAAAACTTCGCATGCCGTGGCGCGTCTGGCTCGGTTTGACAAAAGACCGTGGTGAAGGCGGCGATATTCGCCCCGGTGGTGAACCATTTGTGACCATTGATAACCCATTGATCGCCGTCCAGCACGGCGGTGGTTTGCATCAGGGTCGGGTCCGACCCGGCGACTTCGGGCTCGGTGAGCCCAACCGAGGGCAGAATCTCGCCCGCCACCAACGGCTTCAGCCAGCGCTCTTTTTGCTCCGGGGTGCCGTAGCGATGCAGCATGATCGAGTCTTGCATCGTCAACGAACCAATCGCGTTCTGCCCCCAGTACGACCGCCCAATGACTTCATTGAAGTAGACAAAGGCCATGAAGGGCACGCCACCGCCGCCGATCTCTTTCGGGTGGCCCAGTGCCCACAACCCTTGCCGCTTGGCCGATTGCTTGAGATTCTCCAGGATGTGGTCCGCCTCTTTATCCTCACGCATGAGGAGTGGCTCGGCGGGAATGACCTCTTCGTTGATAAACTTCTTCACGCGCTCGCGCAGCGCACGCACTTCGTCGGTGAGTCCGTAACTTGCCATGAAAAATTCCTTCGTGTTGTCAATGTGGAAGAGGCGCGCTTGGTATGTTTTTGTATTCGGTAAAGCTCCCAACCAATTTCCGAAATGAGGTGGGCTGGTATTTGTGAAAGCTCTCCTCGTCTACATACACAAAATCATACCGCACGTCCGTTTGCGCTTGATTGATGTCTTCGCACCATTGCCGTAATCGCGCCATCTTCAGTGGCACCTCCAGGTCTTCTTGCCCCTTGGTTTCGACAATATAAACCTCTTTGTCCGATATTTTGACGAAAAAATCTGGATAGTAGTTGGAGATGTCACCGTCCGCGTTCACATAATCTAACTTGAAGTGCACCGCCAAATAGTTTTTGGCGTAGGAAACCACATCGGCGCAGTCTTCAAGAAAACGGGCGAACAGCAGTTCAAATTGGCTGTCCCCGATGATGCGGTTAAAGATACTCTTTTTCGGGATGAGGTAGCCCTGATCCTTGGCCACAAAGGGGCGCGTCTGCCGCAGCTTGATGGTATCGCGAATCTTCGCATCGCCCTTGTCTTGGATGGTCAGTGTGTTGATCGCTTTCTTGAACGTCTCGATGAGCGTTTTAGTGGCGACCAATTCTGACAGGTTGCGTAGGGTGTTAGGGCTTTCCAAGTCAACCGGCCGGTCAAACAACTGGTCCTGAATAAACGCCTTGACCTTGCCATACAGTACGTCGTAACCGCTGACCAGCCGCAAGTCCTTCATCATAGTCTGCGCGAAGTAGCCGATCACGCTGCGGT
>JANMSE010000267.1:0-5314 GCA_031389045.1 Deltaproteobacteria bacterium | reverse complement strand
ATGCGCGGATCAAAGTCACTTCACCGCGCTCTTTCATAAGCACGTCTCCATGACGCCGAAAGCCTACAGGGACAACACAGAGGCTTCTTCATCATCAGGCGACGACCGCGAACCGGACGCTCCTGACACCTAATACGGTTTCCCGTTGAGGGGTATCTATAACGGTCGCCCCCTTCGACAGGCTCAGGGTGAACGGGAGAAAGATGAGACGGAACGGGACCTCGTTCGTGCTGAGCTTGTCGAAGCATGAACAGCGCTAGGAGCACTGGATACTGATCCTGCGGTTTGATTATCGCAGTATTCCAACATTGGTAGCAGGAATTTCACAGACGACGCGGGCCGTCTGTATTATTTTTCCGGCAAAAAGGATAACAAACTATGAACGATTACGCCCATGGCCCCGTTCTGCATGCCACCCGGATTGATCTGCCTCCAGAAATCCGGGTGGACATCATCACCCTGCTGAATCAGACCCTGGCATATACCGTGGACCTCCGCTCCCAAGTCAAACAAGCGTGCTGGAACGTCAAGGGGAAAGACTTTTTCCCGTTACATACGGTGTTCACCACGATTGCCACCGCACTCGATGGGTACACCGACTTGATGGCCGAACGCATCGCCATCCTGGGCGGAGTGGTGATGGGAACCGTACGCATGGCGGCCCTGGAGTCGGAGTTGCCGGAGTATCTCAGCACGTTGGTGGTGGGGAACGACCATGTGGTGGCGCTGGTCGAGCGCTTTGCTCTCTATGCCACGGTGATCCGCGGCAGCATCACGCAAGCCGCCGATGTAGAAGATGCCGGCAGTGCGGCGGTCTATACCGACATTTCACGTGGAGTTGATAAGCAGCTCTGGATCTTGGAATCTCACCTCCAACGCTGATGGCCAATGGCTGATGGCCAATAGCGTATGGCGTATGGCAGGAGTGTCCGTGCCATAGAGTGAGCGCAGCGAACGGGTCATACGCCATAGAGCGAAGCGAGCTATAAGCCATACGCCATAAAGCGACCGTAGGGAGCGAGCTATGCGGTTTTCCGCCACACGCTCGCGAACCATGCCTACTGGGCGCGCGATACGCCCGGCGGGCGATAATAATGTTCGAGTTCACGGCATTCCGCACGGGTGAGCGCATCACGCCACAATGCCTCATCGTGCCACACGCCATAACGCCCGCCCCTCCAGCCTCATGGCATTACGTTAAGCCGAAAGGCGCTGCTCGCAGCAAACCGGGGGTTGAAACCCCCGGCTACCCTCATACGCCGCTCTGCGGCGTCTCTGGCCTCGCGGAGCGAGGCAATGAGGGTAGCCGGGGAGTTCAGTCCCCGGCGAGGGGTGGCCGTGGGGGTAATTCCTCTACCGAAAGACCCCCCCGCCTTCGCCTGTCCGATTGTCGCATGATTCCAACATGTATAGCAGGAATTTCACAGACGGGGCGGACCGGCGGCGCTACATCTCTCGAAGGTAGCTTCCTGTCTGTTCAAGCGGAGTCATTATGATCGTCAGAAAGGAGACTGGCTATGACTTGGGCGCTTACGGTTCTCTTCATTCAACTGATTGCCAACGCGCGTGATCCTCATAGGTTTGTTAGTATCATGCCAGAGCCTCCGGGGCCCTGGTTAGCGGTGAGTCTTGTTGTGTTTTTCGTGAGCGTTCTGGCGAGCCGGCGCTCAATGCTCTTCCTGTGGTCCCGTTTGCAGAGACACCCCGTACGATGAATGAAGCGCGGAGCAGCGAAGCGTTGGGGATTGCGCATGCCCCCCGACGTATCAACACACACCCGCTCGTCACCGCGCCCGAGGAATATTCACAATGAGTGACGGCAGTACGGACATGCGAAAACAAGATCTCGGCAATGCGGCCGCGCTGATGGCCCTCGCCCTGGGCATGGTTGGGCTGGCGGCTCTTTGCTACGTCTTGATCGATCTCCTGGTGGTGTTCTTCCTTGGGATTGTGGTGGCGGCGGCGTTACAGCCGGGGCACGTGCGGCTGTGTCTCCTCGGGGTTCCCAAGGGACTGGCCGTGCTCCTGATCTACTTACTCTTTATCCTCGGAATCGTGCTCGTGGTTTTGTTCCTGGTGCCAGTGCTGATTGAGCAAGCCCGAGCCTTTACGGCAAGCTTTCCCGAGCAGTACGCTAATTTTGTCAAGTGGTTACACGCCCACTCGACTCCGCTGCTGCGGCGGTTGGGGAACAGAATCCCGTCTTTTGAAATTCTCGCTCAGCACATCGCGGAGGTGGCTCCGACCTTTTTTGTGAATGCCCTAGGGGTCGTGACCAGCACCGTGAACTTCTTCACCTACTTGGTGGTCGTATTGGCCGTTGGGTTCTACTGGACGATGGAAGTGCCACGCGTGGAGCGTCTGATCCTGTCGCTGGTCACCGTCGCGCGTCGTCCTCAAGTGTTGAATACCTGGCACGAAATCGAGTCCAAGCTCGGCGCGTACATTCGGGGCCAAGGGCTGGCGATGTTGATCATCGGGGTGGCCTCCGCCATCGGCTATGTCCTGATCGGGCTACCTAACGTCCTCGTGCTCGCCGTCTTGGCCGGGCTGTGTGAGGCAGTGCCGCTCATCGGGCCCATGCTGGCCGCTGTTCCGGCCATCTTGGTGGCCTTGCCTTTGGGCCTCCCCTCGGTGCTGCTGGTCATCGGGTTTTCGGTGCTGTTGCAGATGTTCGAGAATAACGTCCTGATTCCGCGGATCATGAGCCGTGCGGTCGGCCTCAGCGCCCTGGTCGGCATGTTCGCGGTGCTTGCCCTCGGCACCTTGTACGGAATCCTGGGGGTCTTTATCGCCATCCCGCTGACCGTGGTGGGGCAAGTGCTGCTGGATCGAGTGGTCATTAATCCGGAACCGGTGCCGGCGGACCCGACGGTGGCGACCCGTTCGCTCACGACGTTGCGCGTGCGCGTGCAATCGCTGCGGCAGCAGATGCGGCTACGGCTCCGCGGGCGGGATACCCGTATGGGGATTGACCCACAGACACCAGATCATGTGGCGGACGCGGCGGATCAACAAATTGAACAGGCAGTGGAGCGGGTCGAGACCATGATTGCCAAAGCCCAGGAGGGTGCGGAGCCGACCGGACCCACGGGACAGGTGCCGCTCGCATCGGTGAATCACGTGACACAGCAGATGGAGGAGGCGGTGGAACGCGTGGAAACCGCGGTGACAGAAGCCCAGGAGCAGTCGGAGGCCAATAGGACAACAGACGCGACGCTCCACCGCAGAGACTTGGAGCCGGTGGTACAAGTCGCCAAATCTTACTAACTACGAGTGTTGAACGTAATCGTATGTCGTCAATGAACGCATGTAACCAAACAATGGAGGAGAATCCAATGAACCAAGACATTTTTACTGGCCAATGGAAGCAAATGCGGGGCACCCTCAAATCGTGGTGGGGCAAACTCGCCGATGACGACCTCGAACGGATCGGTGGACAGACGGAGAAGCTGATCGGCGTGCTCCAAGAGAAATACGGCTATGCGCGCGAACAGGCCCACCACGAGGTGGAGCAGCGCATGAAAGAGTATGGCGACTCCCTGGGCGGTCGTGGCGGAAATGGGGCGACGAACGCAACCGAGACCGTTGCCGGGATGGCGGCCAAGGTGCAAGAGTTTGGCGTGACGGCCGCGAGCACAGCGAGTGAGGCGGCTACCGCGGTCGGGGAGCAGATCGGATCGCTGGCGGGGGCCATTCGCGACCACGCCCCGCGGGATGGAGCGATGGCCACTGCGGCGACCACCGTGGCCGGGGGGTTGGAATCGGCGAGCACGTACCTGAAAGAGAAAGACTACGAGAATCTGGCCGCCGACCTCACCGCCTTAGTGCGTAACTACCCGGTCCAAGCGTTATTGGTGGGGGTAGGCGTGGGGTATTTGCTGGCCCGCGGCACGAGGGGATAAGCCATGGAGAACTCAGCGCACCACACCGCGGAGCCGAGCGTAGCGGTGTTGCTCAGCGGCATCGTGACCGATGCCAAGAATTTGCTGGAACAGGAAGTGGCGATGCTCAAGTTGGAAGCGCGCGATGAGCTGCGTCAAGCCAAGACCGCCGCGATCACACGGGGTATCGGGATAGGCATCGTTGCCGCCGGGGGGATGCTCCTCAGTGTGATGCTGGTCCAGATATTGGCCGTATTCCTGGAGCTTCCGCTCTGGGGGTGTTACGGCATGGTCGGGAGCGGCCTCGTCGTTTTGGGCGGAGTGTGGCTCGCCGTGGGCAAATCCACCGCGGCGGATTTCGCCGGGGCGCCTCGGTCGACAGGAAAAATACAAAAGGAGAATGGGCAATGGCTCACACAGCCGACAACATCCAACAAGAGATAGCCGAGACCCAGCGGGAGATTGATGACACCCGCTCGGCCATGACCGAGAAGCTGGAACTGCTGGGCGAGCGCGTCCTGGAGACCGTCGAAGGGGCGCAAGCCTCCATGGAGGAAATGGTGGAGAATGTGAGAGACACCGTGGACACGACAGTCGCCGCGGTGAAGCAGACCGTGGAAGGGGCGCAAGCCTCTGTGGAGGGAATCGTGGAGAATGTGAAAGAAACCGTCGGAGAGACCGTAGAAGCGGTGCAACGCACCTTTGATCTGCACCACCAGATGGAGCAACATCCGTGGTTGCTGTTGGGGGGATCGCTGGTCGTGGGTTACCTGCTCGGCAGCGGGAGGACTGACCGCACGGTTGCGGTTGGCTCTGCCTATGAGCCACGGTTCGCTCCGGCAATGAGACCAGCGGCTCTGTCTTACGAGTCGTCCGCCCCTCTCCAGTCGCCGCAGGGGCTAGGAAGTAGTCTACAGGAGCAGTTCAAGGACGAAATTGCCATTCTCAAAAGTGCCGCCGTGGGGGCGGTGGTGAGCACCTTGTTCGCTGTGGCCAAACAGGCCCTGCCGTCATCGATGCGACCTCGCGCGAGCACGAAGACTCAGGAGGGTAATCCATTCAGCGATCCGTCCGCGCTGACAGAGACGACCATTGCCGCGACCCCGATCAACGGCACGAATATGTTCTAGCGTCAGGACCCATGCTGCATAGGGAGAATGAATCTTCTCTACCTTCCAACCAACTGTAACGGACTCGTGAGCGGGAAACGCTCTCAGGGTCAAGGAGAAAATACATGAACAAGCCCACCGCGCTATTGTTATCCATCTCGCTGCTCGTCCTCGGAGGATACGCCTGTGATTCTCAACCGGCGGCGAAAGCCCCAGCACCGGCGGTACAAGCTCCATCACCAAAAGCAAAAGTCTCAGTACCGGTCGCACCAGCTCCATCACCGACGGCACCGACAGCCGCCGACAATACGGAGAAAAACG
>JANMSE010000252.1:0-2553 GCA_031389045.1 Deltaproteobacteria bacterium | reverse complement strand
ACGCCTTCGTCGGCGGGATGGTCGGCCTGGAGCGGACCGTCGTCCCGTTGATCGGGGAACAAGAGTTTGGCTTCACCTCCAAGACCGCGATCGTGTCGTTCATTGTCAGCTTTGGCGTCACAAAGGCGCTCTGCAATCTGTTCGCGGCCCGCCTCTCCGAAACCTGGGGACGAAAAAAAGTCCTGGTGCTCGGCTGGCTCATCGGTCTGCCGATGCCGTTCATGATGATCTGGGCAAACCATTGGTGATGGTTCAACGTAGCCAACGTGCTCCTTGGCATCAACCAGGCCTTATGTTGGTCCATGACTGTGATTATGAAGAGGGTATCTCAGATTGATTGTCCCAACCCAGCGGCTCGCAACGTGGCTTCTTCAAGGCCCCGTCCCGCGCAGCAGTCAGCGAGCTTACCGTCGATTACTACGGCGGGAACTGAACGAATGCCCAGGCTCTTTGCGCGGCTTGCCACATCTGGGTCTTTCATGTCCAAGACGAGGACTTCACAGGATGGACAGGCAACTCGGTTGATAATCTCTATCGTCTCCTCGCACGCAGAACATCCTGCGCTAAAGACCTCAATGGTGCGTTTGTTACTCATACTTTTACCTCCTGACTAAGGAAATTGGTGTTCTCGTGTCAAAATGAGATGGCGTCGCTGCAGGAATGCAGGTAGGGCAGGAGTCGCCCTTGCTTGTTCGCTGCGGCCATGAGTTCCAGAGCGAAGCTCCCACGAAGAGGATAATTCCCGCGTACACGGCCAGATCAGAAATGAAAGCAAATTTGCCAACGATGACCAGAAGTGCGGCAAGAAGACTAACCAGGAGCGGTGTGAAGTGTCGGCGACGTTTTGCCTGATACCCGAGTGGGGCCAGAGCCAGGGCGAAGAAAATAGCGGTGAGGGGCAGCACGTAAGGGGTGTAATTCACGAATCCAAGTCCCAGGGTGCTGAGGACTCCAGCGTATGCGGGCCAGCAGGCAGGACAGGTGACCTTGAGCAACAGCGCCGTGCCGATTGCTGGCAGCACAGCTACGGTGTTGTGCCACCTCTGTCCCGTAACTGCCGTGGCGTTCGTATCCGATGATGTCCGCTCCTTCGTCCGTAAGAGAGCTGAAGTGATTGCTGCGACAGAGGGGACACCATGCAAACCCCCGCTGTCATCCATGTACAATCGACAACAATCGGCGTCAGTGGATGGAGAAGTGTCAGCTACATCCTGACCGTCGACCAGGATGGTCGGAGAACCATAGGCGCGCACCTGAGGAGGACTCTCGGGGGCGTTGCGATCCCACTCCTGCCACTGGGGTGAGAGTCCAGTTTCTGCGAAGGCGCGGAGCAGTTGCGCCCTGGCGTTTTTCACATTTGGGCAATCGGGGTCATAGATGAGTTCTACAGTGAGCATCACGCTTCCTCCGTTGTTTCCAGCGCCTCTAATATGGGGCATACCGTAGTTGGGCCACGCCCGCGGCACGCGGCGACTAACTTTTTGAGTGCTTTCCTTATCTGTTCAAGCGTCAGGATCTTTGCCTCGATGTCAGCGAGCTTGGCTTGCGCCCGTTGCTTGACATCATGGCAACTGGTATCTGGATCGACTCGCAAGGAAAGCAATTCCGCGATCTCTTTCAATGAGAATCCTAACCGCTGGGCATGCTTAATAAACCGCAGACGTACAATGTCCTCGGGAGAATACTGACGATACCCAGACCAGCGCCGTAAGGGCTGAGGGAGGAGTCCACGCCGTTCATAATATCGCACAGTTTCCACATGGACCTGAGCTTTCCTGGCCAACTGACCTATGGTCACCGTTTCCATATTAACCTCCACACTGACTATACACCCTGTACCTCAGTACTGAGTCAAGCTGTCGTCACATTGCTCCATCTCAGGCTGGAGTTGACTCTGTGAGGAGTCGCATGGTAGCGTGCCGCCATGCCTCGATTGCGGCAGGTATCGCCGCTATTCATCTTCGCTCTCATTTCCCTACTCCACTGCTCACAGGTGTGTGGAGCCGCTGGACACGCGCATGCAGAGGTGTCAGTTGCTAGAGCTGACGCGAACACCGCGGACGCGGCCCCCTGTCATTCGCCTTCCACCGTGCCCCAAAAGACAGGCGACCGATGCTCAGACTGCGGCGATCATTTCTTTCTCACACCCGCGTCTTCTGGCGCGGACGCCCTTACCGCGGCGGGAACTGTTTTCTCTGCCGTTTGTTTCTTTGCCTACCCGACGTCCTCTCTGGAAGCTTCGCCACTCGCTTACCGTAGTCAGATCGAGAGGCACGCCTTACCTCTCCCACGCTATCTCTCCCTTTCTGTTCTTCGCCTCTAATCTTCCTCCGACCGTTGTCCAAAGCTTGGTGTAGCTCTCTGCTGTCAGAGACTGCCCACACCTATCTCTTTCTTCGTTTGCTGCGCCATATGCTGGTCCAGGAACACTCGATGTGTCTTCATCTGTAAGACGTGAGAGTTCTGGCATGGACGGCTACCAGGCGATGCGCTTGGGCGTCGCATTGCTCAACAACAGTCGCTTGTCAAGAAGGGAAATTCGTAACATGCTCG
>JANMSE010000250.1:0-5870 GCA_031389045.1 Deltaproteobacteria bacterium | reverse complement strand
GACTTCAACCCGCAGCCGATGGCCCGGCAAGAACACATGACTCGTCGCCCACAGGTCAATGGCGAGCTCGACCACCTCTCCTTTGGTGAGCAGCTTCGGCGTCATCGCCGACTCGCGATACCGCGCCCGCACGATGCCGTCAGCGATGTTTTGCGCATACCCATCTGGTCGGACATCAACCAGCTTGGCGGTGAAATCCGTATCTGGCGCGGAGGAGGACGCATACAGGACAATTTTCAGCGGCCCCGTCACTTCCAAGGGTTTTTCCAGTGGGGCGCCAGTGTAGACCAACACATCGTGGCGCGCTTCGACCTCGCGCTGATCCTTGACGCCAACAGGAATAATCAAGGTATTGCCGCCGCTGGTCGGCACGGGATCGGCGGGATCATAGCGATACTGGTCCGCCGGTTCCTCGGTCGGGGGCTCGAAACTGAGCGTCCCATCACCGTGCAGGCTATTGGCCTTGCCGCGACTGTGGAAATAGCACGGGGTGTACCGGGTGCGCGCCAGCGGCCATTCATATTCGTCACGCCACTGGTTGGTGCCCATCACAAATAGTCGGACCGGCGGTTCCTCCATCATGCCGTTGTCGATCCCCTTCAGCCAATAATCGAACCAGCGCAGTTGTGTATCATGGAGGTCCATGAACGCGTTGGGACCGAAGTCGATGTCACCGGTGCCACCAGTGGTGGGAGTGGTATAGGGAAAGAGATGCGCCCACGGCCCCAGCAGCAACCGTTGTCCACCGCGCGCTTCGGGTGTCATCGCTCGTGAACGGAGGCCGTTAAAGTGGACCAGGGCATCCCGCAGGAAAATGTCGTACCACGAACTGACGTGATACATGGGGACGTTGATGTTGCGGTGTTGTCGTTCGACACTCACGGCCCACCAGTACGGCCCATCTTCTGGATGCGTCAGATACTCACGCATATAGGGGGCTACATCCTTGAGCAGATCGGCCCAGTACATCAGCGGCAACCGGTTATAGGCTTCGGGGGTGAGCGGATTGCCAAAGTTGATCCCGCGCAGCAGGTCGGGCCGAATTTTTGGCCACAACTCGTCCTTGATTCCTAAGCGGTCAATGGTATTGCGGGCCAAGAAAATCGCGTAAGGAATTTGCCAGCCAAACGAAAACGCCCCACCGGTGTGATAGACCCAGCTCTGATGAAAGTCAGCGGCGGCGGACACGGGAAAGGCACAACGAAGATGCGGCGGACGAGTCGGCGCGAGGAGATATTGCGTGGCGCCCAAATACGATTGCCCCTGGGTGCCGACCAAGCCGTTCGCGTAGGGCAGCGCGGCGGCCCACTCGACGGTGTCGTAGCCGTCCTGAGGCTCATCAATGAGAGGATAATAGGTGCCTTCCGAATCAAAGCGCCCGCGGCCATCTTGAATCACCACCACATAACCACGAGCGGGAAAAAACTCGTGATCGCCAAAATCGGCGGCCATGTGTTTCCCGTAGGGCAAGCGCAAGAGAATGACAGGAAAGCGCCCTGGGGCATCGGGGCGATAGACATCAGCATACAGCGTGGTGCCATCGCGCATTTTCGCGGGCACATTCTTCTCGACTTTAATCCGGTACTCTGGACGACTTCCGTGTGGCATAGTAACCCTCCTTTGTTGGCAAATGGCTTATAGCTTATGGCTTATGGCAAAAAAACCGTCTGCCATAAAGCGAACGGAGTGAGCGAGCCATAAGCCATTTGCCATAGAGCGAAAGCGAGCGGGCCATGAACTACTGGCTAGTGAAATCGGAACCATTCAAATACTCGTGGGACCGGTTCGTCAAGGAGAAACGCACGTATTGGGACGGGGTGCGCAATTATCAGGCGCGCAATAATCTTAATGCCATGAAACAGGGCGACGCGGTGCTGTTCTACCATAGCAACGAAGGCATGGCGGTGGTGGGAATCGCACGCGTTGTGAAAGAAGCGTACCAGGACCCGACGACCGACGACCAACGCTGGGTCGTCGTGGACCTCGAACCGGTCGAACCCTTGCCACAGCCTGTCTCGTTGAGTGACATGAAGCAGGAGCAACAGTTGCAAAACCTGGCGCTGATTCGCCAAGGGCGACTCTCGGTGATGCCGCTGGCACAGGAGGAGTTTGAGATTATTGTCGGCATGGGGCGGCGGGAGGCGTGAGCAGGTCCCCCAATCCCAAATCCCCCAATCCCAAGGGGATTGCGTCTTCGAGCCCAGGGTTGCGCAGCTACCCTGGGCTCTCGGTTGTGGATTCCGCCGCCCACGCAATCCCGCTGAGGTTGGGACATACGCTTGCCCGACACATGTGGCCTCCAGTAGGATAGCGACCGGAAATGAAGGTATCGACGCAAATGAAAAGCACCGCCAAGCTCTCAAAGGGAAAGCCACGAATAGTCATCCATTCACGCGAGGAAATTCCCACCCAGTTCGTTTCGGAAGACGTGGAACGCGAGTGGTGGGCAACACACGAACTCGCGGAGGACATTTTGCCTGATGACGAGGAGATTGATCGGGCAACGGAGCAACATCGCGACCTGATTCGTCGCCTTCAAGCCGGAGAGGCCGGGGTTCACCGTCATCGGCCAGTGTTGAAGCGTACACGTGCCTAACCGAGCACTGGCGAGCAGTGAAGCCGAAGCCTCACGGCTCGCTGCGAACCGGCCCCCACAATCCCTAAGCATCGCGAAAGGACTCAATATGCGCTCCTACATCGCCGCCGCCATCCAAATGACCGCCTCATCCGTGAAAGAGGAAAACCTCGCCAAAGCGGAAATGTTCGTCCAGTTGGCCGTTGACCGTGGCGCCTCACTCGTGGTTCTCCCCGAAGTGTTCTCATGGCGTGGATCAAAGAGTGAAGGCCCAAAGCAAGCCGAAGCCATTCCTGGTCCGACCTCCGACCGCTTGCGTGCGCTGGCACGACAGCATCGTATCCACTTGGTGGCGGGTTCATTCCTGGAGCAGTCCGATGAACCACGGTCACACAATACCAGCCTGCTATTGAGTCCCGCCGGCGACATCCTCGCCTGTTATCGCAAGATTCATCTCTTTGACATCGACATTCCTGGGCAGGTCACCGTCAAGGAATCGGCGTCGATGAAACCCGGCACGGACGTAGTCGTTCAGGATACGCCACTCGGCACGTTTGGGCTTTCGGTCTGCTACGACCTGCGCTTTCCTGAATTGTACCGCCAACTCGCTCAGCGCGGCGCTGAGGTGATCTTCGTCCCGTCGGCGTTCACGTTTCCGACTGGCGCGGCGCATTGGGAACCATTGCTACGGGCGCGCGCCATTGAGAACCAAGCCTACGTCATCGCCCCCAACCAAATCGGCAAGAATGTGCACGGCCATGCCGACTACGGCAACTCGATGATTATCGACCCGTGGGGTAAGGTCATTGCCCGCGCTCCGGACAAAGAGTGCGTCATTACCGCTGAAATCGACCGGGAGTATGTCGAGAAAGTGAGAAAGGAGTTACCGTGCCTCGCGCATCGACGGCTGTAGCTCTCGCGCCGGTCAAAGCCTTCTTTCGCGTCGTCACCTCGACCGAGGCGCGGGAACACTTGGCCACGTTCGCGCCGCACACCGCGAGCGAGACGATTCCCACTGTTGATGCGTGTGGGCGCGTATTGGCGAAAGCGCTCACCTCACCAGTGGACCTGCCCCATTTTCATCGCACCAACATGGATGGCTATGCGGTGCGTGCGCAAGATACGTTTGGCGCGTCGGCCAGTTTGCCGATGTATCTCAAACTCGCTGGCTCCGTGGAGATGGGCAAAACCGTCACTCGCACGCTCAAGAAAGGCGAGGCCATGCGTATCGCCACGGGAGGCATGCTGCCGCCTGGAGCCGACTCGATGGTGATGGTCGAGTACACTGAGGAGATGGGCGACGGCACGCTTGAAGTACAACGCAGCACCTCGCCGTGGGAAAACATTTTGCGCATTGGCGAAGACATTAAAAAAGGCGCGGCGATTTTCGCGGCGGGTCGGCGGCTGCGGGCGCACGATCTCGGCGCACTGACCGGCGTGGGCCTCATCAAAGTGCCAGTGTATCGTCGCCCGAAGGTCGCGCTGATCTCCACTGGTGATGAGATCGTCGCGCCTGAGCAAAGCCCGAAGCCTGGCCAAATTCGCAACGTCAACCAATACTCGCTCCGGGCCATGATTACCGAAGCGGGCGGAGAGACGATTGACCTCGGCGTCGTGAAAGACGACCGGCCCGCGTTTGAGAAAGCAATGGCACGGGCGCTCGCCGCCGCGGATGTGGTGATGATCTCTGGTGGCAGTTCAGTTGGTATCAAAGATATGACCGTCGATGTCGTCTGTTCATTTCCCAAATCGGACATCTTGTTCCACGGCATCTCGATTGCCCCAGGAAAACCGACGATCTTCGCCAAAGCGGCGGGCAAGCCGGTGATGGGACTGCCAGGCCATCCGGTATCCGCGTTGGTGGTGTTCTCGTTGTTTGGCGCGCCGCTGGTGCGTTTGGTGGGAGGCGAACCGTCGGCAACCGCTTTCGCACCGTTGCGCACGACACGGGCACGACTGGCGCAGAATGTCGCCTCCGCGCCGGGGCGTGAGGACTACGTGCGCGTCCTGCTGACCCCGCACAACGGCACCTGGCGTGCCCAACCGTTACCTGGCAAATCTGGGGCGGTGTTCAGCCTGGTCCAAGCCAACGGCATGTTTTGCATCCCCCATAACGAAGAAGGGAAAGAGGCGGAGGCAGAGGTGGAAGTGATTCTCTTTTAACGACCGAGGGAGAAATTGAGTCATTGAGCCATCGAATCATTGAGCCATTTTTTCAATGACCCCATGACTCAATGACCCGATGACTCAATTCTATTAATCAGGTTTTCGCAACTGAATTATGCACGACCATCACAAAGCCGATCACCCCGAACGCAAACGTTACCTCACCAAGAAACCCTTGCCGGAAGCGCTCGCCACCTTTCTTGCCGCGGTCACTCCGCCCAAGCGGGTCGAGCACAGTATCGTCGATGACGTGCTGCATCGCACGACGGCGGCACCAATCTTCGCCCGCCTTTCCGCCCCGCATTACCACGGAGCCGCGATGGATGGCATCGCCGTACGCGCGGAAGAGACGTTTGGCGCGAGTGAGTTCACCGCTGTGACGCTTACACTCGTCAATGGCAAAGCGCGTCGCCCCGCCGCCACTGGCCAACCGATCTTCCAATATGTCGATACCGGCAACGCGCTGCCGTCGTGGGCCAATGCCGTCGTGATGATTGAACGGGTCTTTAAGAAGAATGCCCAGGAAGTGGAGATTCGCGACGCCGCCACGCCCTGGCAACATGTCCGGCTCGTGGGTGAAGACATTGTCGCCACCGAACCCTTGCTGCCGCGGGGTCATAAACTGCGGCCTTACGATATTGGCGCGTTGCTCGCCGCCGGGCATGTCAAAATTCCCGTCGTCGCCAAACCCACTGTCGGTATCATTCCCACGGGGTCTGAATTGATCGAACCGGGCGAGCCCGCGAAACCGGGACGGATCATTGAGTTCAATTCGCGTGTGACCGCCGCCTTCGTCGAAGAGTGGGGCGGCAAGCCACACCGATTACCGCGCGTGATCGACGATCTACCAACGATCACCAAAGCCCTCACCAAAGCCATGAAAGAGCATGACATCGTCGTCATCATCGCCGGGTCGTCGGCGGGCGAGCATGATTTCACGATTCGCGCGCTCGAAGCGTTGGGCGAAGTGCTGGTGCACGGCATTGACGTGATGCCCGGCAAACCGGCGATTTTGGCGAAGATCAACGGCAAACCGGTGATCGGACTGCCAGGCTATCCGGTCTCGGCGGTGGTGATCTGTCAACAGATTCTCCGCCCGTTAATCGCCTATTTTCTGGGTCGGCTCGCG
>JANMSE010000213.1:0-5511 GCA_031389045.1 Deltaproteobacteria bacterium | reverse complement strand
GGCTGGCGCGAGCCGGATTGTGTTTTTCTCGCAACCGTTCGTCCAGGAGATTGCGACGGGGAACGCGCTGGCCGCCATTGATCGCGTCGCCCCGATTCTCGAACGGGCGCGGAAACTCTAACGTTTGTTGCGATTACGGTGTAACGACGCTGATGGCACGCAAGCGATGAACAGGGGAGTGTCATGAGAAAAGAAGCGTCGACCGCCACGAAGATGAACGGCGCGTCCGCGCCAAAATTCGTCGCCCTGACGGACCGTATCCGTGCGAGAGAGGACTGGCGGCGTCACCCCCGCACCCTCAGTACCATGCTCAGCTTCCAGAAAGTCTATCCGCACTACATCCATGAACGATCCGGTGGGAAGGATCCGCGGCCGACCGAGCCATGTCAGGAGTATGCGCCAAAGCTGTGGGTGGAACGGGGAGCGCGGATTCAGGAGCAGCTTGGGTTTGGCGGCGCAAGCGCGGCGGAGGTCACCAAACAGTTGACACCTTATATGACATGTCCACCTCCTTTGGTGAAGAAGATGAAGAGCGCGTGAACGAAAGAAACGACGCTTTGCTAAAAAAATGGCGCGGCGGACGCTCAGCGGTGTGCCGCCCCCATCATCAATGTCGGCCAGAATCGGGAGGTTCACCGCCGCGGCAACGGCGCGATCAGCATACCGGCACGGGTTAATAGCTGGCGGAGTTTGGTCGTACTCTTCATAGTGCGTTCCTCCTGATGTCGAAATAGAAGCGCTCCGGTTACAGACTTTGGGCGCGCTCAACGATCGCCGCCGAACGCTTGACGACCTCCAGCCCTTTGCCGTCGGCGTCCTCTTGGCGCGTTTGCTGCGAGTACACCACGACCCGGTTAGCACCCGCGTCACGGTACCGTTTCAGCTCATCGGCTGAGACCGTACCATCGCGCGGATCAATGATCGCCGTTACCTGGATAGTATCAGGGTCTCTCTCCGCCTCGTTGGCCAGCGCCCGGAGCGCGACCATATCCTTCTCGAAGGCATCGGGACCCGACACGAACGGATACCAGCCATCATACGAGCGGACGACCCGCGCCATGACCTTTGGCCCCAGGCCACCAAGAAGAATCGGTGGGCCAGGATACTGGACGGGCTGGGGCTCGCAACGCACCGCCGGAAAGTGGACCAACTCCCCGTCATAACTGGCCGCTGGCTCTGTCCACAGCACGCGCATCGCTTCGACCGTCTCGCGCAAGCGCTTCCAGCGTTGGTTGAATTTCGTCCCCATGATCTCAGTTTCTACCTTCAACCAGCCCGCGCCGACACCGAGAATCACGCGCCCCCGTGAAAACAAATCAAGACTGGCGACCACCTTTGCCGTCACCAAGGGATCACGTTCCGGTAGCAAACAGACTCCGGTGCCCAGTTTGATCGTCTTGGTCACCGTCGCCGCCACGGTAAGGGCAATGAAGGGATCGGCCCATTGCATGTAGTGCTCCGGCATGTGCCCATCGCGCGAGGCGGGGAACGGCACGCTCCGGCGGAGTGGTATCACTGGGTGTTCAGGAATCCACAAGGAGTCATACCCCAAGGATTCGACCAGTTGGGCGACCTCGGCGAGGTCCGCGCTACGCGCTGTTACCGTCGTTGAAATACCAATGTTCATAAGGGCTCTCCTCGCTCTGGCCTTACTCCAGATCGAATAGTCACGTCAAGCTGTCCATCGTTCGCCTTGACTTCATGGACGGAAGCTGGCATGCCAACGAGAGCATTCACGCGGAAAGCACCAAACAAAAAGGAGGACTCAAAAGATGAGTGCAGCAGTATCGCAATTCCAACCAAGCGGCATTCCAACCCCAGCGGAGTTGGGATTCGACCCGTCCGAAATGCGTCAGAAGTACGCGGCGGAGCGCACGAAACGGTTGCGCGCGGACGCCAACAACCAATACCAGGAGATCACCGGCAAGTACGCGCACTATAATGTGGACCCCTACGTCGATCCGGGCTTCACGCGCCCCGCGCTTCAAGAAGAACTCGATGTCGCCATTGTCGGTGGAGGCTTTGGCGGCCTGCTGTCGGCGGCGCGACTGCAAAAGGCTGGCATCACCAACATTCGCATCATCGAGAAGGCTGGCGATTTCGGCGGCACCTGGTACTGGAACCGCTATCCTGGCGCGCAGTGCGACATTGAATCCTACGTCTATCTGCCGCTGCTTGAAGAGACTGGGTACATCCCCAAGGAAAAGTATTCCTTCGCGCCGGAAATCTTCGCGCACGCCCAGCGGATCGGGAAACACTTCAACCTCTACGAGCGCGCCTGCTTCCAAACGCAGATCAAAGAGGTGCGCTGGAACGAAGAGACCGCGCGTTGGACCATCACCACCGATCGTGGCGATGTCTTCCAGGCGCGTTTTGTCATCATGTCGAGTGGCCCGCTGAACCGCCCCAAGCTGCCCGCGATTCCTGGGATCGAGAAGTTCAAGGGGCACACCTTCCATACCAGTCGTTGGGACTACAACTACACTGGCGGTGATACCACTGGTGGCCTGCACAAACTCGCCGACAAACGCGTGGGCATCATCGGCACCGGCGCCACGGCGATTCAGTCCGTACCGCATCTTGGCGAGCACGCCAAGCAGCTTTATGTGTTTCAACGCACGCCGTCCTCCGTGGACGAACGTGGCAACAAGCCGACTGATCCCGCATGGGTAAAGACGCTCAGACCCGGATGGCAGGAGTACCGGAACACCAACTTCTGTTCGCTCTTGGCGGGGCTCCCTGTCGAGGAAGACCTCGTTGGCGACAAATGGACCAGCCTCTTTAAGAACCTCTCCAAGCTGATGGCGGGCAAAGGGCAGTCGGAGCTGTCCGACGAAGCGAAGGCGTTCCTATCGGAGGTCGCCGACTATCAGAAGATGAACGAGATTCGTGATCGTGTGTCCTCCATCGTCAAAGATCCAGCGACGGCTGAAGCGCTCAAGCCGTGGTACGGCCAATGGTGCAAACGCCCAACCTTCAACGATGACTATCTCCCCACGTTCAACCGACCCAATGTGAAGCTGGTGGACACCAAGGGCAAAGGGGTCGAGCGCGTGACCGAGAACGCGGTGGTCGTGGACGGCGTCGAGTACGAAGTCGATTGCATTATCTATGCGACCGGCTTCGAGGTCGGGACAGCCTACACCCGGCGCTCGGAGTTCGAGGTATTTGGTCGGAACGGGGAGTCGCTCACCGACTATTGGGGGAAGGGAATGAAGACCTATCACGGCTTTCTGAGCCACGGGTTTCCGAACCTCTTCCACATGGGGCTCACGCAGACTGGACTCGCCCCGAACTTCACCTACATGCTCAACGGGCAGGCCGACCACATCGCTCATATCGTCGCGCAGGTGAACGCGCGCAACGCGAAGGCAGTGGAGCCCACCCCCGAAGCCGAGATCGCGTGGGTGAAGCTCGTGACCGCACCGACCTTTATGACGGAGTACCAGAACGTCTGCACACCGGGGTACTACAATGGCGAAGGGAAAAAAGAGGGGCAAGGCTTTCTTGAGAGCCAATACCCGGAAGGAGCGGTGCCCTTTTACAACATGCTCGCGCGCTGGCGTGAGCAGGGAGATTTTCAAGGGCTCATCGTAAAGTAAGGTTCGGCGCGGACCGAGGAGAGAATTCCTCGGTCCGCGCGATGCTCGCATGCGGATGTCTGACTGTGGTGGTCACCATTCGCTTGAGGAAGGTCATGTCAGGAGGTGCAGTCACCTCTTTAACAACGCGCGCCCGGTGCTGGCGCGCGTTTCCCAATGATTGCGCGGGGTCTCTAGTAAACCTGCGCACGAACTCGCTATACTGCGCGCCGTGACGTTCGCATTCGAAGCTCTTCTTCCCGCATGGATGACCTATATTGACGGAGAGGTGCCAATCCTCTTCGTCGCTCCCCACGGCGGGCGACGCCCGGCTAACGCCCCCATTCTCGACAGCATCAAGGTCAACGACCTGCACACTGCGGACCTGACCACCGAACTCGCGACCCGCACGCGCGGATACGCGCTCATCAATCATTCGTGTGATCGCAACGAAATCGACCTCAACCGCATCAGTCAGGTACGAACGCACGCGCCGTGGTTATTGTCCGCGCTCGAAGAATTGCTGTTGGGCTTGGTTGAGCGTCATGGGTCGGCCCGCGTCTTCTTCGTCCACGGATGGAATGTGGTTCAACTAGTGTGTGATCTTGGGGTCGGCCTCAAACAGCGCGGTGAGCACATTGTTCCAGCGACCAAATGGGCAGCGCCGACACTCAGCCCGGATTTCTTCGCGCAACAGCTCTTGCCATTCCGTGATGTTGCTTTGACGCAAGGGATTGATGTCGCCCTTGGCCGTCGCTACCCGGCCGCCGACAAAAACAACGTGATGCAACTGTTCAGTCGCCGCTTCGCGGAGGACCCCTCTCCACAGATTCGCACGTTGGCGCGGTTAAGCATGAGCGGACAGGTCAACGCGGTGCAGTTCGAGCTCGGCGTGGGATTGCGCTGGCCAGGGGCGGAACGCGAACGCTTTGTGACGGCGTTCAGCCAAACCCTTGGACAGCCAGAGCAAGAACAACCAGATCAGGCGTGGGAGTTTTCCACCATCACCATTGGCTCACCACAGTCCAATCAGAACGGACATCACCAGAGTGCGCCTCTTCCTTTGCGGCATCCGATGGAACCAGTCCGGTTCGGGCTCCATTTCCATGATCCGCTCAGTGGTCTTGGGGTAATGGGGGGCATCGAATGTCTCCCTTCGGAGCCCACGTGTTCGGGTCGGCTGCTTTTGTTCTTAGGCGGCACCGAAATGGTGCTGTTCACAGGAGAAGCGGAAACGGGGACTGATCCCCACGCGATCCGTGTTGGTGGTCTCCTCTGGCAAACCCGGCCTGATGGCTTTGCCATTTCCTATCACGGGACCATCATGCGTTTCGCTCATCCAGAAGCGTTTGTCCGGCTCGAAGAAGGACTCGCGGCGTCGTGGACTGAGCCAGCGACCATCTCCCTCACGCTGACCCTTCCTTCGCCGCTTCCGTCACCAACCGTGCCACTTTTTCTCTCTCACCTTCGTGGTGAAATCGTGCTTCGTGACCGCCGCTACCCAGTTGATGCGTGGGGGTTTCTTGATTCCTTAAAGTCCGAGGAAACCGGACGCCTACTTCCGCGCCGCTTGCTCTCCCTGCCGTTTGGACCCGATCTGGGCATCTTTTTATATTGGGTTGAAACGCTCGATGGCCCACGCTCCTCCGGGATCGTGTACCACGACGGCGCCCCTCATACCCTTGGCCCAGAAGATTGGGATCTCGTGTACTCGTTTCACCAAGGTCGACCGACCGCGTTTCAACTGTCGCTCTCGTCGCCAACCGCGTCACGTCTCGATTGTCACGGAGAAACGATGGTCGCGATTCCGATTGTTCGCCATGCCACGACAGGAAGCGCACTCGCGGTGACCTTCGGTCTCTCACGCACGCTCTGGCAAGGACGTGAGGCGCGCGGGGTGTACGAAATTTCCGAACGGCGCAAAGATTAG
>JANMSE010000210.1:0-6890 GCA_031389045.1 Deltaproteobacteria bacterium | reverse complement strand
GTACAGAAATCCCTTTCTCCCCATCACCTCGAAAATCTCACCCACCCGGAGTACCCACCGACTGGATCACCGCTTGTTTCCCCGGACTTATTGAGCAATTACCTTTCTTCCGGCGAAAGACTCGCTCGACCACGTGGAAAGAAACCGGGACCAGAAAGATAGCTATGAGGGAGGCTGTGAGCATGCCGCCGATGACCGCCGTCCCCAGGACTTGCCGCGATTGTGCCCCTGCCCCCGAAGCGATCGCCAGTGGCACCGCCCCTAGAATAAACGCGAACGCGGTCATCAGAATGGGCCGCAGCCGCAGCCGCGCACCCGTGAGCGCCGCCTCGATGAGCGGCTTGCCGCGTTCGGACTCTAGCTTAGCGAACTCGACAATGAGAATGGCGTTCTTGGCCGACAGTCCGATCAGCATGATTAAGCCCACCTGGGTGTACACATTGTTCTCGAACGCGCGCAACCACAGCGCCAGAAATGCACCGAAGACCGCGATCGGCGTGCTGAGAAGTACACTGAACGGCAACGTCCAACTCTCATATTGCGCCGCCAAAATGAGGAACACCACGAGGAGCGAGAGCCCAAAGACCGTGCTTGGGGCCACCCCTTGCGCGGCCATTTTCTCTTGGAACGACATCCCCATGTAGTCGTAGCCCATCTCGTTCGGCATCGTCTCGGCGAACACTTGTTCGAGCGCGGACATGGCTTGGCCGGTGCTATACCCCGGCGCCACGCTGCCGTTGATCTGCGCCGCCCGGTACCCGTTGAAGCGGATGGTGAACTCCGGTCCGTATATCGTCTTCATGCTCATGAGTGTCGACAACGGCACCGCTTGTCCCTCCGCGTTGCGGACCCGGAATTGGCCGATGTTCTCCGGCGTCGTGCGATACTCACCCTCCGCCTGGACGTAGACCTGCCACACGCGCCCAAAGAGATTGAAGTAGTTCACAAACGTGCCGCCCATGAAGGCCTGGAGCGTCCGGTAAACGGTCCCTAAATCCACACCTTGCTTCAGCACCTTGTCGTGATCGACATCGGCGAAGACTTGCGGGACGCTCGGGATGAGCGTCGTGGTCAAGGACGCGAACTCAGGGCGCGTGCGGGCCGCTTCGAGAAACTTGTTGGTGTTCTGTGCCAGGAACTCCACGTCTTGGCCGGACCGATCCTCCAGCATGAACGTGATGCCACCAGAGGTGCCGACGCCGGGAATAGCAGGTGGCGAGAAGACGAACGCCTGCGCCTCCATCAGCCCGGCGAGCCGTTGATTGAGACGGCGCATGATGACCTCGGCGGTTAACCCCTCCGGGTCGCGTTCACCCCAGGGTTTGAGCATGATAAAAGAGAACGCGTTGAAGGTGGTATTCGAGAAGCTGAGCATGCTGAAGCCGACGACCATGTTGAAGGTCTCCACTCCCGGCGTTTCCTTCAGGATCGCCTCGATCTGTTTGCACACCTCGTCAGTCCGTTGCAGGGAAGACGCCACGGGGAGCTGCACATTCAAGTAGAAATAGCCCTGATCCTCCTGCGGCAGGAAACTGGTGGGGAGCCGCGATCCGAACCAACCCGCCAGCGCGGTAAACGCGACCAGCAACAACAGCGCGAACCCCACTTTCCGAATCAAAAAGGCGCAGCCGGTCACATAACCATCGGTGAGGCGGCTGAAGGCGCGATTGAACCCGCGGAAGAATACTCCTAGTGGGCCACGGGTGTGGGTACGCGGTCGTAATAACAGGGCCGCTAGCGCTGGGCTCAGGGTGAGCGCGTTGAAGGCTGAGATGACGACCGAGACCGCCGTCGTGACCGCGAACTGTTGGTAGAGTCCGCCTGTGATCCCCGGAATAAAGGCGGTGGGGATAAACACCGCGACCAAAATCAACGCGATCGCGATCACAGGGCCGGACACTTCCTCCATTGCCTTCAAGGTCGCAGCGCGCGGCGAGAGCCCTTCCTCAATATGCCGTTCAACCGCTTCGACGACCACGATCGCATCGTCAACCACAAGGCCAATCGCGAGGACCAGCCCGAAGAGGGACAGCGTGTTAATCGAGAACCCCAACAGCGGAAAGACGAGAAACGTCCCGACCAGGGACACTGGCACGGCCAGCAGCGGGATCAACGTCGCCCGCCAGCTTTGCAGGAAGAGAAACACCACGAGGGTCACCAAGGCGATCGCCTCAAACAGGGTCTTTACGATCTCCCGGATGCCTTCGCTCACCGCGCGGGTGGTGTCGAGGGTGACGCCATAATCCATATCGGCGGGGAACCGGGTCTTGAGCTCTTCCAGCAGGGCCTTGGCGCGGTTGATGGTGTCGAGAGCGTTTGATCCAGGCACCTGGTAGATGGCGATCAGCGCGGCCGGCTGGCCGTTGATGCGTCCCTGCATATTATACGTCTGCGAGCCGAGTTCCACGCGCGCTACATCCTTCATCCGCACGATGGAGCCATCAGGGTTGGCGCGGACAATGATGTTCTCGAACTCTTCCACGCTAGTGAGCCGGCCCCGTGTCCGCACGGTATAGGTAAAGACCTGTCCGGGCGGCACGGGCTCGGCCCCGATTTGCCCCGCCGGGTTCACGCTATTCTGTTTGGTGAGCGCCTCGATGATTTCACTAGTCGTGATATTCAGCTTGGCCAGAGTGTCGGGCCGCACCCAGAACCGCATCGCGTACTGACCCGCCCCAAAGACGTTGACTTGGCCGATGCCGGGCACGCGGGTCATGGGATCGTTGATGTTGATGTAGGCATAGTTGGTGAGAAACAGCGCGTCATGCGTCCCGTTGGGAGAGTACACGGAGAAGAGCGCGTGCGGGCTCGAGACCGCCTTGCGGAGCGTGATGCCGTAGTTGCGTACCTCAACCGGCAGTTGGGATTCGGTCTGTTGGTAGCGCATTTGCGTGAGGATCTGGTCCGTGTTGGAATCGGTACCAACGTCGAAGATGACGTTCAGCCGCACCTGTCCGTTGTTCGAGTTGATGGAGTACAGGTACAGCATATTGTCCACACCGCTCATCTGCTGCTCGATGGGCGTGGAGACCGACTGCTCGAGAGTCAACGCATCGGCTCCGACGTAGGTTGCCCAGAGCTGGATCTGTGGGGGAGCGATGTTGGGGAACTGGGAGATCGGGAGCCGCACGAGCGCGACGAGCCCGATCATCACCATGAGAATCGCGATGACCATGGCCACCACGGGCCGGTCAATGAAGAATTTTGCCATTGGACACTGCCTCCATTTCGCCTCAGTTCCCCTTGGGAGAGCCGGTGACCGCCTGCGCGGGGGGAGGCTCCGCCGCGAGCGGTTCCGCCGTGAACGGCTTGGGATTCACCACCATGCCTGTTTTGACTTTCTGCACCCCCGCGACAACGACCCGCTCTCCGGGCGTGAGCCCGTGTGTGACAATCCACATATTGCCGACCTGCTCGCCCACTTTCACCGAGCGGATGTTGATCTTGTTTCCGTCCTCCACGACCGCGACCTGATTACTGCCTTGCAGTTGCTGGACCGCCTGTTGCGGGACGAGCATTGCCCCTTTCCTGGTCTCGGCCGCGACGCGAATCTTGGCGTACTGACCAGGGCGGAGCAGGTTGTCGGGATTGGCGAAAAGGCCCTGGACAGTAATGGTGCCGGTGCGCGAGTCCACTTGGCGATCCGCCAGGCTAAACGTACCCCGTTCGGGATAGAGGCTTCCATTGGCGAGCGTGAGTTCGAGCGGCGGCCTCTGGCCGCCACGCCCCGCTTCTATTTCGCGGATCCGCTGCGCGAAATGCAGATATTCCTGTTCACTGATGGGATAGTAGACCTTGATCGGGTCAACCTGCGAAAGCGTGGTCAGTAGGGTACTCGGAGTGACCAAGTCGCCGATCTGGGCAACCGCGATGCCGGCGATCCCCGTGATCGGCGCGGTGACCTTCGTCCAACTGAGGTTGAGGTTGGCCCGTTCCACGGTAGCGCGGGCCGCTTCGACTGACGCTTTGTTGGCTTGGTGGGCTTGTATAGCATTGTCGAGTTCCTGCTGGCTGATGGCCCCTTCTTTGGCGAGAGGCGTATACCGGGCGACATCGAGTTGCGTCTTGCCGAGATTGGCCTCAGCCCGGCCCAAATCTCCCAGCGCCTGATTGAGGGCCGCCTGGTACTCGCTGGGATCAATGGTGAACATGAGCTGTCCGGCCTTGATGAGGGAGCCTTCCTTATACTCTCGCGAGCGCAAGGAGCCTTGCACCCGCGGGCGGATTTGCGCATTGACGTAGCCTTCGGTCGTGCCAATCCATTCGAAATAGATGGGGACATCCCGCGGGATCACCTCGACCACGAGGACCTCGGGCGGAGGTGGTGGGGGCGCCGCTTTGGGGCCAGTCTGGTTTCCGCACCCCGTGCCGAGAAAGACAAGGGCAAAAAGGAGAAGCGAGGGAAAAGCTGCCCCGACTCGCTTTTCCTTTCCAGGACATGATCTTGAGGACTGCATGATTTGGTCAATTCCTAAATGTCCGGTCACAACCAATTTCGCTCCGCTCCGATCGGGTGCGACTGCTGGCTTGTCCAGCAATGCGGGAGAGCCGGAAAGTTATTGCTTGACAGCGCCTACGCCACCTTCGGAATAAACGCCGCGTACTGGTCGAGCAACGGTAACACGGTCTCACGGCCCGCTGATGGGACGAAGAACATCGCGCGCTCCATGCCCATCCCGCGGCACTGGCTCAACATGGCGTCATTCCCTTGCACGCCCAGGATGGAAATCGAAATGGTTTCTGGCCGCCGTCCGGCTTGCTGCGCGCGCGCGTGCAGGTCTTTCACCATCGCCGGGATTCTCTGAAAGTAGCGCGCATTGGGCAGCCAGCCATCACAATACTGAACCACCCGCGCCAAGCCCTGGTCTGTGTTGGAACCGAGTAAGATCGGAGGATAGGGTTTCTGCTGGGGTTTGGGGTTGCACCAAATCGGATCGAAATTGACAAACTCGCCGTGATATTCCGCCGCCTCTTGCGTCCAAATCGCTTTCATCGCCTCGACCCGTTCGCGCAAGATTTTCCAGCGTTTCTTGAACGGGGTGCCGTGGTTCTCCATCTCCTCGACATTCCATCCACCGCCAATGCCGAAGATCAATCGCCCATCGGACAACAGATCGACGGACGCCACTTCCTTGGCCATCGTGATGGGATCACGTTCCATGGCCAGGCAGATGCCGGTGCCGATCTTGATTTTCTTCGTCGCGGCGGCGGCGGCCATAAGGGTCACAAAGAGGTCATGAGTATTCGAGTATTCCCTGGGCAGTTCTCCGCCCCCTGGAAACGGGGTCTGGCGGCTCGCGGGGATATGGGTGTGTTCCGGGAACCAGACCGAGTCAAAGCCGCGCTCCTCACAGGCGCGGGCTAGTTCATCTGGCCGCATGGCATATCCGGTGGCAAACATTTCGATTCCTAATTTCATGGCGTTCTCCTCCGCGTGTTTTGAGTTCCGTTCCTCAATGACGCCAGCGGGCGGCAAAGTCAAGGCGCGAGGCGTTTTGACTCTTCTTTGTGACGACGGATAAACCATGCCACCGCGCCGTGCTGCCGCTTTGACCTTACGCTTCCGCGAGAGATCTGACGTGGATGATATCACTCGCCGTGAGCGGCTGGAGGCAGGACTCCGCAACGACCGTCACCGCAATCGTCTCCCCCAAAGCATTGAAGACTTCAATCGAGTAGCCAGGTTCCCCGCCATTCGGAGGGTGACGATCAACGATGGTCACCACATCCCCACGTCGGAGGCGTTTCTCGGGCAGGTCCCGTGCTAAGGCGATCCGTTGAAAAATCTCATACTTCATAACAGCCTCCCTTTATCTGGATATAAAGTAATGAACTTGGTCACACCGCTCCGCATTTCGTTCATCCAGATCGTTCTCACGAAAAGCGTCTTCCGATTGGGACCAGTAAGTGCAGAGCGAATTTCAAAAATATCACCATAGGCAGTATGTTCGATTAAGGCCGCATCAGAGGGGAGCACGTGCAAACGTAAATCTTCCTCGAGCTGTTCCCAGTTATCGAGAGTATACCCTGCTTGCCGCAAGAACTGAGACTTATCGTCAAACGTTCGTTGCACCAAGAGATACTTGGTCAGCTTTTCAGGAGCGATGACAGTATCGCTGGGCAATTTCACGGGAGACTCCTCTCGATCATGTTAGTTCCCCTAGCAACGCCTTCGCCTCCTGCAAGTCCTTCGTATCAAATCCCTCGGTGAACCAGTTGTAAATTCCGGCTAACATTAGATGAGCTTCTTTCTGCTTGCCTTGTTGTTGCCATAACCGGGCGAGGCTCGTGGCGGCGCGGAGTTCGAGGGATTTGGCTTGCTGCTTGCGGGCGATGTCGATGGCTTTGAGAAAATACCCCTCCGCTTCCTGCTCCACCGCCAGTGAGACTTGAAGCTTGAGACTTGGGGCTTGGGGGAAGAAGGAACCAGTCTCTAGTCTCCAGCCGCTAGCCTCTAGCGTGAGCGTTCCCTTGAGCCTGTACAGCTCGGCCTCATATTCGCGTTCCTCAGTCTTATCCATCCCAACCATCGCCTCGGTCAGCACGTTTAATCCTTCTGCAGGTTGTCCTATTTGTCCGTACGTCTCAGCTAAACAGGCAAGATAGTATGGCCGATTCGCCTCTGCTCCTGTGGCTTGGTGCGCAGCTAGACCCTGGCGCATTTGGGCAATTCTCTCTTCCTTTTGTCCACGCTCAGCTACTGCCCAGCCCCGCATGAAAGTTGCCCATGCTAAGGGGAATGCTAATCTGTGTTCTGTCGAGAGCGTAAGTAGTATCTCCGACTGCTCCTGGACTGCCTGTCTCTCCCGATTATGCTGATGGAGTCTGAGAGCACCAATCAAGGCTTGCGCCAAACTAAGGGGGTGAGACAATTCCTGGGCCACGGTAAG
>JANMSE010000200.1:0-6985 GCA_031389045.1 Deltaproteobacteria bacterium | reverse complement strand
CTGGGGCGGCGGGGGGTCCCACGCACTCTTTTCGATAATCAGTTCCACGGTCTTCCACCGCTCCTTTGTCGTCTCATCGTACCGATAGCGGACGCACACAAGCTGTTCCCCATACTGTTCTCGGAGCTGCTTAGCACCATCCTGATGCGGATGCAAGGTTAATCGGGTTCGCATACTTCCTCCCACACGCGCGGCCTTACAGTCGATCCGCTGGACTGGCGACGCCGCGCCCGCCGCGATTGAGGACATGGGTATAGATCATCGTGGTGCTCACATCCTGGTGACCCAGCAATTCCTGAATCGTGCGGATGTCATAGCCCGCTTCCAACAGATGCGTCGCAAACGAGTGGCGCAAGATATGCGGATTGGCGGGCTTGGCGAGCCCTACTTTGCGCGCGGCTTCCCTCAACGCGTGTTGCGGCACCGCCTCGGAGAGATGATGGCGCCGCTGAATTCCCGAGCGCGGATCAATACTCAGATGCGCGGCGGGAAACACCCATTGCCAGCCACATTCCGTGGCGGCATTGGGATATTTGCGGGCCAACGCATGCGGGAGCATGACGCGCCCACCCCCTTGCGCTAGGTCGCGCTGGTGTAAAGCGCGCACGAGAGAAAGATGCTCCGTCAGTGCGGGTTTCACTACCGTCGGGAGCATCGTGATCCGATCTTTGTCCCCTTTCCCTTCACGAACCAGGAGCTGGTTCGTCGTGAAGTCAATATCCTTGACGCGCAGGCGGAGCCCTTCCGACAATCGCAGGCCCGCGCCATAGAGCAAATTGGCGATGAGCCACGAAGTGCCGTGCACGGCATTGAGTAAACTGCCCACTTCTTGTTGCGTCAGCACGGTCGGTAACCGCTGAGACGGTTTGGCCGGGACAATGTCGTCGAGCCAGTCCAGCTCCTGGGTCAACACTTCGCGATACAAGAAGAGGAGCGCGTGCATCGCCTGGTTCTGCGTGGCCGCACTCACGTGGCGCTCCACGGCCAGCGCGGTGAGAAACTGCTCGACTTCGGCTTTTCCCATTTCACGGGGATGACGCTTGTTGTGGAAGAAGATGAACCGCTTGATCCAGTGCACGTAGGTGTTTTCGGTCCGATAACTATAGTGCCGGAATCGCATACGGTGTCGCACTTGGTCGAGCAATTTGGGCTTCGGGGGGACGACAAGGTCCGCGGAAGGGGAAAGCGGAGGTGGTGAAGACGCGCGGGTGGTTGTGGTGGGCGTGAGCTGTGCGTGAACACGACGGGTTTCCCATTGCCCGTCTCTTGCTGGGAGCGTCATGGGGGCCTCCTTCTCAAGAGTTCAGCCGTCAGCTTTCACCAGCAATACCAGGCGCCGCACTCTTGCGTATTTGGGGGGTCTCGAGAAAACTGTATTTATTTACAGTAAGTCCACATTATGTCAACCATCCCCTTGATCACGCGACAAGAAAGGAAAGGTCACTTGATCCCCCTCACCCTAGCCCTCTCCCAGCCGGGAGAGGGAATTTTCAGGGGAAGGACGGGTAGGCGGAGATGGCCGCCGCGGATTCTGGAAAATCGCGCCGCTCCCAAGACCAATTCTTGATAGCCCATCGGCCGCTACCGCGCGGTCAGCACGAGCGGCAATTGGCTAAAGCCGAGGACGATAGGCGTGGCGGTCTGACGAACCGCTGGGGTCGATCCGCGCCGCACAGTGGGAAAGCGATCAAGAACGGCATTCAGTGTGATGCTGGCCTCGGCGCGGGCGAGCGGGGCACCGAGACAGTAATGAATGCCCATGCCGAAGGCGACATGATTGCGCAGCTCGCGGTCGAGACGGAATTCGTCAGGATTGGGGAACTCTTCCGGGTCACGATTCGCCGCACCGAAGAACACGGTGACGCGCTCTCCTTGTCCAATGTGGACGCCGGAGATGTCCACTTCGCGCGTGGTCACGCGGAACAGGCGTTGCACTGGGCTCTCGTAGCGCAGTGTTTCTTCAATGACGGCATCCACGAGACTCCGATCCTCGCGTAACTGTTGCCACAGCTCAGGACGATCAACGAGTATGTTGAGCATGTTGCCTAGCAGGTTGGTGGTTGTTTCATTCCCAGCGATGAGTAACAGAATACAAAAGCCGAGAATCTCCCAATCTTGTAACGACTCGCCGTCGATCTCCGCTTCGACCAAGGCCGTAATCAAATCTTCCGCTCCATGCGCTCGTCGGGCTGCGGCCATCTGGCCAAAGTAGGTGACCATGTCTTGGACGTTTTGCAGGCGTTCATCGCGGTCACCGGAAACCGTGGACAGGAACGCATTGGACCAACGCTTGAATGTGGCATAGTCCTCGCCGGGTATTCCTAACAGGCGCGCAATCACCTTCATCGGGAAGGGCATTGTGTAGGCTTCAACCAGATCGACTTCCTCGGTACGGATGTCATCTAACAGAGAGTTCGCAATCTCCGTGATCCACGGGGTGAGCGCTTCCACTCGCCGCAGCGTGAAGGCACTGTTGACAAGGCGGCGGAACCGGGTGTGACGTGGCGGGTCATCCTGGATGAGCACCAATTTAGGTCCGAACTGTCCAGAGACCGCGCTGTCGGACGAAAAGGTCTCATGGTCACGCAACGCATTGTAGACGTCGCGATGTTTGAGGAACCCCCATGCCCAGATCGGTTGTTCGATCCCGGACGATGCGTTGGCTGGGATACTCACATAATGGACTGGGGACTGGTCGCGAAGCGCGCGATAGACCAGATAGGGGTCGGCGAAGGTGGAACGGTCGAGCAATTGGTCTGGGGTTGTGAGATGGTCTGCCATGGTGGTTCCCTCATAAAAGTTGACAAACAAAATTGGTCATCACACGCAGTCCCCCTCACCCTGCCCCTCTGCTGGGAGAGGAAACCTGGAAGAAATTTTCCGCTCCTACCTTTGATCGTCACATTTGCTTAGGCCGTGGCGACCGCCTCCGCTAACTCACGCAACATGGTGACCGTGGTCGGAAAATCGACACACGGATCGGTAATGCTTTGGCCATACACGAGTTGATGTCGTGGCGCGGGGAAGGATTGCTTGCCCGCGACGAGATTGCTCTCGATCATCACACCCATGAGTTGCCGATCTCCCTCGCGAATTTGTGTCGCCACGCTGTGCAACGCGAGCGCCTGCTTGTGGAAATCCTTCTGCGCATTGCCGTGGCTGCAATCGACCATGATGCGCATGCAGAGTTTGGCTTGTTTGAGGACCGTCGTGGCGATACTCACACTCTCGGTATCGTAGTTCGGCGCATTCGAACCGCCGCGCAGAACGAGGTGGCAGTCGGGATTGCCAGTTGTGTTGACGACACTGACCTGTCCATCCCCGTTGATACCCAGGAAACGGTGCGGCTGCATGGCGGCGCTCATGGCATTGACGGCGGGGGCGATACTGCCATCGGTGCTGTTCTTGAATCCCACCGGCATCGACAACCCGGACGCCATCTCACGATGAGTTTGGCTTTCGCTGGTGCGCGCGCCAATGCCAGTCCAGGTTACTAATTCCGCCAGATACTGCGGCGAGATCGGGTCCAACATTTCGGTTGCCGCGGGAAGCCCCTGGTCAGCCAACTCAAGCAGTAGTCTCCGGGCGAGTCGTAAGCCGGTCGCGATGTCATAGGTGTCATCAAGGTGCGGATCGTTAATGAGTCCTTTCCAGCCGGTGGTGGTGCGCGGTTTCTCGAAGTAGACGCGCATGACGATCAACAGGCGGTCGGCCAATTCTTGCTGGATTTTTCGCAAATGGCTGGCGTAATCGCGCGCGGCTTCGACATCGTGAATCGAGCAGGGGCCGACCACAGCCAACAGACGGCGATCCTTTCCTTGCAGGATGTCACGAATCGCTTCCCGCGTACTTGCCACGGTCTCCGCGACGCGTTCGGTCATCGGTAATTCTTCTTTGAGTTGTGTAGGGGTAATCAAGGGTGTGGTATCGACGATATGAAGGTTATTGGTTTGACGCATGCTGAGTGCTCCGCACGGGGGCTAGGTCTTAGGTGCTAGGGGCTGGGGGCTGGGTCCATGATCTTACCGGTCTCTAATCCCCAGCCCCTAGCCCCTAACACCCAGCACCTAATTTTAGTCTATTCTTTCCACGTGCCACGCACGGTGACACCGGCTTGTTTCTCTAATTCTTTTATGGTTGCCAAGACATCTTCCTTGGCATATCCACCAGTTTGGTAGCCGCGAATCAGTCCTTCAGCGGCTTTGCCCATCGTGAGCGGAACACCGAACTCTTCGGCGAGCTTTGTCGCCAAGCTGATGTCTTTGCTGGCCAAGTCGATGGTGAAAGTCGGAGCAAGCTTATCACGCAAGACGGCGCGCGTGCCGGAGTCCCACACGAAACTGCCACCACTGCTGGCTTTGACGGCTTGCCACAGCACGTTCGGGTCCACCCCAGCCTTCTTGCCCAGCACCACCGCTTCAGCGGCTCCCATCATGTGGATAAAGGCGAGCATGTTGTTGACGAGTTTGACCACGTTACCCGCGCCGATGTCGCCACAATAGAAGACATTGGCGCCCATCGCTTTGAGCAATGGCTCGCATTTATCGAAGGCGGCTTTGTCGCCACCGGCCATGATCGCCAGCGTGGCGTTGCGCGCGCCACGAACACCGCCACTCACGGGAGCATCAAGAAAAGTGACGCCCTTGGCTTTGGTTTTCTCAGCGAGTCCCCGCACGGTGGTCGGCGAATTGGTGCTCATATCCACGATCACGCTCCCGCTTTTCATCGCCGCGAGCACGCCATTTTCAGATAAGACCACGCGTTCGACATCCGCTGGCATGGGAAGCGACAGAAACACATAATCCGCATCCGTAGCCGCCTCTTTGGGGCTGTTGACCCAGGTCGCGCCGGCGTCAATGAGATTCTGTGCCGCCTCGCGTTTAATGTCATGCACCTGAAGAGCGTGGCCAGCCTTCTGCAAGTTGGCCGCCATTGGGTTGCCCATGTTGCCCACACCAATAAATCCGACTTTCATTGTGATTCCTCCCTTTACCAAAATTCGTATGACACGCGGGACGAGTGGTGGACATCGTGTTGCGTATCGTGTGTTGCGTGTTTGTAGCTGTTTCCTGGGGGTGGCACTAGATCGAGGCAGTTCGGAGTTGGGGGCAGTTCGGAGTCTGGGGCAGTTCGGAGTTCGGAGTCTCAGCAGTTCGGAGTTGGGGGAGCTATGTGATCCTTTATTGCTTGCACGAGTCGCGGCAGCACTTCGGCGGACGATCCACGCAGGCTGACAGTACAGAGCGGAGTGATTTCGCTTTCGTACAGATTGATTTCGATGATCGCCCCACCTTTTTTTCGGACAGCGAGAGGAAACGAGGCTGCAGGGTAGACGGTGGCCGAGGTGCCAGCGACGAGAAAACAGTCACACAATTGTGTGTCGCTAAAACATTGCTCCAGTGCGTCACGAGGAATTGGCTCACCGAACGAGACAGTGTCGCCCTTGAGCATCCCTTGGCATTGTGGGCACTGGGGCGGAAGTTTGTGCAAGGGCACTTCTGATGCGGGGTAACGGGTATTGCAGTCGATGCACCGAATGAGCGTGTAGTTGCCATGAATCTCAATCAGGTTTTGACTGCCCGCGCGTTTATGCAGATTGTCGACATTTTGCGTGATGAGGCTACGGAGGATGCCCATCCGTTCGAGTTCGACAAAGGCATGATGGCCGAGGTTTGGTTCAGCGGCGCCCACGGTTTCCCAAATAATCTTGCTTGGCCCTTTAGGATTGAGGCGCTCTTCCCATGCCTTCTTCGGGTTTTGCAAGAAAATCTCGTAGCCGTTCATCGGTGGCTCACCATACTTGGTCCACAACCCACCCGGCCCGCGAAACGGCGGAATGCCGCTTTCCACGGAAATGCCCGCACCCGTCAGTGCCATGACATACTGGGATGAGAGGAGGAGTTGGGCTGCTTTGTCAATCGCCTCGGATTGTAGTGCGTTTAACATAAGTTGCTTCCCTTAGGTTGGGCAAAGGGGGAAACGGGTAAAAGGAGAAGAAGACGAACGCTTTCGGAACCTTTCTTCCTTCTCACCCTTGTCCCTTTTTACCGTTTTCCCTTTTTTCCTTATTTGCTTTGCCACTGCGGTGGTCGTTTTTCCGCGAACGCCCGTCCCCCTTCACGCGCATCCTCCGTCCCTTGTAACCAGTTGTATAACTCCGCTTCGAGTTTCAACCCATCGGCAAGCGGCATATCGATACCACGCAACGCCGCTTGCTTGATCTTCTGCACCGCGAGCGGCGCGCTCTTGCAAATCTCGGTGGCAATCTCCTCGCATTTGCTTATAAGTTGGGGCATCGGCACCACGTGATCGACCAGCCCCAATCGCAGCGCTTCTTGCGCACCGATGCGATTGCCGGTGTAGAGAATTTCCAGGGCTCGTCCCATCGGAATCAAGCGAGGTAACCGCTGGGTGCCACCACCACCAGGGAGCCAGCCCAAACGCACTTCACCCAAGCCAAATTGCGCATGGTCCGCCGCGACCCGCATGTCACAACAAAGCGCTTGTTCCAGGCCACCACCGTTCGCGTGTCCGTTGATCGCCGCGATAATCGGTTTGTAGAGGTCGAGCAGTAGCGGAAAGAGTGTATTCTGTGGTTCCTTGGCTGGGCGTTCGACATAATTCGCTTTGATGTCACTGCCAGCGCAGAACGCGCGCTCGCCCGCGCCCGTCAGGATGCCGACGCGCAGAGCGGGATCGTCGCGAAACTCACGCCAGATATTCGCGAGCATCTCGTATGCCTCGAAATCGCAGGCGTTGAGCCGTTCAGGCCGATTGATAGTGACATACGCGATTGGTCCTTTTTTCTCGAATAAGACTTTCATGGATGTTCCTCCTTCGTCGGTGTTGGCGGAGTAGTCAGTCTCCAGTAGTCGAAAGACCTTGGACCTGGGACTTTGGACTTTAGACCTTGGACCTGGGACCTCTTACTTATCGACCTTTGCGCTCAGTCGTCAACGGATCAATCAGCTCTTCCTTGCGAAAT
>JANMSE010000192.1:0-4150 GCA_031389045.1 Deltaproteobacteria bacterium | reverse complement strand
TCGTCAGGATCTTGCCTTAGCAACTTCGCCCACGATGCGCGGAGTCCTCGCGTTTTCGTGCGATGTCCGGTGTCAAAGATAAACCGCAAAGGAGAGAAGGCGAAAAGGAGCGAAAGATGAAGAGTCCGGTTGTTACAATCGTATGGGGAGTCAGCCTCCTCATGGCATTTACCTCAACCGCGCACGCCGCTGGCCCCAATACTCCGCAAGAGTGGTTCGCCGCTGGACAACGTGCGGTTCAGCAAGCCGAGAGTCTCACGCGCAACACCGCGCCCGCGAAAAACGTCATCTTCTTTGTTGGTGACGGCATGGGAATTTCGACCATCACCGCCTCGCGCATCCTCGAAGGACAACAGCGCGGTGACAGTGGCGAAGAGAATCAACTCAGTTTCGAGCGATTTCCCTACGTGGCGCTGTCAAAGACGTATAGCGTGAACCAGCAAACCCCCGATTCCGCGCCAACCATGACCGCGATGGTCACGGGCGTGAAGACCAATGACCGCCTCATCTCCGTCGATCAATTCATCAAACTCGGCGAGCCCGATGGCGAACTCATCAAGCAACATCATCTGAAGACGGTCCTCGAAATGGCCGAAGAGAAGGGCCTTTCCACCGGGGTCGTCTCGACGGCACGCATAACCCACGCCACTCCGGCTGCCTGTTATGCCCACATATCGGACCGCGATTGGGAAGGAGATGCCAACCTCCCTGCGGGCGCGACAGTGCCCGATATTGCGCGACAGTTAATCGAGTTCCCTTTCGGCAATGGGCTTGAAGTGGCGCTCGGTGGCGGGCGAGAACACTTCCTGCCCCTCTCGTTCAATGATCCTGAGGATGACGGAAAGACCGGCAGCCGCAAGGATGAGCGTGACCTGATCCGAGAGTGGCTCACCAAATATCCCAAGGCGGCGTTCGTCTGGAATAACGTCGGGTTTACCGAGGTCAACCCCGCGACCACGGACCATCTACTCGGCCTCTTTGAACGGTCGCACCTCGAATTCGAGCATGATCGTCCGCGCGATACCGGAGGCGAGCCCTCGCTGAGTGAGATGACCGCCAAAGCCATCGCCATTCTGCGCAAGAACAAAAAGGGCTTTTTTCTCATGGCCGAGAGTGGCCGTATCGATCATGCGCATCACGCGGGCAATGCCTTCCGCGCGCTGACCGACACCATTGAACTGGCCAAGGCCGTGCAGCTCGCCAAAGACACCACCAATCCGCGCGACACGCTCATCATTGTCACCGCCGATCATAGTCATGTCTTTTCCATCGCCGGCTATCCCAAGCGCGGCAATCCGATCCTCGGCAAAGTGGTGGAGCCGGGCAAAACCGAGCTCGCGCGTGACCTCCTTGGGCTTCCGTACACGACTCTGAGTTATGCGAACGGTCCTGGCTATACTGGCGAATCACACGATGCGGTACGAAAGGAAACGATTCCGCCAGGGCCAAAGTCGTTTCCTCATCAGCCAAATCGTTTCAGTGGCATCACCAGTGGACGGCCAGACTTGACCAACGTCGATACCACCAATCCCCAGTATCTCCAGGAGACGATCGTGCCATTCGCGACGGAAACACATGGTGGCGAGGACGTGGCGATTTTCGCCACCGGCCCTCAGGCGCATTTGTTTCACGGCGTCCAGGAACAGAATATGATCGCCCATGTGGTGATGAAGGCCCTGCGTCTCGCCCCGCGAAAATGACTACTTATTCAGTAGCAGCGCTTACAAATAATAGAAATCTTATTTATCTAACTTATATTGCTTCAAGAACGACACGCTGGTACCTTACACGCAGTCAACAGTTTCACCGCACAGGACCTCCCCACCTGAGCGGTGCTCAAGGGCCCGCAGGTTTCCCCTCCTTTTACCCTGCGGGCCTTTCTTTTTTCATCGACTCCCTACCATCAGCGCCACCAGACCAATCGCCCAGCAATAATAGGCGAACATGGACAGCCGTCGCGACCGCGTCAGATTCAAGAGGACGGCGATGCTCCAATACCCCACGACAAAGGCCGCGAACGTCCCGACCCCATACGCCAGCAGATCAGCCCGATGAAACGTTTCCTGCCGGTGTGACACCAGTTCCAGCAGAAACGCCCCAGCTACGGCGGGAATCGACAGGAGAAAGGAGTAGCGCACCAACAATCCGCGTTCGAGGCCCAGGAACACCCCCGCTGCGATGGTCGCCCCAGAGCGCGACAAGGCGGGAATAATCGACAGTCCTTGCGCCAGCCCAATGATCAGCGCATCCCAGGTTGTCATGGCGGGCAATGACCGATCCGCTGTCGCCACCCGGTCAGTGATAAACAGCAACACCCCAGTGATAATGAACCATACGCCAGCGCCGACGATGTCATCAAACATCGCCTCGAACTGTTTGCGAAAGAGCAAGCCAAGGACCACAGTCGGCAAAGAACCAAGGAAGAGGAGCCAGAGGAGCCGCCGATTGGCGACGGTGTCTGCTCCCGCTTCGGCACCAGGGAGCACCGAGACCAACAATCCCCATAAATCCTTCCGGAAGTAGAGGCAGACGGCCACTAACGTACCCAGGTGAATGGTGACATCGAACAACACGCCAGGTTGCGAAAATCCCGGCAGCAGTTTCTGCGCGAGCACCAGATGCCCCGAACTACTCACCGGTAAAAACTCCGTGAATCCTTGCAGGATCCCCAGCAGCAAGGCTGATAACCACGACAATAGACACCTCCAGACTACGGATTTTGTGGAACCGGACTTTCGTGTAGCCGAACGACCGGTCGCATGATAAAGGCCATGCCCTATGGGTCAACAACGGGCTCCTCATCTGATGTCCGCCATTGTCGTGTTTGGACTGTTTTTCTTGAGTAGCGCGGTGCGTGCCGCCCCACTGCCGCATGGCGTCGCGAGCGGGGAAGTGTCGATCACGAGCGCCACGATTTGGGCCCGAACCAACGGCGAATCCGCATTCACCGTTGAATATGCGACCCAGCCAAATTTTGCGACGGTCGTGGGGATGCAGACGGCAACGGTTTCCGCGGCGACGGACTTCGCTGGAACGGTCACGCTCACCGCGCTGCAACCGGCCACGCGGTATTATTATCGTGTCCGTTCGCCGTCCTCGGATGCGCAGGATGCCGCCTCTGGCGACTTTACCACGGCACCGCTCGCCACACGGAAACAAGATGTCACCTTCTTGTGGGGTGGTGATCTCGGTGGTCAAGGATTTTGTCGCCAACCGGACTACGCCATCTTTGCGCCGATGACAGCACTCAAGGCCGATTTTTTTATCTTTGGGGGCGATACAATCTACGCGGACTCTCCGTGTCCGTCGCCGCCCAATGTCCCAGGCTCGGATTTCGCCGCCATCACGCAAGAGCAGTTCTGGGCGAAATACCGCTATCAACGGGAAGACCCATTCCTCAAGGACTTGCTCGCGAGCACCTCGCTGTACCCCATTTGGGATGACCACGAAGTCAAAAACGATTTTTCTGGACCAAGCGAACCACTGACGCCCATCGGCCTACGCGCCTTTTTCGACTATTTCCCGCTCACTCGTCAGGCTGAAGAGCCACACCGCCTCTATCGCTCGGTTCGCTGGGGGAAGCACGTGGAGCTGTTCTTGCTCGACACGCGGCAGTATCGCAGCCCGAATCTCCAGCCGGACGGACCAGACAAAACCATGCTTGGACCCGCGCAACTGCGCTGGTTTCTGGATGGACTCACTGCGTCAACCGCGACCTGGAAAATCGTGGTGTCCGGTGTGCCGATTTCCTCCCACACGGGTCGCATTCTCACTGGACGTGATGGCTGGGGAGGCGGAGCGGTCGCGGATGGGTTCACCACGGAACTACGCACCATCGTCTCGACGCTGCAAGAGCAGCGGATACGCAACGTGGCCTGGTTGACGACGGACATCCATGTCGCCCGCTTTTTTTCGTACGATCCAAACCGCGATGGCACTCCGGATTTTTACGAATTCATCAGTGGTCCACTCGCCGCGATCACCGGGAATCTCGATTCCCTGGATTACACTTTTCATCCGACAATTTTATACGAGGAGAACGGCTTCTATAATTTTGGCGTGGTGAAGGTGAACGGCAAAAGCGGCGCGCTCACGGCGGAGATTCGGGATCAAACGGGGAAGGTGCATCACGCGCTGACGCTCAAGGCGC
>JANMSE010000149.1:0-24094 GCA_031389045.1 Deltaproteobacteria bacterium | reverse complement strand
GGACGCAAGGCGTTGTTCGTCAACTCGGCGTTCACTCATTCCATCAAGGGGATGAAGGCCGCCGAGAGCACGGCGTTACTCGATTTTCTCTATCGGCATATCGAGTCGCCGGATTTCAGTTGTCGTTTCCGCTGGCGCAAGAACTCGATGGCGATGTGGGACAATCGCTGCACGCAGCATCGCGTGCTGGCGGACAACCTCGCGGCCTATCGGCGCATGGAGCGGATTACTATCATGGGCGACAGGCCGTTTTGAGGAGCCATTGAGGCAAGTAGGCTGGGATGACCAACGGGAATCCCAGCCCCCACGCTGACATTCACTCCACGCATTGCCAGACTCCGTCCGCTTATACTCCGCCTAACAACTCGCGGTCAGCGATACCCGCGACCTTCATAAAATGTCGGAGCAACCCGATTTTCAGATCTTCATTCCCATGGATTGGGAGAGAAATGCGGGCTGGATTTCCGGGTTTCATGTACACATGATGGCTTCCATTGATCCGGATTAAACGCCAACCGCGGCTTTCAAGAATCCGAGAAAACCGCTTTCCAGAAATTGACTTCACACGACAATCTCCCGAATTGTGTCGTTCTCGGAAATTTCTATATGTTCCAAGTCAACAGAAAGGCAGCCTTCCACCGCTTCGTATAAATTCGTGAGCAGTTCTTCAATAGTCTCACCTTGCGTGGCACACCCTTGAATCGCGGGGACTTCCGCCCAAAATCCGCCTTCTTCCGCTGGATGAATGATGACTTTTAATTTCATGTTGAATCTCCTCCCGATCGGCGCGAACAAGGATCAGTCCCGGCTAAGGGTCCCTTTCGTCCGGTGTAGCGGAAGAGCCGAGAACGGGCAACGTCAGACTTGAAACAACGCGGGCAACGTTCTACTCTTCGCCCACCAAGGAAGGGCCTATGTCACACGTCACGATCACCGAAGACTTCAGTTGGCCGTTCAAGCTCAATGTCCAGAGGACCAAGCTCACGGAAGAGCAGTTTATGGTGCTCTGTCAGGAAAATCCCGAATTGCGGTTAGAGTTAAGCGCCGAAGGGGAGTTAGTGATTATGCCTCCAACAGGATCAGAAGGCGGGTGGCGTAGCGGAGAGGTCTTCTTGTTTCTTGGGACTTGGGCAAAACAAGACCAAACGGGCCTCTCTTTTGATTCTTCCACAGGCTTCACCCTGCCTAATGGCGCGATCCGCTCTCCCGATGCGTCGTGGATATTGCGAGAACGATGGACCGCATTGACCAAAGCCCAGCGCGAGAAATTCGCGCCAATCTGTCCTGACTTTGTCGCGGAAGTCCGGTCGCAGTCAGATAGGCTCCCTGACCTGCTCGACAAGATGCAGGAGTACCTCGACAACGGCGCGCGCCTTGGGTGGCTCATCGACCCACTCGACCAACGGGCATACATCTATCGTCCGGGGCACGCCGTGGAAGTGCTTGAAGACCCGGAAGTGCTCGGGGGGAAGCCCGTTTTGCCGGGATTCCTCTTCCCTATCCGCGAACTGTGGGAATCCTCAGCTTCGGAGTAGTCGCCACTCCGCAATCAAATCATCGAAAGTTATGAACCCATCACCTTCATGGACAACCCCCGACATCATCGCCACGGTGCAACGGTACTGGGGCTATGGCGAGCTGCGACCGCTACAAGAGCAGGCGATCCGCGCGGGCCTGGAACGGCGCGACTCCCTGGTCGTCCTGCCAACCGGTGGCGGCAAGTCTCTGTGCTACCAAGTGCCCGCAGAGTTGGCGCAACGGACCGACATCGTCGTGTCACCCCTCATCGCCTTGATGAAGGATCAAGTCGATGGGCTGCGCGAATGTGGGTATCCGGCGGCGGCCCTCTACAGTGGCATGGCCCCCGAAGACACACGCAAAATCGAGGCGGAGATTGTCGCTGGCCGCTATCGCCTGGTCTTCGCGGCCCCGGAACGACTCCTCACGCCGCGGTTTCTGCACCTCATTGAACGACTGCCCGTCCGGGCGTTCGCGATTGATGAGGCCCACTGCATCAGCCACTGGGGCCATGACTTCCGCCCGGAATATCGTCAGCTCGCCGAACTCAAAACCCGCTTCCCACAGGCCAGCATCCACGCCTACACCGCCACGGCCACCGAACGGGTGCGCACGGACATTATTGAGCAACTGCGTCTCCACGACCCGACGGTCCTGGTCGGGACCTTCGACCGTCCGAATCTCGCCTATCGCATCATTCCCCGCGTCAACGCGCCCATCCAGGTCTTGGAGGTGCTGCGCCGCCATCCCAAACAGGCGGCGATTGTGTACTGTCTCAGTCGGAAAGAGAGTGAATCGCTCGCCCACGCCCTGCAAGCACAGGGGATCCGGGCCGCGTTTTATCACGCGGGCATGGAAGCCGACGACCGACGGCGCACCCAAGATGCGTTCGCCTCCGAGCGCATTGATGTCGTCGTGGCCACGGTGGCCTTTGGCATGGGCATCGACCGTAGCGATGTGCGCTGCGTCATTCACGCCTCCATGCCCAAGTCCGTCGAACATTATCAGCAAGAGACGGGTCGGGCCGGACGCGATGGACTCCCGGCGGAATGTGTCCTGTTGTATTCCGCCGCTGATTTCCTGCGCTGGGAATCGTTGATGGAAAAGAGCGCGGCGGAAGCGAATGCCGTCGAGGACATTATGACGGCGGCGCGCGAGCTGCTCAGCCATATCCGTCGGTTATGCACCGGCGTGCACTGTCGTCATCGGCAGTTGTCCGAGTATTTTGGCCAGGCGTATGAGAAACCAACCTGTGAAGCCTGCGATGTGTGCTTGCAGGAAGTGGAGGGGCTCGCGGATGCGACGGTAACCGCGCAAAAAATTCTCTCGTGCGTCGCGCGCACCGGCAGCCGCTTCGGCGTCGAGTATATCGTGGATGTCCTGCTGGGCGCGCAGACGGAACGGGTGCGCAACTGGGGCCACGACAAGCTCAGCACCTACGGCCTGATGAAGGGCACCAACCGCAAGTCGCTCACGAACATGCTCTACCAACTGCTGGATGATGGGCTGCTGGACCGCACGACCGACGAGCATCCAGTGCTGCAATTGAACGATGCCTCGTGGGCGGTACTGCGTGGCCAGCGCCAGGTACAGTTGCGCAAACCCAAGGAGGAGGTACAAGCCACCCGGTTCGACAAGGAATCGTGGGAGGGTGTGGACCGGGGGCTGTTCGAGAGCCTGCGTGAGGTCCGCCATCAGATCGCGACGGAACGCAACGTGCCGCCGTTCGTGATCTTCAGTGATGATACGCTGCGGGACATGACGCGGGTCCGACCGGGGTCCCCGGCGTCACTGCTCAATGTCCGTGGGGTTGGGGACCGGAAGCTCGCCGACCTGGGGGTGCGGTTTCTGGAACACATCGCCACCTACTGCCGCGCGCACAACTTGTCATTGGACGCCGTCAGCGGGAGCCGCCCCCGGCTCCCGTCCAGCGGCGCGCGCAATGAGACGAAAGAGACGGCCTTCACCTTGTTCGCGAAGGGCACGAGTGTGGAGCAAGTGGCTGCGACCACCGGCCGGGCACTGAGCACCATCTGGGGGTACCTTGATGAATTCATCACGCTGCACCGCCCAGCGCGAGTCGAGAGTTGGGTTGACGCGCAAACTTACGACAAGGTCGCCGCGGCGATACAAGAAGTCGGAACAGCATACCTCAAACCCATCTTTGAACATTTGGAGGGCACCGTGTCATACGAACAGATTCGTACCGTCGTCACGCACCTCAAGGCAACCTGTGATGCGCTGGCTGCCAAGCAATAGGTGTTGTTAGTTGTTATGCGCAAAACGACAATGACCTCGAACCGTGGACCTCATCACATCAATGAACAAGCCGGAGGCTTGTCAGCCATTAGCCGGTGGTTGAGCGTAGCGATACCACCGGATCGGAGGTCGGAGAAAAAAGAATAATGCACCCCGGCAGGGGTGCCAGGGTTTTCGGAAACAACATAATGGCATCCACGTATCTCAGCCTCCATTACCATCTCGTGTTCAGCACCAAAGACCGTGCGCCTGTCATCGCTTCGCCATGGCGCTTGCGCCTTCACGATTACATCGGCGGCACCATCCGTGGCCTCGGAGGATTTCCCGAGGGGGTCGGCGGGGTGGCGGACCATGTGCATCTGCTTATGGGGCTGAAGGCGACCCATTGTCTGGCTGATGTAATGCGTGAGCTCAAGAAAGCCTCCTCAATCTGGGTGCATAAGGAAATCGGTAGTCAGACGTTCGGGTGGCAAGAAGGTTACGCGGCGTTTACGGTGAGCGCGACAGCGAGGGCTGCGGTGCGCAAGTATATCGCCGGGCAAGAGGAACATCATCGGGCCAGATCGTTTCGTGAAGAGTTGCTCGAGGTGTTGGGAAAGGCCGGAATCGAATATGATCCGAAATACCTTGATTGAATGGTTTCCGTCGGTTGGCTGGGCTGGCACTCCTCCAGTTCCCGGTGGTGTCGCTGCGCTCAACCACCGGCTAATGGCTGGAAACCTTCCGGGTTTCATCATGCTTGAGGCTTTGCGACATGTGACCAAAACCGCACAGGAGGAGAACCGCGAGCTGGACCTGACCTTGATTGATTACGGCGACCTCGCCCGCCCGCGCGAGCAGTGGCGCAACGTGTATGAGGTGACGGAGGAGTTTTACACCCACAACGGCAAGTATTCCGGTGGAAGTGATCGAATGCAAGAACGCACGAGATCATGGAGCAGGAGTTCCTCGCGCTGGCCGAGACGGAGGGCATCGCGGACATTGAGGAGCTGAACAAGATTCTCGAACGCGCGGTGAACTTGAAGAATTTCCTCAAGGGCAGGGACCGGGGGCGGAAGGTGGCGCGTTACGTGGCTGACCATTTCCGGGAGAACGTGGAGCCGCTTGGCTACAAGGCATTCCTAGTGGGTGTGGATCGCGAGGCGTGCGCGTTCTACAAGGAGGCGCTGGATGCGATTCTGCCGCCAGAGTATTCCGCGATCGTCTTCACCGGGAACAACAACGATCCGGCGCACCTCAAAAAGTGGCATCTCGACCCGAAGCGTGAGAAGCAGATTCGCAAAAACTTTATCAAGGTCAGCGAGTGGCCGAAGATTCGGATTGTCACCGAGAAGCTGCTCACCGGCTTCGACGCGCCCATCCTTTATGCGATGTATCTGGACAGCCGATGCGCGACCACACGCTGCTGCAGGCCATCGTACGGGTGAACCGACCCTACAGGACTGGGGACTGGACTCTCTTCCCAAGCCCCAAGTCTCTCGTATTCCCTCCTCAGTCCTTAGTCCTTGGCCTTCAATCCTCAGTCCTTTACCCCTCAGCCAACACCGCCGCTGCTTCTTTCTCGACGACGGTTCCCTTGAAGAAGTTCGGGTTTGCCATTCCCCAAAACCGCACGGCGTTGGCGAACACAAAGTCACGAAAATCACCGTCGGTAATCAATCCGTCTTCCACCAGCTCGTAGGCTTCTGGCACCACATCCGCCATATTGGGCACGTCGAAATGGCCGATGTCTGACCCAAACAAGGCGTTGATACGTGCGTTGAACGGGTTGTGACTTCGACTGAACCCCCACGCGTTGGTGGGATCATCCGCTTCACAGCCAAAATAGAAACTGTCCACAAAGAGGTCGCGCAAGTCACTCTTCTGCTTGATCTGACAGACCGCGTAATCATCAAGATTGTCGATCCCTCCGACCAGGTTCGCGCGTTCCGGGAGTGAGGTCGTATCCTGGGGCTCTTTACGATTGCGTAACGCGTCGATCATCTCTGGCGGACCATACTGCTCGGCGAACTTGAAAAACTGCGCGTGATCCATGTTCCGTGGATTCACTTCTTCCAACGCCTCACGATTGCGCTTGTCCCAATGGCCAATGAGGTCCGCGTAGAGTTGACAAGCCCAGCCCACGCCGCCTTCGAGAAAGCCAAATTTGAGGCGCGGAAATCGCCGGGTGACACCACCCAGAAAGAGCGCTTTGCACACGGCCTCGCCCGCGACACCAAAATGGCCGATGTGATTATAGGTGAAGTTCGTGGGCGAGAGGCGCAAGCCGTAGCCGCGTCCCCCACTATGAAATGTCGGCGAGAGCCCCAACTCTACACACTTGGCCCAGACCGGGTCATAGTCATACTCGCTATCGAGGCCGAGCGTATCAAACCACGCGGTCTCATTGACCATGTCGGGATGCTTCTCGACATGCGCCGGAATCGGACGGCGGATCATGCTGCCCAACATGACGACCTTGAGACCGAGTTGCTTGGTGACATACTCCAACTCCGCGATGGCCTCTTCGGGCGTGTTCATGGGAATGACCGCGGATGGGGTCATGCGATCGGCGAAGGGACGAAAGAAGTCCGCGCTAAACGTGTTAAACGCGCGGCACGTGACTTTGCGCGTCTCGGTGTCCGCGAGCCGAGGCAGCCCAAGCCCCGCCGTTGGATAGAGAATGGTGAAATCGAGGCCAAGTTCTTCCATCCGTTCATACAGCAGGCGGGGCATGGTGGCCGTGGCGCGGTCGCGCGTGTTTTTGGTGGGCAAGGCCCAGAAGGCTTCTTGCCCGATGCGTTGGTAGCGGCGTTCCGCGACGGATGAGGAGAGCGTTTTCATCACGTGCGAGCCGAACTGACCGAATCCGTCGGCGGCCCGGTCGCCGCCAATTTTCCGCATTTGGTCGCGGATGATGGGTCCAAACTCCAGCCAGTGCCCATCGGCATCGACGATGGGATGTGAGAGCTGGGAGCGAAGTTTTGCCGCGGTGAGATGACCATTGCTACTCATGATTACCCTCCCTGGCGAGCCCACGGTCCCTGCTGTGATTCGCTCGCCTGTGTGTTAGTAAGTGTTCAGCTCTCAGCTTTCAGTAGTCAGCCAGACAAAAAAACATGGGAGATTCTTCTCAGCTTCTGACCCGAGCCAGAATCTTCAAGGTGCGCATGTCCTTGTTTTGCTGAAAGCTGACGGCTGAACGCCTACCTTTCTGCTTGGAGACATAGTCAGTTTGCCGAGACTTTGCAAGGAAGCGCAACCGTATTGCTGGAGATTGGTCGGTGACAGAACATCATCTTTGTTCTCACCGCTTACGGCATTGAGAAAAAAGGGAAGCGTCGATGAGACGAAAGAAATTACGGTATCACTATGATCGGGAAGCCGATGTCATGTATTTTTACTTTGATCGCCCAAAGAAAGCGAAGACGATTGAACTGAACGACGATTTTCTCATGCGCCTCGACCCCGCGACCGCAGAGGTCGTGGGGCTTACCGTCATAAGCTTTACCCGGCACTTCCCCTTCCTCCGAGGTCAGGTCCTAGATGAGGGCGAGGTCGAAACTCGTGATGTGATCAAGGCTTTGCTCGCGGCCTAAGCCAGTGGGGGAAGCGACGAATGGGAAGCACCCGCCTACTCCTGTCCTGTTCGCTCCTCCGTTGACAGTAAAAACCCTAGCCGGTATCTTCCCTTAGCTCATTTTTCCATGATTTCTCGCACACAACACTTTAAGTGAGAAGGGACGATACGCATGGCCGACAAGGTGCTCCTGCGCCATCTCGATATTCCGAATTTTCATCAACTCGACGTGTATGTCGCCAACGGTGGCTATCAAGCCGCCCGTAAAGCACTCACGACCATGAAGCCGGAAGAGGTGACCGATCAGGTGAAAGCCTCCAACCTCCGTGGCCGTGGCGGGGCCGGGTTCGGCACTGGCATGAAATGGGGCTTCCTGCCAAAAGACTCCACCAAGCCGGTTTATCTCTGCTGTAACGCGGACGAAAGCGAACCGGGCACGTTCAAGGACCGGGCGATCATTGAGTGGGATACTCACATTCTGTTGGAAGGGCTGCTGATCTCTTCCTACGCGATTAAGTCGCATACCTGTTACATCTATATCCGCGGCGAGTTCGTCTTCGGCGCGCAACGCCTCGAAGAAGAGATCGCGGCGGCGTATGCCAAAGGCTATCTCGGCAAGAACATCTTCGGCACTGGTTTTGATCTCGATATCTACGTCCACCGTGGCGCGGGTGCGTATATATGTGGCGAAGAGACCGGGTTGATTGAATCGCTCGAAGGGAAACGCGCGTATCCGCGCATCAAGCCGCCGTTTCCAGCGACCTACGGCCTGTTTGGCTGCCCGACGATTGTCAACAATGTGGAAACGCTGGCCTGCGTGCCGTCGATCATTGAGAACGGCCCGGCGTGGTTCAAGGCGATTGGTCCAGAGAGCGGCCCTGGTCCGAAGATTTATTGCGTGAGCGGCCACGTCGAGAAGCCAGGACTCTATGAATTGCCAATGGGCGTGACCCTGCGGTCGTTGTTATACGATCACGCGGGTGGCATTCGCGGCGGCAAGCAGTTGAAAGCCGTCATGCCTGGCGGCTCGTCTTTTCCGATTCTGACGGCGGATGAGATTGATGTGGCGATGGACTTTGACTCCATGCGGAAGATCAACGCGTTTCTCGGCTCCGCCGGGATCATCGTGATGGACGAGGACACCTGCATGGTGAAAGCGCTCACCATTATTGATCGCTTCTATCATCACGAGTCCTGCGGCCAATGTTCCCCGTGTCGGGAAGGGACCGGCTGGCTTCATAAGTTGCTGGTGCGGCTAGAAGAAGGTAATGGCCGAGCGGAAGACATTGATATGATGGATCGTATTTCCACCAACATGATGGGCAATACGGTCTGCGTGTTGGCGGACGCGGCGGCGATGCCGACGCAGAGTTATCTACAAAAGTTCAAGGCCGAATTTGTCGAGCACGTGACGCTGGGGCGCTGTCCGTTCCAGAAAGAGGGCGCGCCCACGCATCGTCATACCGCGCATGCAGCGTGAAAAAGTAGTCAGTAGTCAGTAGTCAGTAGCCAGTAGAAGAAAATACGCTGGGTAACTGGACAGAGGAAAAAATGCCAACCATTGAGATTGACGGCAAGAAAGTTACGGTTCCTGACGGGTTTAACGTTATTCAAGCGGCGGAACAACTCGGCATTGAGGTGCCGCATTATTGCTACCATCCGGGCCTGAGCATTTCAGGGAACTGCCGCATGTGCTTGGTGGAAATCGAGAAGATGCCCAAGCTCCAGATCGGCTGTAACACGAAAGTGACCGAGGGGATGGTCGTCAAAACCAAGAGTGAGAAGGCCAAAACGGCGCAATCGGCGGTGCTGGAGTTCATCCTCATTAACCACCCTGTGGACTGTCCGATCTGCGACCAGGCGGGTGAGTGCAAACTGCAAGACTACTACATGGATTACGGCCAATATCAGAGCCGTTTTCCCGTCGAAGCGAAGGTTGAGAAACGCAAAGTTGTGGATATTGGTCCGCATGTGATGTTGGACCAAGAGCGCTGTATTCTCTGCGCGCGCTGCACGCGGTTTACCGATGAGGTAACGAAGACGGGAGAATTGGGATTGTTTGCTCGTGGGGATCATACTTACGTTGACCTGTTTCCCGGCAAGAAGCTCGACAATCCCTACTCAGGCAACGTTGTTGACGTCTGTCCAGTCGGAGCGCTGACCAGCAAAGATTTCCGCTTCAAGGCACGGGTGTGGTACTTAGAGAAAGCGGAATCCGTCTGCACTAAATGTGCAAATGGTTGTAACATCGATATCTACCATCGCCGCGGGCAGATGTTTCGCTTCCGTCCGCGCGCCAATCCTGATGTCAACCAATACTGGATGTGTGACGAAGGTCGCCTCTGGTATAAGGAATTCCAAAAGGAAAGCCGCATCATGCGCCCGCTGGTGCGGGGCGAAGAGGCGTTTACGCCGGTTGGGTGGGAGCAGGCGTTTGCTGCGGTGGTGCAGAAACTGCAACAGGCGAAGGAGCAGCACGGGGCCGGAGCGATTGCGGGTATCGTCGGGGCCAAAGCGACGAACGAAGAAGCGTATCTGTTCACACGTCTGCTCAAAGAGCAAATCGGGACCGACAAAATCGCAGGGTTATCCTGGTCTCCTCCTGGTGCGTTCCACGATGATTTCTTGATCAAAGCGGACAAAAACCCCAATACGCGCGGGTTGCAGGCGCTCGGCTTGCTCAATGGTGGGGCGACGGCTGCCGATATTCTCGCGGCGGCGGAGCAAGGGACGGTGAAAGCGCTGGTGGTGTTTGGCGCGGATTTGGTCTCCGCCTGTGGCCGGGAGCAACTCGATAAGGCGCTTGGCGATACGACTGTCATTGCTTTTGATACGGATCACTCAGGGATGACCGAGTATGCCGATGTCATCTTGCCTATCGGCACGGCCCCAGAAACCGATGGGACGTTCACCAATCATGCGGGACGTGTGCAACGAGTACGGCAAATCTTTCCGCCCCCGGCGGAAGTCAGGACGGGCTGGGAAGCGCTCTCGTTATTGCAGGGAAAACTTGGTGGTACGGAACTGCTGTCCATTACGGAAGTGTTCGGCGAGTTGGCTGGCAAAGTGCCTGCGTTCGCTGGGATGACTTACGGAAAGATCGGTTCGCAGGGGGCGATGCTGGCGTAGATATCAGGAGCCTCAGCTAATTGCCTTATCGAATCGAGTACTCGCCTGAGACCGAAGTGCACCTGCGGTTCTTGACCGCACGCCAGCGTGTCACTGTCCTGGATGGCGTGGACGAACAATTGACATACCAGCCAACAGTAGAAACGAGAAATCGTAAGCCCATGCGCCCCAATCCGCTTGCTCCTTGGGAGCTGCGGATTGGTAATTTGCGAGTGTATTACGACGTGGAAGAAGAACCGGAATCAGTAGTTCACATCCGGGCGGTCGGGATCAAGGATCGGAATCGCATACGAATCGGCAAAGAGGTCATTGCGCTATGAGAGTGATTGAACATACGGAGGCCACATCGTCCTTGGCGGAGTATACGACGGGAGTGAAAAAAGAACCCGTCATTGTGATCCGCAAAGGGAAACCGATTGCCGCGCTCGTGTCCATTGAGAACGCCGACCTGGAGACCGTTTCGTTAAGCACGAACCAGAAGTTTCTGAAATTGATTGAGCGTTCGCGCACGCGGCAGCGGGCGGAAGGCGCGATTTCTAGTGACGAGATGCGAAGAAAATTGGGAGTGAAGAAGGGCAGCCGGGTCTGATTTTGCGGGCCGCCGCATCTTCTCGCGACGCTTTGGATTAGGATCGACGCATGGCTGCCGTACTTTCCGCTCCGACCCCTTATCGATTCACCCGCGAAGAATACTATCGGATGTGGGAATTGGGGTTATTCTCCGACAAGCGGGTTGAATTGTTGGACGGGGAAATCATCACGATGCCACCGCAAAACGCGCCACACGCTGGTAAAGTACACCGTATTGTCCGCACTTTATTTAGTTTGGTGGGGGCGAATCTTTCTATTCGAGGACAGGCTCCTATCATCTTGGACGATTGGAGTGAGCCAGAGCCGGATGTTGCGATCTGCCGATTGGACGCGGACGACTATCAAGGCGAGCATCCCAAGGCGAGTGATGTGTTGGTGGTCATGGAGGTTGCGAAAACGAGCCTCGCGTATGACCGTCAGCGAAAAACCGCAGCCTATGCCACAAGTGGGATTTCCGAATACTGGATTATCAACCTCATTGATAATCGTATTGAAGTCTTCAGTGATCCCGATCCTGTCGCCCAACGGTATCGCCAAGAGCGATTGGTGTTTCGTGGCGATACCCTCACACTGCCAGGGGGCGCAAGCCTCGCTGTGGCTGATATTCTTTAATGCGGAAGGATGAATTGGGGGCAAGCAGCGGTGTCGTTGCAACTCCAACACCGCTTCAACGCATGAGACCGGAACGGACGGCAATCTCCTGGCTGGTCGCCACAAGAATGCGAAAGTGACGTGGGGTAAAGAGCGAGTCGGTATTATCGCGAGCCTTGAGTGCGGCGGCAAACTTTCTGAGATGCCGATACAGGGCGCGAAGAGCCGCAAGCTCCGGCTGAGCCCGAACTGTGACAAAGGCGTTTGTCAATTCTCGCAGGACACCGTCAGGCTTGCCCTCGTGAATATACGGATCAAAACCGTTGACATCACTCAAGGACTTTTGCAGACGGTATGGCTGTGCTTCAAAGACGAACCACTGGTGTTGACGTTGGGAGAATGCCAGCGCGGCAGCGAGCCCGAGTTCGAAAGGCATATTAAAGCGCGGACACCGGGGGGTCCCTCCGCTCAGTTCCACGCGAGACAGATCATGAATCGAGACGCCGCAGCTTTGGAGCAGGGCAAAGAGCCGTTCGAGTCGGTTTCTTGCTCCGGCAGAAACTTCAAGGACGCACCGTGGTGTCAACCCCAGGCCAGAAAGTCCGGCGATCAACGCCAGATAGAGAGGCTCGTATTTGGCATCAAATGGAACGTTCAGAAAAACGTTCTTTGGGTTTGGGCGGCTCCCCCATGTCTCTGCCATGTCACGACAGCTTTAGGATGGTCGTCGCGAGGGCTTAGCGGCAACGCGTCGGCGGGAAGATCGAGTCGCGGGATGTGGAGGTTTGCCGGGGGAGATCGGTGTGAGCACCTCATCCAGCAACTTCAGAGCCCTGCGAAATTCGGATGGGGAGAGGCCAAGCCGTCTCGCGGTTTCCTTAGGAGAAGGTGGAAGGGTCTTAATAAGAAAAGGTTTTGGATGAGCCATGCGCGAAATCTATGCCAGCTCCTTCCCTCGGTCAAGACAAGAGGGCGGAAGCCATCGTCGCCTCAATGCGGCGCAGCGGGCGCTAAGAACGGTGCGGGTTGCTTTTTCTCCTGATCCCATTCAGCGGACGCGCACCCCACGTACACCAGCCAAGCACCAAAGATAGAACTTCACCTCATCAGCAACCGCAACAACCAGCCCCGCAACTGATTCCCGAACGATCACAGGGAAAGAAGAGCGCCGACATTTTTCAAGTAACAGGCGCTGGCGGGGGATAGCTGCCCTTTCGGCCAGCAGCATGAAGGCAGGAGATTTTTCGATGACATTACGTGAGGCGGCGAAATTCATTTGGCGTGAGTGGCTAACATCAGCCACGGTGCTCTGCGCGGCGGTGGCTCTCTCCTCCAGCTTCGCACCGGTTACGGCTGCCGAGGCGGCGGTGGTTACATATAGGAGTGGAGATATTCCCTTTTACAGTAGCCTACCCGGACCTCCTGATGGTGGACGACCTTCATTCTGCCAACCCAGTGTTTCTTTTTCCGGTCTTTTTACTGTAAACGACGGTCTTGGTGTCGTTTCTTTTCAGTTTGATGTTAGTGACGGTTTTTCTATAAATTCCAACGATGCCGACCTTGTTTGGGGTAGCTATGTGAACCTTATGGTAAGCAATAGGCAACTGTCTGCAGCAGTAAGTTGGGCAGGACGCTCCTCTTCCTTTGTTACATTCACCTGGAACCTTCGCTTCCCAGATATAAGCGACAACACGTATATGTCTGAAAGTGAAGCGGGTCTCTGTTACTACCATAACAATGCCCAAGGAATTTTATCTGGCCCGTCCATACAAACCTCCTTCCCCAAAACGCTGGGTGTATCGTCGGGGGTGACGGCTGGTAGCGCGGGCGGTGGGGCAGCGATAAGTCCGGTGGCGTCGCTGGATAATCTGGGGGAATGCAATCCCTGCATGAAAGGCAACCCCATCAACGCGGCGACGGGAAACAAGTTTCAGGTTGAGGAAGATTTTGTCGGCGGGCCGCACATGCTGTTGGCCTTGCGCCGGTTCTATAACAGTCAGGACACCACGGCCACGAGCTTCGGCGTAGGCTGGCGCAGCACATGGCACCGCACACTCAAACAGGTCAATGCCACGACTATCACGGCAACACGCGCGGACGGGCGGGTGGAGACCTACATCAAAAACACCGCCGGTCTGTGGCTGTCTGAGCCCGATGTCACCAACCGCCTCACGCCTGTGTCAGGTGGCGGATGGAAACTGACCGACAAGGACGACAATGTAGAAAGTTACACGGCGACGGGACGGCTGGCCTCCATCACCACCCGCGCGGGTCTTGTCACTACACTGAGCTACGACACAAGCGGTCGCCTGACGCGCATCAGTGATATGTTCAACCACGCGATCACATTCGGGTACGACACCCTCAACCGTATCAACCAGATGAACACGCCGGATGGCATTACGCGCTATGACTACGACACGAACAACAACCTCACTTTCGTCACCTGGCCGGACGGTGAGGTGCGGCGGTATGTCTATGAAAACCTGGCCTTACCCAACGCGCTGACCGGCATTGTGGATGAGAAGGGCATTCGCTTCGCTACATGGGCCTACAACAACGATGGGGGGAAAGCCACCCTGTCGCAGCATGCGGATGGCGTGGACAAAACCACCATCACGTATAACGCGGACGGCACGGTGGGTACGACCGATGCGCGCGGCAACACGCACACCACCGCGCTGACAACCCAGTTCGGCATGGTGAAGCCCACCGCCGTCACCGGCGCACCGGTGCCGAACGCAGGCGGCAAGGCGTTCACCTACCATCCCGCCACTGGCTTCCTCGCCAGCCGCACCGACTTCAACGGCAACGTCACCAGTTACACCCATGACGCGCGGGGCAACGAAATTTCCCGTACCGAAGCAGTGGGAAAACCGCAGGCCCGCACCATCAGCACCACATGGCACCCGACGTTGCATGTGCCGACGCGCATTGTCGAACCCAATCGCGTGATGGATATCGTGCCGGACGCGAAAGGCAATCCGCTCACCATCACCACCACGGCGGGAATCGCCACGCGCCGTAAGACTTTCACTTATGATGCCGTTGGCCATGTGAAGACCATTGATGGGCCGCGCACGGATGTGGCGGACATCACCAAGATTGACTGGGGAACGGACGGCAACCCGCTCAACGTCACCAACGCAGCAGGCCATATCACGCGTTACACATGGTATCCATCGGGGCGGCTGAAGACCGTCACCGACCCCAACGGCCTTGTGATGACGTTCACGTACACGCCACGCGGTTTTCTCAACAGCGTCACGGAAGGCACGGAAGTCACGCGCTATACCCACGATGCGGTCGGCAATATCACTCGCGTGACGATGCCGGACGGGTCGTACCTCGCGTACACCTATGACGACGCGCATCGCCTCACCGACGTGGTGGACGCGCTCGGCAACCGCAAAAAGTACACGCTCGATCTGGCTGGGAATGTGACGAAGGAGGAGGTCCGTGATCCCGCCGGCGCTTTGGCACGGACGCAATCACTTTTCTATGACAATGTGGATCGGCTGCGACAAATCGTGGACGGCAAGGGCAAGATCACAAACATTACCCACGACCCGAACGGGAATCTGACCAAAATCGTGAACCCCGTCGGCGCAGTGACCACCACGATCCCCGACCCGCTGAACCGCCCCATACGGAGCATTGATCCCAAGGGCTTTACCACCCAGCAGGACTGGGACGCGAATGATAATCTGAAGACCGTGACTGATCCGCGCGGGCTGGTCACCAGTTATGGCTATAACGGGCTTGGCGACAACACTGCCATCAACAGCCCCGACACGGGTGCGACCACCATGGTTCCTGACGCGGCGGGGAACGTCATCACCACCACTGACGCGCGGGGGAAACTCACGCGCATGAGCTATGACGCGCTGAACCGTCTGACGCAACGTATCTATGCTGACGGGAAGATTGAGACTTTCCGTTATGACGAAGGGGTGAACGGCAAGGGGCATCTCACCAGCATGACCGACACCACCGGCACCACCAGTTGGAAATATGACCTTCATGGGCGGGAGATTGAGAAGACGCAAACCGTGGGAACCGTCACGCGAACCTTGCGCCACGGCTATGATTCGGCGGGCAGGCTGGCGACGATCACGTATCCTTCGGGGAAGGTGGTCAGGTATCAGTATAACGTGGCGGGGTTGCCCGTCACCATCACGCTGAACGGCGCGCCGATGCTCAGCCAGATACATTACAAACCCTTCGGCCCAGCGGATGCGTGGAAGATCGGGAATGACGGCACGGTTGCGCGCGGTTTCGATCTGAATGGGGATATCACCGGCATCGGTGTGAAAGGCTCCGCCAACCTGACCGGCGACACCACCGCGTTGCTGCGTGACGCGGCGCGACGTGTCATCACTCTCGGTGCCACGGGACAGGCGACGAAGAGTTTCGGGTATAGTCTGCGTGACGAACTGACACTCTTTAAGGCGGGTACCGCGCTCACGCAGGAACTGACCCATGACAAAACCGGGAACCGACTGACGCAAAAGTCCACGCGCGGCACCGTGGTGACGACGGAAACTTATGCCATTGCCACCGCCAGTAACCGCTTATCGAGCATAACGACAGGGATGACGACGCGCCCCCTCGCCCATGACACAACCGGCAACCAGACCGGCGACGGAACAGGCACCTGGTTGTACGACGCGCGCAACCGGCTGGTGCGTTGGAGCACGACGACGAAGCGTGTGGATTATCTCATCAACGGCCTTGGTGAACGGGTACGGAAAAACGGGGCAATCATCCCAGGAGGAACGGTGCATTTCCTCTATGACGGCAGCCGCTTGCTGGGCGAATATGGTCCAACGGGTGCGCTGTTACAGGAAACGGTGTGGCTTGGAGAACTACCGGTGATGGTCATCAAACCTACCGCCAATTACTTCATCACGCCTGACCATCGCGGCGCGCCGCACGCGATCACGCTGGCGAATGGGCGCACCGTCTGGACATGGAACCCCGACCCGTTCGGCACCACGGCACCGAACCAGAACCCCACCGGCGCTGGGAATTTTGTTTATAACCTCCGCTACCCAGGGCAGTATTTTGATGCAGAGACCGGCTCGCACTACAACATGGCGCGGGACTATAACCCCAGCACCGGACGTTACATTCAGAGCGACCCGATTGGGCTGACGGGTGGTGTGAATACGTATGGGTATGTGGGGGGGAATCCAGTGAATGCGATTGATCCGACTGGCACCCTCCAGGACAACAGGGCTAACATACCGACTATTACTATTCGTCCATCTCCTCGTCAGACAGGGAACGGAGGGGCGAGCATTGGGAACAATACGCAATGTAAAAACGATTATATCGAAGGCTTTTTCGAGACAGCAATCTTTGCGTTAGAAAAACTCGGAAGAATAGACGGGCGCATAGTAGGAGTTATCCAGAACTCCATTTATGAACCCCTCAATGCTATCACATCCAATGTCGGGGCAGTTGGTATTGCGGTTGGTCACTTCCGCCATCCGGAACAACCTGCTGGACCATTTACACTTCCTCTCACCAACCAATTGCCACCTAAAAACCCTGACCTTACTGGGGTTCGAACCTCTGCTCCTCCTTTCGAACTTCCTTTCATATCACGAATGCTCATCAGGTCAGGAGCAATGGATGATCCTTCGAAACCTAACTATAAACCCTAGTTCCGTAGGGTGCGCTCCGCGCACCCGCCCACTCCGGCATCACCGCCAGGTGCCAATACGACACCTGTGGGCAACTGAACGACAAGGGCAAAAGGGGCCGGAAGCTGGGATGAGCCAAGGTCACCCGGCTTCGTAGCGCCGGGATATCGTGCTGGCTCCGCAGAAAAGCACAAGACAACCATTTAGAAAAAGGCCGAGAGCAAAAGACAGTAACTGAGCAGCAATCCGGTTACCATCTGACAATCCGCTCTTTTCTCTCGTGTAGAGGCCAAGAGCTCACGCCGCCGTGGCGGACCCGTACCACTTGGCCCAGACGTTGGGCCTGCGTGCGAAACTCTGGGTGACGCAGGAGACGACGAATATAGTCAGCAGCCTCATTGTCCAACACGTCGAGCCAGACCAAACAATACCCAGGGTGCCGCAACCGCGCGTGATAGAACCCGTGATCGCATGAAAAGAAGGTCGGACTCCGCAAGGTATGCAGTAGCGGGATGATGTCATTACGGTCTTTCATTCCCGAGCGGCCAATTTCCATGCCGATCTGCTTGAAATGTACTTTCCACGAGTGAAGCTGGTCGCGCTGACTGAACAAGATGTTCTCGTCAAGGATATTCATGCCGCCCGCCGCTTTTCCGTCTCCCCTCGTCGCTCCTTGTCTATCTTTTCTATCAGTGCCAGAGCGGCCAGTTCCACGGCTTCCGCGATTGCTTCCCGATTTACCCTGTCGAAACATTCCGTCGCAATCCAGTCCCAATCCTTGCCTTGCGCCACATAGTAAAGAACACTCTTGACCAAGATGCGGGTGCCCTTGAAGGTGAGCTGCCCGTGACAGATTTCCGGATCGGCGACGAGATATTGCCCGAGTGTTCTTCGTGTAGGTGCTTTCATAATCTACATCTTGCGGTGGGGTTGTTCCGGACTTTGGCGCACTTATTTTCTCAAGACAATGCAATGGCTGAAGGCTTCAGGGTCGCTTTGCCCCAAAGCTTAAAGCCTAAATCCCAGAGCCTCATGCTCGCCCCAGGAACGAGTCCGCGCTCTGCTTAATAAAATCGTGCAGCGCCTGCTCGGTTTTGACGCGCGGGAACGGAATCAGGCGGTTCACGCCAAGATCGGCGAACCGTTTGGCGAGATCAAGGTCGAGCGCTGGGCCTGGAGTGATGCTGATGTCGAGCGGCCCTAAGCTCATCGGACGAGTCACTTCCTGTGCGGCTTTCTTTAAGCCCGCCAAGCATTCCGCCGTCTTGTCGAGATCAAGCGCGAATCCATACCAGCCATTGGCATATTGCACCGCACGCCGATAGGCTTCCTTGGTATGGCCGCCGATCACCACCGGCGGATGGGGCTTTTGAACCGGTTGCGGCAGCGCCTGGATACCACTGAAGGAAACAAACTCCCCGCGATGCGCGGGCTTTTCTTGCGTCCACACGGCTTTCATCGCTTCCAAATAATCCATTGACCGCGCACCCTTCTTGTCGAAGGGAATGCCCAAGGCGTCGAACTCCGGCTTGAGATAGCCGATGCCCAAGCCAAAAATGAGCCGTCCATTGGAGACCACATCAACGCTGGTGAGCTCTTTGGCCAGCACTAACGGGTTCCGTTGCGGGAGAATAATGATGCCCGTGCCGAGTCTGATGGTTGTGGTGTGCGCGGCGATGTAGGCCAGCGCCACCGCCGGGTCGAGGAGCGGATACGAAGGGGGAAGCGGAGAGGGTGGCACCTGCGGGTCGGGTAAGACCACATGCTCGCCTGTCCAGACGGACTCAAACCCCGCGGTTTCGGCGGCCTTCGCCACACGGGCCGCGATGTCTGGGTTGCTACACACGTTCATGTTGATGCCAAACAGTCCAAATTTCATGATGTTCGCCTCCTCGCGAATGAATTTGTCTCCTGGTGAAAACGCGAGCGAGACTACTTGGTTCAGGATAGCGATGCAAGCATGCGCGCATGCAAGCATGACGGATACGGCGCATGCCTATTTCGCCCCACGCGCGCGCTTGATAGGGAAGAGCGGAAGGAGGGACCGACAAATGGCACAAGGAAGAAACAAACTCGCATACGAAGTGGTGAAAGGGTGGGAGCGATTACCGGAAGGCTGGTCGTTCGTGGAAGTGGCGGGCGTCGCGACCGATTCCCAGGATCGGGTCTACGCATTCAATCGCGGTGCGCATCCGATGATCATCTTTGATCGTGACGGCAAGTTTCTGAACGCGTGGGGAGAAGGCGTCTTCACCAACCCGCATGGTATTTTCATCGGCCCCGATGATCGCATTTACTGTGCGGACAACTTCGATCATACGGTGCGGATTTTTACCCTGGACGGCACGTTGCTCCAGACCCTGGGCAACAAGGGGCAGCCGTCGGACACTGGGTTCAAGGCGTGGGACATTCCCGTGCAGCGCGCTGCTGGGCCGTTCAATATGGTGACGAACGTCGCGCTTGGTCCCAATGGCAATTTGTATGTCGCCGATGGGTACGGCAACGCGCGGGTGCATGTCTTCTCTTCCACGGGAGACTTGCTGTTCTCTTGGGGCTCACCGGGCAAAGGTCCAGGGCAGTTCAATCTTCCGCATGCGATCGCCGTTGACCGGCGCGGCAAAGTCTATGTCGCCGACCGTGAGAACTCGCGGGTGCAGATTTTTACCGCGCAGGGCGAGTACGTGACCGAGTGGACCCATGTCCATCGACCGGACGACCTCTACATCGACGCGGATGAAAACCTCTACGTGGCGGAGTTAGGCTTCCGTGCTGGGGTGATGCCTGGAGCGTCGTTCCCGGCTCATGCGCCACACGCGCGCGTCAGTGTGCTGACGCTTGATGGTGAAGTGCAAACGCAGTTCGGTGAGGCCGATGGTTGCGCGCCAGGCAACTTCTTCGCCCCTCATGGAATTTGGGCGGATTCGCGTGGCGATCTGTATGTGAGTGAAGTGAATTACAGCGCTGGCGGGAAACGAGGACTCGTGCCGCTTGATTGTCATTCGTTGCAGAAGTTTGTCAGGGTCAGGTAGCGGATGGCGGATGGCTCGTTCGCTACGCTCACTCTATGGCACGGGCGCTCCTGCCATAGGCCATAGGCCATAGAGCGAAGCGAGCCGTAGGCCATAGGCCATAGAGCGAAGCGAGCCATGCGCTATTTCCTCCACACGCTCGCGAACCATGCCTGCTGGGCGCGCGGCACGCCCGGCGGGCGATAATAATGTTCGAGTTCGCTGAAGCCAGCCTGAGTGAGCATGTCACGCCACACGGTGTCCTCGTGCCACACCCCATAGCGTCCTCCACTCCATCCTTCCTGATTCTTCCCACGCGGATTCGAGGAAAAGAGGACGCCGCGTGGTTTGAGACAAGCGCGTAGCTCGCTGAGCACGCGCGGCAGTTCTTGGCGCGGGACATGAAAAAGCGAGGCGTTCGCGAATACCCCATCGAAGCGCTCTGGTGGTAATTGCAGTCGCAGAAAATCTTGGTGCCAGACCTCGCAACCGCTGTAGTTGCGAGCCATCTCCACGAATCGCGCGGTGCCATCCACGCCAATCGGGTCATGTCCCAACTCCTGCAAGGTCTTGAGATCGCGACCAGGACCACAGCCAAAGTCGAGGATCGCGAATCGGTGTGTCCCTTCGATATGGCGGAGGAGCGCGGCGATGTTTTGGCTGACATCGTGTTCCTTGGTGCCGCGCCAAAAGCTCTCCGCCGATCCTTCGTAGTCCGCCAGCGTTCTGGCGGTGATCTGAGACAGGTCTGAATCCGCGAGCATATGCGTCACGTGGACTCCTTCGTCAGGCTACCAAATTACGGCGGCGAAAGCCTGCTTTGATCTCATTGTGGGGCGGGGTTGTTTGTGTAGCCCGGTGATTGATCGCCGGGCGGTGGTGGATGCTTGGTACTTCGCCCGACGATCCTGGCGCGCTACTTCTTCCCCTTCGTCGCGGCCTGCTGGAGCCGGGTGTTGCCGTCTTGCTTGGACTTGGCCGCGCTTGCGCTTCCGGCCTTGGCGACATCCTTCTGCTTCTGGTCGCGCTGTTTCGACTTGAGTGACTTGTCTCCCATTGCTGCCTCCATTCCGTGGACGAAATTGTAAGAGGGACAAGCATGACAGTCGTGACCTTAATGGGCAAGCGGGCTCAGGGACTCTTCGCACGATGCGGAGTCGTGGATATTTCTTTCTCGCCCGCATTGTATATGCGAGGGGATGCGACTATGGTGCTTCCTGTAGCTGTCCTTTCTTGGTAGCGAGTTGGTTCGAGAATATGCAGGCCCCTGGAACCGTACTCATGGTTTCTGGGGCCTTTGTGTATGTTCTTGGAGGTTGTTATGGCGACGAAGTTATTTGTAGGAAATCTTCCCTTTAGCGCGACAGGCACGGAGCTGGAAGGATTGTTTGGTCAGGTCGGCGCGGTCACGTCATCGAATGTGATCTCCGACAAATTCACGGGTCAGTCCCGTGGGTTCGGTTTCGTGGAGATGAGCAGTGCGCAGGACGCGCAGGCCGCGATTGAGAAATTTAATGGCTATGAACTGCAAGGGCGCGCGCTGACCGTCAACGAAGCGAAACCACAAGAGAACCGTGGCGGTGGCGGTGGTGGTGGTCGCTCCTTTGGTGGTGGCGGAGGCGGCGGAGGTGGTGGCGGCGGTGGCGGTGGCGGTCGCCGTTGGTAGAACGCTCGTATTGATTGCGTAGTGATCTGACCAGCCCTCAAGATGCTGGCCAGCAGCAACGTGCCCCCTCCTCTGCATCGCAGGAGAGGGGGCGGCAACACTCCATGCTCCTGTCAGTCGTAGTTTTCTTTCCCCCTCACTCAGTCGTCTCGGAATTCTCACCTAAATGAGGCGACTCCCATTCGGTAATGAGTCCCCGCAAAAGGAGGAAGCGATGCCAAACATCCTGCTCGTCTATCCAAAGTTCCCCTTGTCATATTGGGGATTTCAGTACGCCATGGAGTTCGTCGGGCGCAAGGCGTGCATGCCGCCGCTAGGACTCGTGACGGTAGCCGGTATGTTTCCCCGTGATTCCTCTTACGCGCTCCGTGTGGTGGACATGAACGTGGAGCCGCTGACGGATACCCACCTGGCCTGGGCGGATGTGGTGATGACGTCCACCATGATTGTCCAGCAAGAATCCCTTTATGACGTGGTGCGCCGGTGCAACAACAAGGCGATTCCCATTGTCGCCGGAGGGCCGCATCCCACGTCTTATTACCATGACATCAAGCGCGATTTAGGGACGCGGAACAAAATAGATCACTACATGTTTGGCGAGGTGGAAGCGACCTTCGCTGGTTTCCTGGACGACCTGTCTCGTGGGGAGGCGCGTGAAGTCTACGCCGAACTCAACAAGCCGGATGGCAAAGTGCTGAAACCCGACATCAGCGTCACGCCGTTGCCGCGCTACGATCTGTTGGACCTCGACGCCTATCACATGTTGACCGTGCAGTTTTGCCGCGGCTGTCCTTGGGAATGTGAATGGTGCGACATCACCAAGCTCTTTGGCCGCGTCACGCGCACCAAAACCAACGAGCAAATGATCGGTGAGTTTCAGTTGCTCTATGATCTCGGCTGGCGCGGGTCGGTCTTTCTCGTGGATGATAATTTTATTGGCAATCGCCGGAACGCCCTGCGGCTGTTGCCGGACCTGGCGCAGTGGCAGCAGAAGTATGACTATCCCTTTCCCTTGTGTACCGAGGCGAGTGTTGATCTGGTCGAGCACCCGGACCTCCTCAATGCCATGCCAGGGGCGGGGTTTAATCTGATTTTCTGCGGCATTGAGACCCTGAGCCTCGAAGCGCTGCTGAAGATGAAAAAGCAGCAGAACACCCGAAAGACCGAGGGTGGGCATGAGGAACACTATCTGTTGAACGCCGTGCGAAAGATTCAGGAGCAGGGCATTGAGGTCGCCGCAGGATTCATCCTGGGGGCCGATGGTGACACGGAATCCTCGTTTGACGCGCACATCGAGTTCATCCAAAAGGCCGGGGTGGTAATGGCGATGGAAGGGTTGTTGACGGTGCTGAAGGAGACCGGCCTCTATAAGCGCTTGGAGCAAGAGGGCCGATTACTCGAGGAATCGTCGGGCAATAACGTGAGCGCGCGGCTCAATTTCGTGCCGCAACTTGATCGTGACATGCTGATTACCGGATACAAACGTGTGCTCTCGACGCTCTATGATCCGACGCTGACTAACTATTTTGAGCGCTGCTGGGTGTTGATCCAAAATTTGTCGAGCGCGAATTTCCGCGTGCGCCGCGTCGAGCGTCGCGACCTTATAGCCTTTCTCAGAACCCTGTGGCGACAACTCCCATCGAAGCAGGGCATGGCCTACGCGCGCTTTTTGGCCAGAGTGCTACGCCAACGGCCAAAGATGTTTCCCGAAGCCGTCCGCTTCGCCATTGAGGGCTATCATTTCGAGAAGGTGACCCGGCAAGTGGTTGCTGGCTAAATGCCCTCACCATGTCATCCGTCAGCACGATTGTCGCACGATTCCAACATTCACAGCAGGAATTTCACAGACGACCTGGAATGCCTGTGTTATCCTCCGCGACGGCCCAAGGAGTAGGAGAAAATATCGCAATCACCATCAACACCATACGGGTATCCGCACCACGTGTGAACGGAGAGAACTTATGATGGACCAACCACAAGAGATGGCTTTTGCCAAGACCGTGCACTGTTTGGAAGTGTTCCACGCCGTGCGGACGGACTCTCGAACGTCAGGCTGGTATTGGGGCGACGTGCGCGGCAAGGCATCGGTCGGGGCCGCGACCGATGCCCTCTTGCGGAGAGA
>JANMSE010000129.1:0-7594 GCA_031389045.1 Deltaproteobacteria bacterium | reverse complement strand
TGCCGAGCGAGCGGTACATCTCATCTCGGTCGCTCGCGATCAGAGGTAAGCGGTTTTCATCCATATTCGACTTCGTGTAACAGGCGTCACCGGTCATCACAAAAGCCGCGCCCTTGGTCACGTGGACACGTAACGATTGATGCCCCGGCGTGTGTCCGTGGGTGGGAAACAACACGAGCGCGCCATCGCCAAAGAGGTCGAGTTCGCCATCGACGGCTTGATAGTTCAGCTTGTGATTCCAATCTTGCGGGTCAAAGTTGGTTTTCTTGTTGAGTTCCGGGTCACGGGCTGTCTGGAGTTCGTTCTTTTGCACGAGGATAGTGGACTGTGGAAAGAACTCATTGCCGCCACAGTGGTCAAAATGGAAATGGGAATTGATGACATACTTGATGTCGTTGGGCGTGAGTTGGAATTGCGCGAGTTGCGCGACAATCTCCTCATTCGGCTGTGAGCGTGAAGTAAACGATTTCGCCCCTGCGGCTCCTAGTCGCGCGACGGGGTCTTTCATCACGCTGCAATGCACGCCGGTATCGAAGACCACATTCCCTTGCGGGTGGGTAATCAGATAACTCGGCACCGGAATGGTAATCATCTGCTCCCCTCGCTTGCGCTCAGGAAAAAAAATCTTGCTATCGAACTCCAACCATCCACAGGGCATGGAAAAGATTTGTAACACGACACTCCTCCTTTTCAACACGATCTCAATTACGCTCGATGAGGCGACATTATCGAAAATAGCCTTGCGCGCAAAGAAGGCCGCCCGCTCTTCGTTTACAGCGGAACGACAAGAGCCTTTCCATACTGACGGAAATGGTCATCAAAAGCGAAAGCGGTATCGATGTGCAATCGTTCCATCAAGGCAAAGGAAGTGCAGTCCGTGAAACTGAACGCCTTGTCCTGGTATCGTACGAACAGTTCCCAGGCTCGGTGTTCATCTTGTTCGGTGATGCGTAAGAGCTTGGCGATCTGTTCCTGGCGGAGTTTCTCACCGAAACGAACCGCGGCAGCGTGCCCTAAATGCGCTTGAATGAGGGTCACTACCTCGTCAAGAATATAGGTACTGGTGGCGAGAGGGCGTGTGAGGGTGCGAACGAACTCGATAGCGGCAGAGTGGTGCGCGTCAGTGCTATCAACGTAGGCATACCAAGCACCAGTATCGGTAAAAATGAAAGGAACGGCCACTTGCTCACTCGGTACGGTAAAGGTGGGAATCGTGCGCGATTGAGATGTCGCTCTGCCCACTCCCGCCTAGTGCAGCTAAGTCCGCCAGGGCTTGTCGCTGAGTGACAGCCAGAGCCTCCGGGTCTTCGGGAATCACCAGGAGATACACTTGTTGCGATTCTTGAAGTCCGGGGGATTGCAAAGGGCGAAACACGCCATTCTCATAGACCGCTAAGATTGCTTCTGTCATTACCGAGTGCTCCTTCCTATTCTCCTCGCCGACCGTACCACTAACGAGCGCGCGCAGGCAAGGTAATCTTTTTTGGGTCGTGAGTTTTCAGATATTCCCGCAAACACCGCGCCGTATGCGACCCGCGCGCGAGCTTGATGAGTTCGCGTGGCGTGCCACTCGCCACCACTTGCCCACCACCGGTTCCTCCCTCTGGCCCAAGGTCAATAATGTGGTCGGCTTCCTTCACAATGTCCAGATTATGCTCAATGGTCACCACCGTGTTGCCTTTATCAACCAAACGGTGCAACGCGTGGATCAGCTTCTCAATGTCGGCGAAATGCAGACCGGTGGTCGGCTCGTCCAACACGTAGAGCGTCTTCCCGCGCGACTCCTTCGCCAGTTCGTAGGCCAACTTGATCCGTTGCGCCTCACCACCGGAGAGCGAATTGCTCGCTTGCCCTAGCGTAATGTACCCCATGCCAATGTCATCCAAGAGCCTGAGCGGCCCGGAAATTTTTGGCACGCCATGAAAAAAGGTCGCCGCCTCCGTGATCGTCATCGCCAGTACATCGGAGATGCTCTTCCCGTTGTAGGCAATCTCCAACGTCTCTTCGTTATAGCGTTTGCCCTCACACTCTTCGCACGCGACGTAGACATCGGGCAGGAAACTCATCTCCATTTTCACCTGGCCCTGCCCCGCGCACCCTTCGCAGCGTCCGCCTTTGACGTTGAAGGAGAACCGCCCCGGTTGATACCCTTTCATCCGCGCGTCAGGCAACATCGCGAACAGTTTGCGCACTTCATCCCATAACCCAACATACGAGGCGGGCACCGAGCGCGGGGTCTTACCAATCGGCGTCTGGTCCACTTCGATCACCCGCTCAATCGACTCGCCCCCTTCGATCCGATCATGCGCTCCAGCGCGTCCGGGGAACATGCCTAACTTTTTCTTGAGTCCTTTGACCAGCACATCTTGCACCAGCGAGCTTTTCCCGGACCCGGAGACACCGGTCACACAGACCCACGTGCCAATGGGAAAATGCGCATCAACATTGCGCAAATTATGCTCACGGGCACCATAGATCGACAGACGGGGGCGATTGTCGAGCGCACGGACGGGCCCCAAGCGCGGATGCGCGGCCCGCAGAAATCGACCGGTAATGGATTCGGGATTATCGCGCAATTGATCCGGCGTCCCCATCGCGATCACCTTGCCGCCATGCACGCCAGCCCCCGGCCCCAGGTCGATGACAATGTCCGCATTGGCGATCGTCTGTTCGTCATGTTCGACGACCAACACCGTGTTACCCCGCTCCTGGAGATTGCGCAGCGTGGCAATCAGTCGCTCGTTGTCACGCGGATGTAGGCCAATGGTGGGTTCATCAAGAATGTAACAGACCCCACGCAGATTCGAGCCCAGTTGCGCGGCCAGACGAATCCGTTGCGCCTCGCCACCGGAAAGCGTATCCGCGCGGCGGTCGAGCGTGAGATACGACAACCCCACTTCTTGCAAGAATGATAAACGGGGAACAATCTCCTTGAGAATCGACGCGCCAATCAGCGCCTCGCGCGGAGACAACGGCAATGAGGTCATCAACTGATGACAGTCACTCGCCGACATCCCCATCACTTCCCCAATCGGATGCCCACAGACCTTGACCGCCCGCGCGCGCGGATTGAGGCGTGCCCCGTGACACGAAGGACAGGGCACTTCGGTCAGAAACTGTGACGGGTAGAGGTCGGCCTCCTCGCCTTCACTGCCGGTGATGGCATCATTGAGAATCGTGAACGCGCCGCGTATCCCTTTTTCATCACCGGCCAGCACGAGCTGTTGCTGCTCGGCGCTGAGTTCGGCGAAAGGGCGCGTGACCGGCACGCCGCGCTTCTTGAGGTCACGCAGCAGTCGGTTTTGGTCAGTACGAAATTCCGAGCGGGCCAGCGCGAAGAGCGCGCCATCTTGCAGCGACTTGGTCTTATCGGGCACGACCAGCGTGGGGTCGAATTCCCAGCGTATTCCCAACCCCGTGCACTCAGGGCAGGCCCCCTGACGACTATTGAAGGAGAAGAGCCGGGGGTCGAGCAACTCGTAGCCGAGTCCACACGGGCCGCAGAAGAGTTTCTCGCTATAGACGCGCGCTTCTTTCTCGCTACGCAAGTGAATGGCGCCGTTGCCGATGCGCAGGGCCGTCTGCATCAACGAATCAAACTTTTGCACGGAACCCGTGACCGCCATCTCGCCAATGACAATCTCAATGTCATGCTCGTTATAGCGGGTGAGACTCAACCCTTCCGTGAGTTGCGTGATCCGTCCGTCGATGCGCGCTTGCGTGAACCCCATTTTCCTGGCGCTCTCCAGCGTATCCTTATGAAACCCTTTGCGACCACGCACCACGGGTGCCAGCAACGTCACCTGTTGTCCACGAAAATCGGTCCGCAGGCGCTCAAGAATCTGACTCCGACTCTGCGCGGACAGCGGTTCGCCGCACTGCACACAATGTTGCACGCCCGCTTTGGCATACAGCAACCGGAGGTAATGAGAAATTTCCGTGACCGTGGCCACTGTCGAATTGCGTCCGCCACGACTCATCCGTTGCTCAATTGCCACGGTCGGCGGAATGCCGGTGAGCAGATCGACATTAGGCCGGGCCATCACTTTGATGAACTGACGCGAGTACGTGGACAGACTATCGATATACCGCCGCTGGCCCTCGGCGTAGATGATGTCGAACACCAACGTGGATTTGCCCGACCCGGACAGGCCCGTGACCACGACCATCTCGTCACGAGGAATATCGACTGACAGATTTTGCAGGTTGTGTTCCTTGGCACCAACCACAGAAATTGAAGACAGGTTTCGGGTTTCGGGTTTCGGGTTTCGGGTTAAGGAAGAATCAGATGTCTGACTTTTGACTTTTGACTTTTGACTTTTGACTTTTGACTTCTCCCCCAGCACCTGAGCGAGATATTGCCCCGTATACGACGTCTTGACCTTAGCGACCTGCTCAGGCGTCCCCCCGGCAATCACCTCGCCCCCCTTGTCGCCGCCTTCGGGACCAAGGTCGATCACATAGTCCGCGCACTTAATCACTTCGAGGTTGTGCTCAATGATGAGAACCGAATGGCCGCGATCCACCAGTTCGTTGAACGCATTGAGCAACTTCTGAATGTCGGCGTAATGCAGTCCCGTCGTCGGTTCGTCGAAGATGAACAACGTGCGTTTGCTGTGGTCATCGCCCAATTGGCCATTGAGCGGCAGCCCCGGCACGAACGGTTTCTCTTGCCCAAGATGCGCCGCCAGTTTGAGTCGCTGCGCCTCACCACCTGAGAGCGTGGTGAGCGACTGACCAAGACGCATGTAGTCCAGACCAACCGCCGCCAACGGCGTCAACCGGCGGATTAACTCGGCATGCCCGGCGAAGAACTCGAGCGCCTCGGCCACGGTCATGGCCATGATCCCGGTGAGATTTTTATCCCGATATCGCACTTCGAGCACTTCATCACGATAGCGCTTGCCGTGACATTCGGGGCAAGGAACGTACACATCGGAGAGAAACTGCATCTCGATCTTCTCGGCCCCCTCCCCTTTGCACGTCTCACAGCGACCCCCTTCCACATTGAAGGAGAAGGTCCCAGCGCTGTACCCCCGCAGCTTGGCCATCTCGGTTTCGGCCAGCAGCTTGCGCAGGGCATCAAATGCCTTGGTATAGGTCAGGAGGTTCGCGCGTGGCGTCGTGCCAATAGGAGCTTGATCGACAAAAATGACATCCGCGATGGCGTCCCATCCAAGCATGGCCTCGCATGCGCCAGGAATCCCGGCGGGCTCTCCTTTTCGTTTCTTCAACCCGCGATAGAGCACCTCGTTCACGAACGTCGATTTGCCAGAACCCGATACGCCGGTCATGCACACCATGCGCCCCAGCGGAATCTCCACCGTGATGTGCTTCAGATTGTTGGCGCTGGCACCGATCACTTTCAGCACCCGGCGTTGAGGGGTCCACGGGCGGCGCGTGTCGGGCACTGGAATACCCATCCGCCCAGACAGATACTTTCCCGTGAGTGAATTTTCATCAGTCAGAATCTTGTCGTGCGTCCCCGCGAAAACGACCTCGCCCCCTTTCTCACCAGCCAGTGGCCCCATGTCGATAATGTGGTCGGCTTCGCGAATGATCTCTGGATCATGCTCAACCACGACGACCGCGTTGCCGTTGTCCCGCAGCCCTTTGAGGATACGAACGAGCCGCTGGCTATCGCGCGGATGGAGACCGATAGAGGGCTCATCCAGGATGTACAACGTGTTCACCAGCGACGAGCCGATGGCGGTGGTGAGATCGACCCGCTCCAACTCACCGCCTGAGAGGGTGCGCGATTGGCGGTCAAGGGTGAGATACTCAAGCCCGACATCGACGAGATACTGAAGCCGCTTACGAATCTCATCGAGAATGAGGTGGGCGACTTGGTCTTGGAAGGTGGAAAGTCGCAGCTCGCGAAAGAAAGCGGCGCACGTATCAACACTGATGAGGTTGATCTCCGCGAGCGTCTTACCGCCAACGCGGTAGAGCAATGCCTCGGGTTTGAGCCGCGCGCCTTGACACGCGGTGCAATGAAAGTAGCCACGATAGCGCGCCAGAAACACCCGCACGTGCATCTTGTAGGTTTTGCCTTCCAACCAGCGAAACCATCCACGCACGCCATAGTAGGTCCCATCGCCATCAAGGATGAGCTTCTTTTGTTGCTCGGTCAGTTCTTGCCACGGCACGGTGGTCGGGATGTGCTGTTTTTGACAAAAGGCAAGCAGTTCTCGCCGCTCCCATTGCGCGGCTTTGATGCGCCACGGCTTAATCGCGCCATCCTTGAGCGACAGCGTGGGGTCGGGCGTGATCAGTTCAAGATCAAGGTCGATGGTACGCCCAAACCCACGACAACTCTCGCAGGCTCCCAACGGACTATTAAACGAAAACATGTTGGGGATAGGGTCTTTGTAGGTGATGCCGCACACCGCGCATTCCAGTTGATCCGAGAATGGCCACTCCGCGGAGTCCGCGTCGCCGTCATCAGGAAAGATCAGCAGCAGTCGCCCTTTCCCATAACGAAACGCTTGCTCGAACGAATCATGCAGGCGCTTCTTGCTCCGTGGGTTCAGCACCAGGCGATCCACCAACACCGTGAACAGGTCCTGATTGGGAACCGGACGATCCGACAACTCTTGAATATCGAGGACCTGGCCATTCTCCACCAACCGATGAAACCCCGAATGGAGCAGGCCATCGCGGATTTCGGCCCACGGCAAAGTGGCGGGCGCGGCGATGGTGAACGTCACCAAAAAGCGCGTGCCTTCGGGTCGCGAGGCGGAGAGCTTGCGAAAGACCGACTCGGCGGAATCGCGCTCGACCGGCTGTCCACAGCCACGACAATAGAGCACATCCCCGAGCGGGCCATGTACTCATGCTCGGTCAAGCAGACCGTGTGGGGATGTGCACTGAGGTTCATAACTCGGCGGCGCCGTTGTTGTCGCGCAAGGACTTGGTGCCCTTGAGCTCGATCTTGTGGCTGCTGTGCACGACGCGGTCCAGGATCGCGTCGGCCAGCGTCGGATCGTTGAGGTAGGTGTGCCAGGCCTTGACCGGCAACTGACTCGTGATCAAGGTCGAGCGCGTGCCGATCCGGTCGTCGAGCAACTCGAGCAGGTCGTTGCGCTCGGCTGCGCCCATCGGCGAGATCGCGAAGTCGTCGATGACCAGCAGATCGAGCTTGGCCAGTTGAATCAACCGCCGGCCGAAGCTGCCATCGCCGTGGGCGACCTGCAACTCATCGAACAGCCGGGCCGCGCGCACGTACAGCACCGAGAAGCCACTGCGCGCGGCTTGATGTGCCAGGGCGCATGCCAACCACGTCTTGCCGCAACCGGTGGCCCCGGTGATCAGCAGATTGCGCGCATGGCGCAGCCAGTCGCCACCGGCCAGCGTGGCGATGAGGCCGCGGTCCAACGAGCGGCTGGCGCGCCAGTTGATGTCCTCCACGCAGGCCGAGCTGACCTTGAGCTTGGCCGCCTTGAGCAGCCGCGCCACGCGCCGGTCGTCGCGCCAGGCCACCTCGCGTTGCACCAGCAACGTCAACCGCTCGTCGAAACCCAGCGTGTCGGCGGCGGTGCTGGTGGTCTGCTCCTCGATGGCGCGGACCATGCCGTCCAGTCGCAGGCTCTTC
>JANMSE010000123.1:0-1659 GCA_031389045.1 Deltaproteobacteria bacterium | reverse complement strand
GGTTCCGGCGGACTCCGCTTCCCTGTATGCGCCCAATGGCGAACCTGGAGCGTGGTTGAATCCCTGGCTGCCACAAAAGAAACAGTGGAGCACCATCTTTCGCTGGGCGGTATCACAAAGTTCATATAGTGGAGAATGGCGCGATCCGTTGGACGTCCCCCGCGTCGCGAATGACGGAACGTCGTTCGCGTTCCCCGAAAACTCCGCTTCCGTCACGTGGGTGGGACATTCCACCTTCGTTGTTCACGATGATGAAGACGTCTTCCTCACCGACCCACAGTTCAACACCCGCGCGCTCCTTCCCAAACGACATCATCCGCCGGGAGTGCCGATCTCGTCGATTCCAGGATCGGCGTTCGCCGTCGTTTCCCATAATCATTACGACCATCTTGATGCCTACACGGTCGAGACCCTGCCCGACTCGGTCACGTGGTTCGTGCCGATGGGATTAGCGGACTGGTTTCGCAAGAAGGGGCGGAAGTCGGTGGTCGAGCTGAACTGGTGGCAGACCGCGCAGCATGGGCGCTGGAAGGTGACGTGCGTGCCGGTGCAACACTGGTCGCAACGCATTGAGCAGGGACAAAACTCGACACTGTGGTGTGGCTGGGTGATCTCGTCAGGAGAGCGGACCTATTACTTTGGGGGAGACACTGGATATTTTCACGGGTTCACCGAGGTGGGGAAACGCTTCGGGCCGATTGATGTCGCCTTGCTCCCCATTGGGGCATACGAGCCACGGTGGGTGATGCGCTATTCACACATGAACCCCAGCGAGGCGTACCGCGCGTTTCTCGATCTGAAGGCGCGCTGGCTGGTCCCCTGTCACTGGGGCACGTTCAAACTGACGGACGAGCCGATTGACGAGCCGCCCCGTGAATTGCGGCGCGTGGTCGAGGCCGCGGGGGGCAGCCTCGATCCCATTCGGGTCATGGCGATTGGGGAGCGGTGGGAAATCCCCAAGTAGGAAAGGACTGAGGGCTGAGGTAAAAGGACTGAGGATTGAGGTAAAAGGACTGGGGAAGAAAAGGGATAAACTGGTCCTGAGGTATTTCCCCCCTCAGTCCTGAGCCCTCAGTCCTCAGTCCTTATTTAGGCAAACGTCTTGATCGTCATTCGCACGGCCTCGGTATAACTCTGATTGCCGACGGGGACGGAGGTGATAATGGGCAGTTGGATCCCGGCTTCACGGAACGCGGCCAAGCGTTCGCGGCACCGAGACGGGGGACCAATCAGCGAGACTTCATCCGCCATACGATCCGACACGCCCGCCGGGTTGCCCTCGGCCAGCAGCGCCGCTTCCTTCACGAAGCCGCTGTTTTGGAACAATTTATTGTAGAACGGCAGGCTCCCATAAAAGGCGAGATTGTTTCTCGCCGCCGTCATCGCCGCGTTCATGTCCTCACTAATACACGTCGGAAGACCGGTGGTGACATCCAGCGCCGAGGCCTTGCGCCCGCCTTTGGCCGCGCCACGTTCAATCGCGTTCTGCACTTTCGGCATGCGGTTGATCGGACATAGGTAGAGCATCACGCCATCCGCCAGCTCCGCCGCCAACTCAACCGTCCCAAGCGCCAAGGCGCCAACGTAGATCGGAATTTTGTAGGTCGCCGCGCGTGGCGACATCGGTGCACCGGGATAGCCCTTGCCCGCGGCGACATC
>JANMSE010000118.1:0-8509 GCA_031389045.1 Deltaproteobacteria bacterium | reverse complement strand
AGTGCTCACCTGCGCGTGGCCAGTCCAGCAGGTGTGGCAAAACGAGGACTTCACGCGGAGTGATCCTCCGCCTCATGAGAACACGACACTCCGCGCATGGCGGCGGGAGTTCACGGTCTATCACGCGAGCATGGACACCATCGAATGCGCCGCCTTGGCCGCGATCACGCGGGTGAGTATTCGCCACCGTGTGCACGGCGGTGAACCGTGCCTTGGTCCCACGGACGATGTCGCCACGATCGTTGGCAGTATCCTCTTGCGGTGGATTGAAGACGGGATTATCGACCGCGCCTATCTTGCGTGAGGACTCTATGTCGCCTTTTGCGCCACGAGCTTCACTTGCAGCTCACAACCAACGGCGGATGCGTATTTTTTCAGTGTCGCCAGCGATGGAGCGTGCCTGCCTGCCGCCTCAAGTCGAGAAATCGCGCTCTTGGTGGTCCCCATGCGCTCGGCAACCGCATCTTGAGTCAGTCCAGCCTTGGTGCGCGCCTTGAGCATTTGGTCGGCCAGCAGGTATTCAAGAGCAAGTTCGTCATACGCTTCACGGAAGCCAGGACGCTGGTGCGCCTTCGCTAAGAAGTCCTTATGTTTATGACGCACGGGTTGGTATTTCAGGTCGGCCATGCCGTACCTCCTTGAGGCGCTTACGCGCAAGTTGCAGATCATTCATCGGCGTTTGTTGAGTCTTTTTGAGAAAGGCGTGGAGAATCACGATGCGTTTGTCGACGAGAAAACCGTACAGAGCCCGACCGATTCCAGAGCGCCCCCTTGGGCGCAGTTCAAAGAGTCCATCACCGAAAGCACGTGAATGCGGCAGACGAAGGCTAGGACCATGTTCCCTCAGAAGCTCGACCAATCGAGCATAATCCGCCAGGACATCGACCGGCCACGACTCAATTTCGGCAAGCACTCGCTCATGGAAGTACTCGATCTCAAACACCATGAGCCCAAGAGTTAGCAAACGTGCTACCCCGTGGCAACCGCTGAGCCCCACTCACCGTGGCCTCACCTCCGCTCGCCACTTTCACAACGCGAAGATCGCTGGATACACGAACAGCTCCAGAATGAACGACGTGAATATCCCACCGATCATCGGCGCGGCGATCCGCTTCATCACGTCGGCCCCAGAAATGGATCGGGCTTTCAGCCCTCATGAATTTGGGGGCGATATTCCTGGGGCGGTGCCCCAGGCTGGAATAGAAGCGCGCCGTTGGCGCTGGCGGTTTCTTCCCCCCAGATGCAGGCGAGGAGGAATGGGAATTTGCACCTGGGGATTTTTAGGGCCAAAGGCCCGGCTGATTCCAGCCTGGGGCATCGCCCCTGGAACCCGGCCAACAAATTTGTTTCCACCGCCAACGGCGCGCGTCATGGTGTCGCGCGGAGGTTCGGTTGCGGGTTCATGGCGATGGCGTGTAGGGCCAAAGGCCCGTCCCATTCCAGCCTGGGGCACCGCCCCAGGGTTCTGGGTACCCCACACGCCCGAGGGCTGAAAGCCCGATCCATCGGTGGCGACGCGGTTGGGGCGGGCCTTCTTCAGTTTTCTGGGGCGGTGCCCCAGGCTGGGATGAGGTCGGGCCTTTGGCCCTCAAATCTCCGCTGCGGAGGGCGTGGAGGTATCCGGGGCGCTCCGCTTCGCTACGCCACCCGGCCTCCGAATGTGATCTTGGCTTTTTCCGCCGCGCGAATTGCTGGTGTCATAGCTATGCCAGAAACGTTCCCTGTCGAAAGTCCTCGAATGCTTGGACGATCTCTTCCTTGGTATTCATCACAAACGGTCCATAACGCGCAACCGGCTCGCGCAGAGGTTTTCCCGCCAACAGCAGAAACCGTACCGGCGTATCGGTGGTATTGACGGTGACGACCTCACCATCAGAGAAGACGGCGAGCTGCTGTTGAGTCACAGTCTGTGTTGACGCGCCAAATGTCCCGGCCCCCTCGAAGACGTAGCAGAATGCCGTATGCCCACGCTGGACCGGCAGCGCGCAACTCGTCCGCGCGGGCATCCGCACATCGAGATACAAAGGAGCGGTCGCGATCCCTTGCACGGCCCCACGCACGCCGTGGCTCTCGCCCACCAGCACGCGAATGTTCACGCCGCTTTCCAGCACCACTTTCGGCACGTCTTCTGGCGGGATGTCCTGATAGCGAGGCGCGGTCATTTTTTGCGCCGCTGGTAAATTCACCCACAGTTGAAATCCCCACATCAGTCCGTCTTGCTGTTGCGGCATCTCCGAGTGGATGATCCCACGCCCAGCGGTCATCCACTGAATGCTCCCTGGACGCAGATTCCCCTCGTTCCCTTTATGGTCACGATGCTGCATGGCTCCGGCCAACATGTACGTGACCGTCTCAAACCCACGATGGGGATGGTCAGGAAAACCAGCGATGTAATCGGTGCCCGTGTCGGACTTAAATTCGTCCAACATCAGAAAAGGGTCGAGATAGTCCAGCGCTGGCGTGCCCAAACTCCGGGCGAGTTTAACACCCGCGCCATCCGAGGTTGGTTGCGCTTGAATCACCCGAACAACGGAGCGCTCTGCGTTTTGCATATCGAGGTCCTTTCTCGTTTCGACTTATAGCTTATGGCTCGCTTCGCTTTATGGCTTATGGCTCGCTTCGCTCTATGGCTTATGGCGAGAATCCTCTTACCATAGAGTGAGCGTAGCGAACGAGCCATAGGCCATAAGCCATAGGCTATAAGCTAATTACGAGGTGCCCAATCCCGTCGCGCGGTACAATGCAAACGGTGAAAATTCCTATCCTTGCCACGGACAGACGCTGCCCATATCACTGCGACAGTATTAAGGTCAGACTGAGTGCACGACAATGCACCTGAGAACAACCAATTCTCGACAAAGCCAAACTGTTGGTGAAGTCCGGAGTGAAAGCCGTATGGATTATTGAACCATACGGCAGAAGTGTCTTTGTTCTTGATCACACCGGTCAGCAACTCTTTCACGAAGAGATCGTGACAAGTGAGGGAATTCAAGTGGATTTCGCCAAGGTATTTCGCGGGTAATCGCCTCTCGCACGACCTGGTCTCAACCACAGCCACCGACTACGTTTTTTTCGGCGGCCTGCTCACCCCCGCCATCGCCTCTTTCGCCGTGGTGCGTATCGGATACTGCGCGTGGTTCGCCTTCAGTTCCAGCGTATGTCCGTCCGGGTCTAGAACGTACATGGAGGTGCCAAACCCCGTCGCGCCGTATAATTCGACGGGGCCAGACACGATCGGCACCTGGTGTTCCTTGAGGTAGGCGATGATCTCATCAACGTCCCCCTGCATCATCAGGCAGAGATGATCCATCCCACGTCCTTCTTTCTCCGCGAGCGTCTTGCCCGGCGGTAAAACGCGCAGGTCGATCAGATTCCGACCGCAGCGAATCTGGTAAATTTGCAAATCTTCAATAATCCGCTCAACCGTCAAGCCGAGGGTATGGGTATAGAACTGAAGAGATCGTTCACTATCGGTGATGTAGAGCACCACGTGATCAATCCCCACGAATTGTATGGGACAGTGCGATTTCATCATTGCTCCAAAGAATGAAACAGGTGCGTGTTACGTGTTGCGTGTGGCATCCCCAGAAGAATCGAGCAATCGTTGCACTAACGCCTCACATTCCCTGCGGCGGTGGGTGCCGTAATAGATAATGCGCGCGGCGATCGGATCACCGGCGAAGAACCCTTCGTACATCGATTGCCGCCCACCGAACTGCGTGCCCACCATCTCCCACGCGAGCTTCATGATTCGTACCCGTTCCCGCGCCTCCAGGTCTCGCCCCCGCAGATGACGCGGCAACAGCTCTTGCAAGTCAGGATGCGCGAAATCCTTCTCGGTCGGTGTCATAATCAAGCCACTGCTGCCCATCAGACGCAGGATTTCCATCGCGCGCGCCATCGCTGGCGGAAAAAACAAGCGAATCGCGGTAATGCCGACCATGCCACGGCCAGACACACCAAAAAGCATCCCCAACCCGGGCATCACTCCACGTGAGGATGCGGACGCTTCGGTTTTCGCCTCTTCCGTCCCTAACGGATGATTGGCGTTATACAGCACATCGTGCGCCGTCGCGGTGATCAATCCCTCCGCCAGTTCAACGGAGCCAATCAGTTCCCCAAGCATTTCTTGATAGCGCGGCATTTGCGTGCGGCCCACGGCGCGCGCCACCATGCACGCCAGGCCAGCCAAGAAGCGCAATTTCACCGTGCCGCGAATGACGGCTTGTAGAGTAATATACCCCGGAAAAGCTGGACCCATCAGATTGTAGGTCTCGACATCACGCGCGGCGAAGACCCGTTCCCACGGCACCACCACATCATCGAAAATGGCAATCGCATCCCCCTCGTCGAAGCGTCCGCTCAATGGGCGGTCAAACTGATTTTGCCCGCTATCGTAGGGTTCACGGCAGATAAATTTCAGCCCGGGTGTCGCCACCGGGATCGCAAAGCTCAACGCGTAGTCGTCTTCCCCAGGCTTACGAGGCATGTACGGCCCGACCCAGAGTTCATCGCTCACTGGCGCGAGCGTTGAGAGCATACGCGCGCCGCGGACAAGCAGCCCAGCGTCGGTCTCTTTGACCACTCGCAACGCCTCTTGCGCCTCGACGCCTTTGGAGCGATCAATCTGCGGGTCCACGAGTGTATGCGTCAAACACAGGTCCCGTTCGCGGCACAGCTCATAGTAAGTCCAAGCGTTCTCGCCAAAGCGCGGGTTCTGGCGACCTAAGAGATCGCGAATCGCCGCGGTATCCGAGACAAAGGCATTCATAAAATCGGGGAGCCTCCCCATCAAGCCATACGTCAATTCGCACCGGGCGCGTTCACCGTTGACGCGTTGGGCCATCTCGTCCAGGGTCTTGGCGAGGACAAACGACGTACTCACTGGTTGTCCAGACGTTGGCGATGGCGTGGTCATCAACGGCTGGTAGGTCGGATCAGATTGGCGATCATACAAATCGGCCAGTGTACGGATCACCCCCTGAAAAGGGCGGTATCGTGTCACATCGCGCACAAGCTCGCCATTCACGTAAACGCGCCGCTCATCTCGCAGCCCTTCGATATATGCTTTTCCGGTACGTGCACCCATGGGTTCTCCTTCGTTGTAAGTTAGCCGACATCAGCAAAACATGGGGGAAGAGGTGAAAAGGGCAAGAGGCGAAAGGAGGAATTTCCGAAATCCGTTTTCCCATTTCTCCATTTCGCCCAGTCTGTTTTTCTGGCTGACTTATGATTAAGCGCTTGTTCAGCGTCTTGTGCCTGTTCATCTTTCTGCTGTCAAGACGCCGAGAATCCGTTCTCGACTACTCCTCACAAAGTTTTCCGCAACGATTTCCAAGACCGAATACTTTTCCCCACTCATTCGTATCAAGGATTGCGCGTGCTCGTAGAAGTGCCATGTTGAATCAAAGTCAGAACTATGAAGAAACAGGAGTATGGTGTCAGGGAGGCATGAAAAGGACGATCATGCGCTACTCGCGCTCATTCAAGAGGGCAGCCATGATGCCTTCGCGATGCTGGTGCAACGGCATACCGAGCGCTTCTACCGGCTCGCATATCGCTATGTCTACAACCGGGAAACAGCCGAGGACATAGCGCAGGACGCTTTCCTGAAATTATGGGAAGCTCCAGGGAGATGGCAACCGGAACGGAACAGTAAGTTCACCACCTGGTTTTATCGCATTGTAGTCAATCTCTGCCTCGACTGGCAGAAGAAGAAACGCCCGTTGGCGCTGGAGGAAGAACTGCCATTGGCTGATGAGCGAGGAACTCCGGAGACCGCGATGATACGCACGCAAGAACAGCACGTGCTGGAACAAGCGATTGCTGCGCTCCCTGAACGGCAACGCATGGCGTTGAATCTCTGCTTCGAGGAAGGATTGAGCAACCAAGAAGCAGCAGAGGTGATAGGAGTACGTCTGAAAGCGCTCCAATCGCTGATTATGCGTGCGAAAGCCACATTGAAAGAGCGCATGAAGGCTTACTTATGAGGCCACTATGAGCAACACTCAGGATCAAAAAGAGCAAAAATTGGAGGCGCTGCTCCAGGCTCGCCGGTTCGAGCCCGCCAGTCCAGATTTGGCGGAACGGATCATCCACCAGGCGCAGCAGATTCCGCAAAATCAGACGGTCTCTCTGACACAGTGGGTGAGGAGACTCTTCGCCGAATTTCGCCTGCCGCGCCCTGCTTACGTACTTGTCAGTACCCTGATTGTTGGTTTTGTCGTTGGCTTCACCGTCCCGCAGTATACGACCACTGCGGAGGAGACAGACCTCATTCCTGTCCAGAGTTTTCTCTACAGCGATGAGGATATGTTATGAATGCGAAGCTGAAATTCACCTTCCTTGCCTCTCTGCTTGTCAACGTTTTTCTGCTCGGCGTACTTTTGGGTGAGTTACCACGCCGCTTCGATGAGGGCGTATCTCGTGAAGACAGAATGGAGAAAGAGATCGAAAAATTGCCAGAGCCACTCCGAGTACGGTTTCGCAGGGAAATGGAGCGCATGCGCGAGGGCAATGAGCAGCTCCGTAATCAGATTCAAGAAGCACGGGAGGAGGCCCTCCGCACACTGATCGCTGAGCCATTCGATGGCACCGCGTATGACCGTCAGGTGAGCAAGATTCACGACCTGTACGGCCAGAGAGCTAAACGCATGGCGGAGCTCATCAAAGAAGTCGCCAAGGACTTGCCGCCAGAGCAACGACAACTGTTGGCCAAAGTATTAAAACGTCCACCACCCTCGCCTCCCAGGTGAGCCTGACGGCCCATCCCAATAGCAGAGCAGCGACGACGAAAGCGCCGGTGTATCCCAGCGTTTTTTGCGAAGACTATCACCCTTTTATTCGTATCAAGAACTGAAAAGGAAACCATAGGTAAAGCACTATGCAATGGAATACGCCAACACGCCGCAAGCAAGTGATCAGCCTGGTGGCCGCAGTGAGCATCATCGCCGGAGGATTTTACTGGTTCGCTAGAGCGGCACGGAAGCCGCGCGAAGACCGGTTTCGTCCTGTGGCCGTCACCCAGGACACGATTGAGGAGGTCATCACCGCACAGGGCAAGCTAGAGCCGAAGGAATATGTGGACGTTGGCACCCAGGTGTCCGGCCAGCTCAAGCAAATCCATGTCGAAATCGGTGATACGGTGACGAAAGGCCGATTGCTGGCGGAGATCGACCCACGCGTCTACGAAGCGCGAGTCGAGGCGGACCAGGCGCGGTTGCAGAGTCTGCAGGCGCAAGTGAATGAACAAAAAGCCCAAACGATACTGGCAAAACAAAATCTGAAGCGCAACCAGAACTTGATCGCTCTCAATGCTGTCAGCCAGCAGGTTTTGCAGGAAAGTGAAGCCGAAGCCGCGGTGGCAGAGGCACGGGTGGGAGCGACCTTCGCGCAGATCAACGAGGTCGAATCCAACCTGCAAGGAAACCGCACGAATTTGGAATTCACTAAAATTCACGCGCCGATGGCAGGCACCGTCACCACTATGCCCGCCCGTGAAGGGCAGACACTGAACGCCAATCAGACCGCGCCCCTCATCTTGCAGATTGCCAATCTCGATCTGATGACCGTACGCGCTCAGGTAGCCGAGGCAGACGTGACGCGCCTGAAGGAAAACATGCCCGCGCATTTCACTACGTTGGGCGATGCCGAACACCGTTGGGAAGGCACGGTGCGACAGATTCTTCCCTCACCGGAAGTGCTGAACGACGTGGTGCTGTACCACGTCTTGATCGATGTGCGGAACGAGGGTCGCCAACTCATGACTGGGATGAGTGCGCAGGTGTTTTTCATCTTCGGCAAGGCGGAGAATGTGCCGGTGATTCCGGCGGAGGCACTCAGCCAGCGCGTCCCGGAACAGGATAACGAAAAAGGGAAGGCGTATCGCGTGCGCGTATTGACGGAATCCGGTCCGGAGGAGCGCGTGATCCACGCCGGCCTACAAACGCGCACGCAGGCGCAGGTGACGGCCGGACTGGAGAGCGGAGAAAGCATTCTGCTCAAACGCCCGCCGACCACCAATACGCAGAGGGCGAGCACGCCACCAGGTGGCGGGATGGGACGCTTCGGCGGAGGACCACGCCTATGACCACGGCCATTCTTGAACTCATCGACATCCATAAGCATTACCACAATGGTGATACCATCGTGCGCGCCCTGGACGGGGCATCGCTGACTATACAGCGAGGGGAATTCGTCGCCATCATGGGGCAGTCTGGTTCCGGCAAGTCAACCCTGATGAACATCATCGGCTGTCTCGACCGCCCGACGTCCGGCAGCTATTACGTCCTGGGCAAAGAGGCCGCGCATCTTTCCCCGGACGAGTTGGCCACACTGCGGCGCGAGGCTTTTGGCTTCTTTTTTCAGCGTTACAATCTGTTAGCCAGCGCCACGGCGAGCGAGAATGTCGAGATTCCCTCGGTCTATGCCGGGCTGCCCAAGCAGCAGCGCAAGGCACACGCCAGACGGCTGCTCGAACGGCTCGGGTTGGGCGAGCGCACCGAGCATC
>JANMSE010000094.1:0-5228 GCA_031389045.1 Deltaproteobacteria bacterium | reverse complement strand
GTCAAATTGGAGCGGTTGAAGATGAGGACCAACCTCAATCATTTTGCCCTGAAGTCCAAACTCTACGTCAATGCGCTCCGCTCCGCTTTCGCCACCTTACAGACCCTCTCCCCCGCACTGCAGGGCTCCGCGTAAGGTGAGTCAGGAAAAAGTGGTTCCTCAAAAGATGGCGCTCTCCATCGTACCTATACCTTTTGTGGCAAAACGACAAAAAGCTTCCAGACCACTCGATATAAATCACTCAGGACAACTGACATTTTTTGTCATTCCTCTTCTAACGCATCCCCATTTTTCCCGACCAATTCTGTCTAAGGGTACCTGGTTGCACAGAAAATCCACTCTAACAATCGATTTCAACATTCGCGCAGTTTTTTACTATTGGCATGGTGGTTGCTCCATTTTATATAGTAGCGCTACGTTTATCTTGTCAATCAGGAGTGAAAGTTATGAACAATGAAAAAGGGTTTACCTTAATTGAACTATTAGTCGTCGTCGCCATCATCGGTATTCTCGCGGGAATCGCGATCCCGCAATTTTCCCGCTACCGAGCTACTGCTTACTGTGCTCGAACGATGGCGGATGCTAAGAACGCATTCACGGCAATGGAAGCATTCTTTTCCTCTAATCTCGCCTATGGCACCTTAGCGCAAGCTCAATTTGTTCCTAGTCTTGGCGTCTCTGTAACTGTCGGGAGCACTACTCCTCTTGCAATCATTGCAGTCGATGCTACGGGCCAATGCCCGCAAGGAACTACCTACACACTCAGCCAAAGCAGTGGTGTGGGGGTGTGGAGCTAACTGAATCTCAACTCTGATTTGAGTCAGCGCGGTCGTCTTCTCAGCCAGAAGGGGAGGAATCAAAGTACATGACTTCCGACAAGAAAATTGAGGTCATAGTGGAAAGGTTGGGAGATGGCTGGACATCCTGCAAACCCTGAAGCCATAGGGGAACGGTGTACGCTGCAACGCTGGTTGACCAGATCGACCAGCTACACCTCCGGGATGTGACGGCGGGCATGATAAGTGTTCAGCTCTCAGCTTTCAGTAGCCAGCCAGACCAGGTCCGTGAAGTCTCCCCAGTCTCTTGGGACGGACCGTCTATTGCCAATCACCGGCATGTGTTCGGTAGGGCTTCACGCAGTCATTTCATGGGAGAAGGTGTTGCGCGGACTCACACATTCGGTACCCACGTGCACCCTCAGACTGCGAAGAGATCCGAAGAGTTCGGCTTCAATCTCCACCTTTTTTCGCCACATACGCCAAGCATTGAGGGAAATAAACTGACCAGCAATGGGCATCTCGGCATCGACGAGATTTTGGATCGCCCGCACGATGCCGGCACTACTCAAGTCTTTCGTCGAATCATTGTCTTGTTAGCCTGCCGGCAAGTTAAGTTGTTGCAATGTGTGGTATCGCATACGATACCGCATGGCGTTACGGGTGGTTCTTGACACGAACGTGCTGGTGGCGGCTTTGCGATCTCGGCGAGGAGCTTCTTTTCGGTTGACCGAGTTGCTGCGCGCGGGAACGTTTGAGATCGCTATTTCTGTTCCTCTGGCCGTTGAATACGAAGTCCTCACGCGGCAGGCTGCCAGCCTGGGGCTACGGCATGCTGAGGCGATTATGGTCGTCGATTATCTCTGTGCCGTAGGGAGACGACAGCTCATCCACTTTCTGTGGCGTCCCTTGTTACGTGATCCGGACGATGAGTTCGTGCTTGAAGTGGCGGTCGCTGCCGGTTGCCAATATATCATCACTCACAATGTCCGCGACTTTGCGGGCGCGGAACGATTTGGGGTGAACATCTTGCGGCCAGGCCAGTTCCTACGACAGTTGGAGGAATCGTTATGAGCATGTTGAGTTTGCGGTTGCCGGAATCCTTGCATCGCAAGGTGCGTGAGTTGGCGGCGAAAGAGTCCATATCCATCAATCAATTCATTACCACGGCAGTGGCGGAAAAGATGGCAGCCTTGCTGACCGAGGAGTACTTGGAAGAGCGCGCCCGGCGGGCGGACCCAGCGGCATTTGACCGTATTTTGGCGCGGGTGCCAGATGTGCCTCCCCTGCCAGGTGACGAACGAGAGCCAGCGGCAAGTAACGAACAGCCTCACAAGCGTTTGCAGCCGACGGAGGCGCGCAAGAGGGTTCAGTCACGGTCAGCGGCGCGTTCACGCCTGCGCGGCTGAAGCTGGGCGATCAATGTCATTTCACTGCGAGTGATCACTGTTCGATGGCATCAGAACAGACCAGACAGATCGACTGTGATCCCTGGCCATAGCAGTGGAGTCATAGTGGACAAATTGGCATTTGATTGGACATCCTGAAACCCTGAAGCCATAGGGGAGCGGTGAATGTTAAGTTGACTGAGCGGGCGTCAGAGGGTGATAGGAGTCGAGATCTCCAGATGCTATAAGACTCCCTCGGTCAAAGCTGTAGGTGCGAGAAACACTGGAGCAACCAGATGGCGAAGAAACCACCGAAAATCGTCGAACTGAAGATTGAACGACCGGAGCGCGTGAAGCTTGCTCCACAAGAATCCCTCAACCGTATGCAGAACTTTCCGCAGCGAAAGGAGCGTTTCGTTGCCACTATCCGAGAAGGCAAGAGTCGAAGTGTATCTGCCTGATCTGCCTAAACAGACGTACCAGAATCTCCTGGAGGCGCTTTGAGGAGGAGTTCACCTAACGGCTGGGCGGCGGCTGAGGCTGAGCGTTATCAACACGACCGTTGTGCTGGGGGAGAAGATCAAATGACACTTACACTTCATCTGCCGCAAGACTTGGAACAGCGCCTGGCAAAAGAAGCCCAGCGTCGAGGACTCTCGCTTGACGACTACACCGTGGCCCTGCTCGACAAGTCGCTGCCGCCACACGATCGACGAACCGAGCTGATGACTTTGCTCCAGACCTGGATTGACGAGGAGGGCCCCGAAGAACAGCGCGAAACCGGGGAGTACCTGATCCGCGCCCTTGATGAGGACCGGCTCTCTGACCGGCCACTCTTTCCACCAGAGTTGAAGGGTGTCACTTGGTGAGCCAAGTCGTACTCCTTGATACCGGACCTCTTGGCCTTGTCACCAATCCGCGACGTTCGCCACAAAGCGTTGCCTGCGCGCAATGGTTGCAGACATTAGTAGCGCATGGCATTCGTGTGATCGTGCCGGAGATTGCCGACTACGAAGTCCGCCGGGAGTTACTGCGCGCCAAGAAAGAACAAGGACTTGCCCGTCTCGACGCCCTTGCCACCCGCTTGGAGTATCTGTCCCTCACCACGGCGGCAATGCGAAGGGCGGCAGTGTTCTGGGCACAGGCCCGGCAGCAGGGACAGCCGACCGCGGGGGACAAGGCGCTGGACGGTGATGTGATTTTGGCAGCTCAAGCCATGACGATTGGGGTTGCGGATGTGGTGATCGCCACGACCAATGTCGGGCATCTGTCACGCTTTGCCCCAGCCGCATTGTGGCCGGACCTTACCGCTGGGTAGATGTCGGATGATAAGTATGAGCCACGACGGCCTTGAGGGCTCAAGCTAACCGACGCCGGGCACGGGGCCGCCGCCCTTTTGCGACAGCCGTTACAACTCCGCAGATCTCGGAAGAGTTCGGCTTCAATCTCCACCTTTTTTCGCCGCATACCGCCAGGCATTGAGGGAAATAAACTGACCAGAAATGGGCATCTCGGCATTGACGAGATTTTGTATTGCTTGAACGATGCCGGCAATACTCAAGTCTTTCGTCGGGTCATTGTCTTGTTAGCCTGCCTGCAAGCCAGTTGTTGTGATGCGAAGAGCGCGCCCGACGGGCGGACCCAGCGGCATTTGCCCGTATTTTGGCGCGGGTGCCAGATGTTCCTCCCCTACCAGGTGACGAACGAGAGCCAGCGGCAAATAACGGACAGCCTCACAAGCGTTTGCAGCCAACGAAGGCGCGCAAGCGGGTTCAGTCGCGGTCAGCGGCGCGTTCACGCCTTCACGGCTAAAGCTGGGCGAGATACGGCAACTCTCTCTGCCATTCCTGCTGTTGACACAAGGCACACGTGATGAAATCGTCTCTTGAGTGAGTGGTTTTGATTGGAATGATGAGAAGAATGAGTTCTTGAAAAGCGCTCGTGGCGTGAGTTTCGAGGAGGTTGTCTTTCATATCCAGAATGGAGACGTGCTCGATGTGATCAAACATCCTAACGAAGCTCGTTATCCGAAACAAAACATTATCGTGCTCAACATGGAAGGCTACGTCTACTTGGTACCCTACGTCAAGGAACGAGGCGTCCGCTTCCTAAAGACCATCATTCCAAGCCGGAAAGCAATGAAGGAGTATTTGGGATGAGTCGCAATCCGTTGAAATTGGACGCAGAGGAATTGCAGATCCTAGCTGATTTTGAACGCGGAGAGTTCGAGAGCATTCAGAATTTCCGAGCAGAAAAGCGCAGCTTGGAAGCCGTCGCCAGAAGAATCCTCCAGAAGGATAAACGCATTAACATTCGCATTTCTTCCCGAGATCTAGAAAAGCTGCAAAAGCGGGCCGTCATGGAAGGAGTTCCGTATCAGACACTCATTGCCAGCACCTTGCATAAGTTTGTGACCGGGAAGCTCAAGGAGGCCGTCTAACTTTGCGCAGCACTCGCATGCCTGCCCGCAAAGTGAACAGCATCAGGTTGACCGGCAATACCGGTATCAAAAGGGAGCACCAACTTCACCGCGGGTGAGCATTGTTCGATGGCATCAGAACAGATCAGAGAGATCGACCGTGATCCCTGGCAAGAGCAATGGGCTCACGATGGAGAGATTGGTATATGGCTGGACATCCTGAAACCCGGAAGCCATAGGGGAGCGGTGAATGCTCAGTCGCTGGTTGGTAAGATCGACTAGCCAGACCTCCGGAACGTGATGACGGGAGTAGAGAGGCAGTTTGATTTGCGTATCGTACGCAAGCGTGGAGTCGGCCACTTCCACCACTAACAAGACATCAGCAACAGTGGGATGAGTGCTACGATAAAAATCCACGCGGGGGCGCAACAGCGTAACATCTGGCTGGGGTTCGGAGTGTACGTCAAGAAATATGGGATTCTGAGTAGAGACGATTGTTCTATCTCCTACCGCATACGTCAATCGGTTAGCCAGATATATGACCGTTCCAGCATGGAAACTTCCGATCGGCGGCATATCGATCACCTCCCCTTCAATCAGTTCTACCCGGGCTTCTTGCGGTAAGATGCCGACCTCGGCCATGCG
>JANMSE010000069.1:0-50495 GCA_031389045.1 Deltaproteobacteria bacterium | reverse complement strand
CACCCGACTACGTAATTCTTGCGGATAGGCTTTCATACTCTCACTATATCTGAGATCGTTTGCACTTGAAAACTGCTATGCTCCAGTACGCAACCTCATCAGCTCCAAGAAGACGCTCGGAGCGTTCCCACGTGCCTGGGGCGAAGGGCAGGAAGGAGAGGAACTGTCCGATCTGCGATGAGGTCCATCGTATCGTGTCGATGCCGTCGACCCAGAGCCAGCCAGCGACGCGAAATCTGCTCCAGATGAACCCTCCCGCGAACTGAGCAATCTTTTTCTGCTCAGGTTCCAGCAGGCCCGGCAGGACGATCTGGTCGACCTCCTGGCCTGCCACAACGCCAAAGGCGATCCCCACGCGCCAAGGCAACTGGACAGCGGCTGCGAACTCGATAACCGCTTGTGCGCCCCCATTCGCAGCAACTTCTTCCACGGCCTTTTGACGACGAAGCTCAAGTGCGTTGCGTTGATCTTCGTAGTTACCTTTCTCCTCGTACAGGTCGGAATCGCGTTCGCTAAAGAGGCGCTGGTGGCGAAACGCCGGGGCGTCCGGTGCGAGGCGGTCAGCGACAGCGACAATCCTGTCGACTTGCTCGGGCTGCATCGCCCATCTGGCATCAGCGAACTTCCTGTGCTTCGTGACTAGATCGACGAGTTCAGTCCATAGACTTAGCCTGTCGGCCTCCGGCAACTTGGTCACGGCGTCGGACCCGAGATGCAACAGCAGCTGCGCTTGTGGCTCTGGAGGAAGGTTCCCCATCTGATCGATCAACTCAGCAAGATTCTTGCGGTCGCTCTTGGCAGCAGTGATGGCCAGCTCTGAGTAAAGCGCGATCTGTTCCCAGTATTCGCCCTGCGTTACCCCCTTCGGCCTATCCTCTGGAATGGTCTCGCGCCACGCCGGCTTGCGGGTGCCAGATGACATTGAGTGCGATTGAGGAAGAAGGCTTACGAGCAGCTTCCACCCTATGTCAGGAAGCTCAGCGAGCAGCGCTGACACAGCTGCGGCGCGCTTCGCGACCGGGGCGCATGTCTGCGGCAGCCATGGCAGAAGAATGGTGGTCAAAGAGTTGGCCGGACGATTAGTCCAACGCCCACCTGGGTCCCGCGCGGCAAGCTCTCCCAAACAGATCACTACGCGGCTTAGCTGATCCGAGTCCCAAGCCAGTGTCTCCAAAGCCCAGAGCACCCCGCTCATGTAGGTGCGGCCCATGACACCGTCGCCCTCTTCGGCGAATATCAGATCGAAGGGGCACGGCGTACGGATAAGCGCTTTCTCTACGGCGTCGAGAAACTCCCCCGAGGCGGCTTCGGCAAGAAGAGGAAGCAGATCGTTAAGGCTGGCCCAACGCTCCCAGTCAGCGTCGGCGAGTATTTCGCGGACGGCTAGGATCGCCGTTACCTCGGCCTTGCCGAGCGTGCACGAGGTAAGTGCTTTCGAATGGCTTCCGAGTAGCGCTAACGACTCCGCGAGACCGTTTCGTAAGAGACGTGAATGCGCAAGAACTTTACCATGAATGCTAGATACGTATCGCTCGTCACTCGGGAGTTCGAACTGGGGGTCCTTCTCCGTCAAGACGGAAGTCGCTGCGACTTGCAATCGGCCCAAGTGCTCATCGAAGAGTTTGGGACCCAGCGCGTACCACCCTTCATAACGTGCAGCGAACCTCCAGTTGCCGTCCCGCTGAGTTAGGGGAGTGCCTGGGTGAAGCGCGACCTCACGCATCTTCCCGATCCCCTCCCCGTAGGAGTTTCCCGATAGGCCCTCCGCAATCACGCGGTCGGCCGCTGATTTCTCGGTCCAGGCTCCCAGAACTGCCGCGATTGCCAGTTCCGAGGCAACAGTGCCCTCAGCCCATTCAGGCAGCAGTGCGAGGTTCTGAAGGCACCTGAGCAACGAGCCAAGGTGGCCACCACTCTTTTGGGCCAACGTCCGAGCCCGCTCCTCACTATACCCTGCCTGCTCCAGGGCCTCCCGTACCTGATGTGATCGCGGCGCTCGTAGCGGCACACTTGCAGGGTCAGGTATGCCGCCAGCTGGACCGCCGAAGATCACCGCATGACCAGCCCTTCGGGCCTTCTGGATGAGCTTCGTGCCTGTCTCGCCGCTCAAATCAAGCGCCGGGTCGGCAATCAGAACGAGCTTCTCCTTTTGAGACACGATCGCGTTCCACGCGTCGACGCCGGAAACAACAAGCCAGCGGCCGGCAGCGTCTGCGCGATTGTCAGTGTCTAGGTCGGCCAGGTATGCCGACACAAAGTCGACTACCTAAGCAGAAAATGCGTTTCGAGCTTGAGCTGAACCGCAGTCCCAGAGACTACTTCCTTGAGTTTTGCGCAAGCGTCGTCCCTACCCGTGAGAAACAGCTTAGGGGTTAGGGGTGGCGGTTCTCCGATTGTGCGAATCAAGTTCCAACACTGCTCTGGTGTTTCGAGCTGCTGGTCGGGCACGTGGATTGTCCTCTGTGCAAGCCAAAGCTCAACTGGCGGGAACTGATGAACCCAGTCGACGAGCTTCGTTCCGTCAATGACTCGAACGTCCCGCCATTCCTGTTTCGCGCGACGTTTCTCGATCCACGCTCCCTGCGCATCCTCCTTCCATGTATGCTCCCAGTCTCTCCGACCGGAGAGGGGCGTAACGAACACGAAGGTGGACTCGATCCGGATACTTTCCGGTATTGCTACAACCAGATCGCCGTAATCGGATGTAGCTTTAGCACCGGCTTTCAGCCCGGTTCCTATCTCCCAAAACGAGCGGCCCTCTGGCACGAACGGATCGAATGCGAGATCCACATTCAAGAGTCCATCGGAACCGTGTTGCCCAATGCTGTCACCTAGCGGAAAGCGGCGCTCCTTCGGTCTGGGAGACGAAGCAGCCACCAAGCGCCAGACAAGCTCTACGATCACTCCCTGAGCGTCTCTCGCGTTGCCGCGGACCCACTCGTCGAGTTGGTTCTCCGTGATGATCACTCTGTCGCCTCCTTCAACAACTTGACGCCGCCCTTGATCCGCACTTCGCCCGAGATGAGCTTGGGCAGCAGCATGTCGCGCACTGCGGCGAAGGTGCGCGACTCAATGCCGCTATAACGCATCCTTGAGAACCACGCGTTTGCCTGTTTATCGTATGCTTCTACGAGTTCTTGCGGCGGCACCAAAACATACTGTTGGCCAACCAAGTTCGTGTTGAGATTCTTCAACCCGCCCACCTCAAAACGCGAGCAACTCGGGACACGAGGGGCCAGCCTCAATCTGCGGTACGTCGAGAATCCGAATGTGGTCAAGGGCCTGCATACGTCACCTCTTCGTGCATCGGCGTTAGACAAAGACTTCGCTGAGCCGCAGCGTAAAACCGCTGAGCGTGCGTGACGAGAGGAGGTCGCGCGCGGTGTACACCTTCCCACGGCCGAAGCGTTTTCCCGTGAGTGTGTAGACCGTGATCTCGCGGCGCTTGGTATCGACCAGCCAATACTCCTCCACGCCGTTTTCCTGGTAAATCGCTTTCTTTTCGGTGCGATCTCTTCGTGCCGTGGCGGGCGAGAGAATCTCCACCACCAAATTGGGAACGATGCGCACGAATTTCCCTGGTTGTGGCGCTGGGCCAGCCGTCAATCGTTCGGTAGCAATGAAGGAGATGTCGGGTTCAACAGTGTCACCGGAAGGCAGATCATAGCCAGCACTGGAGCCGAGCATGATCCCAAGTCCGTGAGCACGAACAAAAGTTGCCAGAGGTGTATGAATGTTCGATTCGACCGACCCGTGCGGCCATCCGGCTGGTGGGTTCATGATGATCTTCCCCCGCAATAACTCGTAATGGTTGATGTCCGATGCCGGACGCTCATCCAGCCAGTGCTTGAACTCCTTCTGCGTGAAAGTTTCCGTCGAAACAAAAGCAGTCTGCGTTGACATGGCGTATCCCCTCAGTTCTCCTCGCTTACACGACGCCCTCGGTTTTCAGTTCCGCGAGTTCCCCTGGAGTGATGCCCAACAATTCCTGGTAGATGTTCTGATTATGTTGCCCCAATAACGGCGCTGGCCGCACTTCTCGTGGCGACTGCGACAGTTGCACGGCGCAACCAGGCATGGTCACCGCGCCGCGAGTCGGGTGCTCAACCGTGACGATCATGTCTCGCGCTTTCAGGTGAGGATCGGTCAGGACATCAAGCGAATCGAACACCGCGCCACAGGGCACTTCGGCCTTGGCCATCGTCTCCATCACCTCGAATTTGCCGCGTTGCTGGGTCCACGCACGGATCATGGCGTACACTTCCTCGCCATGTTTGTTCCGTTCGGCGATCTCGGTGTACCGTGGGTCACCGATCAAATCCGCGCGACCAATCACCGTGAGGATGTTGTCCCACATCTCTCGTGAGGTCGCGATCAAGTAGATGTAGTCGTTGGCACCACCGGGATGACACGGATACAACGCCGCTGGTGAGAGCCGGGCGGGATCGTTGCCCGTGCGGGCCGCGGCTTTGTGGGTGACGTAATGGCTCATGGTCGCGACGCGCGAGAAGTTGACGACGGCATCTTGCATCGACACTTCCACCTGTTGCCCCTCGCCGGTGCGTTCGCGTTGCCACAACGCGGACAGGATGCCAACCGCGCAGTGGACGCCGGTGCCAGTATCACCAATAGTCGGACCGGGTCGTACGGGAGGACCATCGGGGGTTCCCGTCATGCTAATCGCGCCGCCGGTGGCTTGGGCGATGGGGTCGAAACTCTTGTAGCCACTGTACGGACCATACGTTCCGAATCCCTTGATGGTGGCGGAGATGACCCGTGGATTCACGGCCTTGAGTGTGTCGTAGCCCAATCCGAGACCGGCCATCACTCCCGGTGCGTAGTTTTCCATCACCACGTCCACCTGTTTCACCAGCTCTAGGAAAATGCGCTTCCCCTTCTCGCTCTTGAGGTTGAGGGTGATGCTCTCTTTATTGGCGTTCAGCAGCAGGAAATAGTAGGAATCGAGCCGGGTCCCATCGTTGAGCAGGGTGCGTCCCTGATCGCCACCTTTGGGGGACTCGACCTTAATGATCCGCGCGCCCAAGAACGCGAGCAACTCGGTGCATGATGGGCCAGCCTCAAATTGCGTCAAGTCAAGAATCCGAATGTTGTCGAGGGCCTGCATGGAACACCTCCTCTGAATTTGATTGAGACAAAAACATCGCTGAGACGTAGCGTGAACCCCGCGCGGGGGCCAGCAACAACAGCGGCCTGCGTTGATACACGCCAGACTGTAATCAATTCGGGGGCAAGAAGAAAGGGGAAAGGAGGGGACGTTGAATACGTCCCCCTGGGAGAACAACGGACAGGACAGGGTTAGGCTTGCACGGCGCGAATCAAGGGTTCCAATTCGCCTTTGGCGTGCATTTCACGAACGATGTCACACCCACCAACGAATTCTCCGTTGATGTACAGTTGCGGCACCGTCGGCCAGTTAGAGTAGCGCTTCACGCCATCGCGAATGGCTGGGTCGTCCAGCACATTGACGCTCTCGTATTTCACGTTGTAGGAGTCGAGCACCTGAATGGTGGCCGCCGAAAAGCCGCACATCGGGAAACTCGGCGTTCCCTTCATGTATAGGATAATTTTGTTGCCTTTGACCTGTTCTTCAATCTTGGCCTGAATTGCATCTGCCATATCAAGAGTTCCTCCTTCTGTCTTAGTGGGTTTTCGTGGACTGAATGTTGACGATTTGCGAAGCCTGCTCTTGTTGCAGCTCCTCTGGGGTCATGGTGATAAGCGCGAGCGCGTGAATCCGTTCCTTCATGGCGTCTTGCAGCGCGCCGTAGACCATACGGTGCCGATTCACGCGGGTTTTGCCGACAAACGCGGGCGAGACAATCATCGCTTCATAGTGGTCACCACCGCCGGTGGTATCCTGCACTTGAATACGAGCGTCAGGAAGCGCGGTGAGGATCATCGACTCAATTTCCAATGCGGTAATGGGTGCGGGCATGCTGTGTATCCTTCAAAGATTGCGATCTTGGACCTTACGAGTCCACGTATAATAGCGGCGGCGCACCGCAGCCGCAACTGGTTTTCTCAGCGGATGGGGAAAGTTGAGTTGCGGGAAGGGGGAACAGGCGTAAGCGTTTAGCTATCAGCGATCAGCTTTCAGCAGTCAGCCAGAGAAACCTGGAAGACTTTGCCCAACTTCCGATACGAACCAAAGCCCCGAGAATGGCCGTTTCCTTGTTTTTGCTGAAAGCTGACGGCTGAACACTAAACGCTTACTATTTCTTTTGCATTTCGCCGCCGCAACACTTGATCGCACCGGTGCCACCTTTGGTGACAATGACCTGCGAGCCGCATTTGCCGCAGAGGTACATCTTCCCAATCTGGTTTGCCATGAATCACTCCTCCTCTTTGATATTCCTACTGTCCAGTGAACGTGGGTTGTCGTTTCGCCAGGAATGCCTGTACTCCCTCCGCGCGATCACGAGTGGTTTGCAGCAGCGCGTAGAGGTCTTCTTCCAGCCGCATTCCTTGATCGAGCGTCAGGTCCATTGCCTTGAGGACGGCTTCTTTGCCTAACCGCAGCGCAATGGGGCCTTTCCCCAGCAGTCCTTGTATTATCTCGTCAACGCGCGTCGCGAAAGTGCTCTCCGGTCTGACTTCGGACACCAACCCGATCCGTTGCGCTTCCGTCGCGTCAATCAACTCGCCCGTCAAAATGAGTTCCAAGGCTTTCGCCTGACCGACAATGCGTGGCAACCGCTGCGTGCCACCACCACAAGGCGTGAGCCCGTCGGCTATTTGAGGAAAGCCAAAGCGCGCCGCCGCGGTCGCGATCCGCAGGTCGCATGCCAGCGCCAGCTCTAATCCAACTCCCAACGCATCACCATTGATCGCCGCCAGCGTGGGTTTGGTGATCGCCGCCAGCGCCTTGGGACTTTGCAAAGCACCGAATCGCGCACGTATCGTTTGCGCCGCGGAAGCGCTCTCTTCGCTACCGTCATCAAGCCCACAACAGAACACATCCGCGCTTCCCGCGAGAACAAGGAGACTGACCTGCTCATCCTCGTCCACGTTCGCGCAGAAGGCGGCCAGCTCCGCGTCCATGTCCGGGGTTAGGCAGTTCCCACTCGCGGGGCTACACAGTTGCAACCAGGCAACCGTGCCCCGTTTCGTGTACGAAAGTGGTGCGGCGGGAATGTCTGTCATTGACGCTCACCTTAGACTTTGGACCTTAGACTTTGGACTTTGCCCCCACCTTACTCGACGAATTCGGCCTTGAGTTCCTTCTTGAGCACTTTGCCGAGCGGGTTCTTGGGCAACGCATCGACGAAGCGAATCAGCTCTGGCTTCTTGAAACTCGCGAGCCGCTGACGACAGAACTCGGACAGCTCTTCACTAGAAACCGTTTTGCCAGGCCGCAGCGCGACAAACGCCGCGATCTTTTGCCCCCAGTCCACATCGGGCACGCCAATCACCGCCGCTTCATCAATCGCCGGATGGGCATGCAGCACGGCTTCGATTTCCGCCGGAGCGATATTTTCGCCACCACGAATGATGATGTCGTCCTTACGACCCACGAGATACACGTAGCCATCATCATCAAGATAGCCCATGTCGCGCGTATGCAGCCAGCCATCGGCATCAAGCAACGCCGCCGTGGCGCTTTCCTGCCCGGCGTAGCCTTTCATGATGCGAGGGGTACGAATCACGACTTCGCCAATCTCATTCGCGGCAATTAGCTTATTGTCCTCGTCAACGATTCGCACTTCGACGTCGGGCAGCGGCTTGCCAACGGAGGTGAGGCGCTTGAGGTTCCGCTCGACTTCCGCCGCCGGGCCATCAAGGCGATGATCCTCTGGACCCAGGACCGTCAGTGTGGAGGTCGTTTCGGTTTGGCCGAACGCATTCACGAAGCCGGTACCTTTGGGGAAGGACTCAATGGCTTTACGGATGACCGGGAATGGCATCGGAGCGCCGCCATAGGATAAATTCTGGAGACTCGACATGTCGAACTGTGAAAACTCAGGATGGTCAATGAGCTGCTTCATCATGGTGGGCACGACGAACGCATGGGTGACTTTTTCCTCATGCACGGCCTTGAGCCAGTCCTTGGTCTCGAACTGTCGCAGGATGACGATTTTCCGGCCCGCCCAAATCGCGGTCATAATGTTCGCTGTGCCAGCGATGTGGTAGAGCGGCGCGCACAGCAGCGAAGTGCCGCGCTCGGAGCCGTCCGCCAGTTCGACGGTGCCCACCACATAATTCGTGAAGTCACCGTAGGTGAGCATCACCCCTTTCGGCAGTGACGTGGTGCCGCTGGTGTACATCAGGATTGTTACATCGCTTTCCTCGACTTCGGCGTCTTCCATATCTTCTGAAGAGCCTTTGTCGATCAAGTCTTCAATGTACAACATGTCAGGATAGCGAGCTTCCATGGAGACGTAATGAGTGACGCTCGTGAATTTTGGCTGCAACTGTTTAATGACATCGACATAGCGTGAGCCAATGAAAAGGACTTTCACATCGGCGGCGGTCACCATGTATTCGATTTCCGGCTGCTTCGCGCGATAGTTGAGCGGAACGAAGGTCGCCCCGAGGGTTGCGGTAGCGTAGTAGGACTCAATAAACTGGTTGGAATTCGTTTGCAGTGTCGCGACCCGATCCCCTGGTTTGACCCCTAAGTCACGGAGGCTCATGGCCAGTCTGCGCACCCGGTCGAGCGCTTGGCCGTAAGTAAAGCGATTACCATCGAAGACCAGAATTTCCTGGTCGGGAAACATCATGCTAGGAATGCTCAAGAAATTCGCCGTATTCATCGTTGCTCCTTACAACCGCGCGAAGATTCGTTGTTCAAGCTGAAGGCCGTCGGCAAGGCTGAGATCCGTGCCGAGACGGATGGCTTGCTTGGCCAGGGCCAGAACCCTGGGGTCGTGTTTTGCCAGTGTGTACGCTAGAGCTTTGGCTGCCGTCAAGAGGGTCTCGCGTGGGACGACCCGATTCGCCAAACCAATTTGATAGGCTTCCTGAGCATTGACCCGTTTGCCGGTGAGCACCATGTCCAGTGCCCGACCGAGCCCAATGGCACGCGGCGCGGTTTGGGTGCCCGCCACGCCGGGAATCATGCCCAACGTGGTCTCGGGCAGGAAGAATACCGTGTCATCGGCGGCGATACAGAGATCACAGAGCAAGGCCATTTCCATACCGCCACCAACGGTGAAGCCATGCACGGCGGCGATAGTGGGTTGGGGGAGACTAAGCAACGTGCCCCAGACATTGCGTTGCCAACGAACCTCACGGGCGCGGGTGGGCGACGGAGCCGAACCAAACTCCGAGACATCGCCACCAGTGGAAAAAGCAGGACCTTCACCGCGCAGGATCATCACGCGGACTTCGGGATCGTCACGGATGGCGCACAGAATCTGGTAGAGGTCGTCCCGCATCTGGACGTTGTAGGCGTTCATCCTCTTTGGACGATTGAGCGTGGCAATCGCGAGCGGACCTTCTTTTTCGTAGAGGACGGCGGTGAATGACATGGGATGAAACGTGGTGCGTGGGAAGGCTTACGCAGTGATTGAATTGGCACGGGCGGCTGGTCTGTCGGTATGTGTTGGGGCACGCAGGACGCTACCGGGAACGGTCGCCACGGCAACCGTATTGCCCAGCATGTCAAAAAACTCCACGCTATACCCCGTCTCGCGTCCAACGACATCATGTCGCTCGACCACGACACCAACATCTCCCGCGCGAACTCCTTCTTCAGGCACGTCCCGCACGAGGATGACTTCTGTATAGAGAGTGAAATCCATAGTTCCTCCGAAGCATGTCAATCCGGGAAAAGTGTGATGAGTCGCGGGAAATCCGTTCCTTCATCCATTTGCCAGACTGTTCGAACCGTCAGCATGCGCCCATGAGGAGTCTGCAAGGGAGCGCGAATCTCGTAACGTATACCGTATGGAGTCTGTCGCATCACTTCGATATCGGCATGCAGATGAAAACGCAGAATGTCAGCATGTAATTGTTGCCAGTTATCGACATCGTAGCCAAAGTCCAGCAACAAGCGTGCTTTATGCTTGCCTCGAGTATGTTCGGTGTTGAGAAGATAGTGAACGAGTTTATCCGGCGCAATGACCGCGTGTTCGGGGTTTGGCAGCTTCATCTGTCGTTCTTGATTTCCCAATGACTCAATGACCCAATCACCCGATGACTCAATCCCTCATTGGTCCTCCGAATCAGACCACACAATCTCTCCGCCGACAATGGTTGTCGTAACCTTGAGCGCATGAATAGCGTGGGTCGCGGTGGTCACCACATCGCCATCAAGAATCACCAGGTCCGCCCGTTTCCCCGGCGAGATCGACCCCGTGCTGTTCTCAGCGAATCCGATCCATGCCCCCGCGGTGGTGAACAGCGGTAAGGCTTCATGCAGCGACAATCGTTCTTGTGGACTCAAGACAATGCCACCGCGCGATTGCCGCGTCATGGCCGTTTGCAAGCTCACGAATGGAGCGAGCGGAGCAATCGGACAATCGGAACTTCCAGCCACCGGAATGCCCCGCGCCTGAAGACTCTTGGTTCGGTACAGCCACTCGTGAATATCCGGGTCAATCTCCGCGGCATACTCCTCACCATAGAAATGGAGAAACCCCGGTTGCGTCACGACGGCACTGCCCGTCTCGACCAGTTTCTCGATCAACGGCGGTGGACACAGCGTGCAATGCTCAATGCGGTGGCGGTGATCGTGCCGTGGCAGGCGCTGCTGTGCGTGTTCAATGGCATCCAGTGCCGCCCAGACCGCTCCTTCTTCTACGGCGTGGATTGCTACTTGGAGCCCGCTTCGGTGCACCCGCCAGACCATGTCTCGCAGTTCCTCTGGTGGCGGATATATCTCCCCGCTCCCCTCATGCACCATGATCTTAATGCTCCCGATGCGCACCCGGTCCGCGTTATTGAACGGTGTGAGTCGTGAGGCGAGTAACTGGGGAAGTGCCGCGATGCCAACCATGACCGTCGCATCTGATTTGAGGATCCCCTCGCTCCTCAACCGTTGAAAAATCTCGACATCGGCCACCGTGTTGCCCGCGCTGGCATCGTGAAAAGAGGTCACGCCTAGCCGCACCAAGGCACTGCTCGCGTGTCGCACGCCGTCCATGAACTCGACCTGCGACAGGGGTGGAATGACGGTCCGCAGATAGTCTTCCAGTTCGTAGAGGACCCCAGTCGGCTCACCGTTCGCGTCGCGGGCAACGATGCCGCCACCAGGTGGCACGAAATGCTGGTCAATATGCGCGCGGCGTAGCGCCACACTGTTGAGCACGGCGGCATGGCCAGTACGATGGCGCACGAGGATCGGATGTTGCCGGGAAACGGCATCAAGGTCATGCCGGGTGGGGTGTCGCTTCTCGGCCAAGAAAAACTCGTCGTACCCATAGCCCCGGAGCCATTCGCCATCGGCTAGGGAAGCGCGTCGCTGAGCCAATGCGGCGTGGAGATCGGCGAGGGACCGCGCGCGGCTCAGGTCCGCTCCACAAAAGCGGCTGGCCCACGCGAACAAATGAAGATGTGGGTCAATAAATCCGGGAAGAATGGTGTGTCCGGCACACGAAAGCCTACGGGTTCGTGCGGTGACAAAAGGGCGGAGGTCGGTTTCAGTGCCGACGGCAAGAATATGCGCGCCAGAAATGGCGATAGCTTCGATCTTGGGACAAGGGGGATCAAGTAGAGGCGCGGGTAGTAGAGACGCAATATGTTGCGTCTCTACCTGCACGCGTCCGCCGGACAAGAGCAGGTCGGCGGTCACCACGGAATGCACAAAGTAGCAGGGGCACGGCGAACCGTGCCCCTGCTAATAAAAAACGACATGCCGCGCTGGCGCTTAGTCCGAGGACGGCAGCGGTTTGGCTTCTTTCAACTGCATGTCTTTTTCGCAGCAATTGAGTTCGCCAGTCCCAGGCTTATTGCACAGCACTTCCGTGCCGCACGATTCGCAGAGGTAACGTTTGCCAAGTTGGTTTGCCATAGACTCCTCCTGATCTCAATGTGTGTTCGCCGCGTTAGCGAGCAAACGGTAACGTTGTGACTTCGGCTATCACGGGTGTCCCTTGCCTGTCAATGCGGAGTTGCGTGCCTGGCGCGCGCTGTTCGCGCCGCACGTAGGCCAGAGCAATCGGGCGTCCACAGCGTGGCGACGCAATGGCGCTGGTGATCCATCCCACCTCTTGCGTGTCATGGAACAGTTTGTCTCCGCTGACGGGTATCGTTTCCCCGTGCACCAGCAGTCCGCTCAATTTACGGTTGACATGGCCTCGCGCGGTGGCGCGCTCCACGACTTCTTGCCCCAAGTAACAGCCTTTCTTGAAACTGATGGCGTGTTCCAGTCCGACTTCCAACACGATGCGGCTCTCGTCCATATCGACGCCATACCACGGAATCCCCGCCTCGACGCGCAGCAGATTCAGCGCGGTCATGCCGACGGGCTGTAGTCCGAATGGTTCACCAACCCGCACGAGCGTTTGCCACACGTGTTCAGCATGCGCCCGCGGAACGAAGAGATCGTATCCATCCGAACCCGTGTCATCCGCGCGCGCGATGTGGACGGCAGCGCCGTCGATCGTCGCGACGCCATGTTGAAACGCTTTCACCAAAGAGAGGGTGACTTCCGCGGCAGTGAGCACGTGGGTGGCCAATGGACCTTGCAGCGCGAACGTCATGTACTGTTCGCTCAAGTCCTCCAGTTCGACATCATCGGCGATGATAAAACGCGAGAAGGTGTCCAGCGCTTTGTCCTTGATGCGCGCATCGACATCAATCAGTAGCGCCGACTCCAGCGCATAGACCCGCAAATCCGCGACCAGGCGGCCTTGTTCAGTGAGCAGTGTCGCGGCACAGCCCTCACCTAGACGCAGGGCTTTAATGTCGTTGGAGACAATCCCTTGCAGAAACGAGACGCGGTCCTCGCCCGTCATGCACAGTGACACGCGGAACGAGGCATCAATGAGTCCGACTTTGTCGCGCACCGCGTGGTATTCGCGCAAGGAATCGGTGAAATGGGCGGGCAGCGCGATCCCACGGTCGTCAATGACATGCGCGCCGTGGGTTTCGTGCCAAGTGAGCAAAGGGGTTGTCATGTTTCGACCAAAATATCGTCGCCTTCGACTTTGATGGCAAACTTCTCTTGCGCGATATCTGAATCGTCACGGTTCACACCAGTGGCGACATCGTACTCCCAGCCGTGCCAGGGGCACGTAACCGTGGTGCCACTGATTTCTCCTTCGCTGAGCGGTCCACCTTGATGCGGGCAAATATCATCAATCGCGTAATAGGCGCCATCGACATTAAAGATGGCGATGCGTTTATCCCCAACTTCCACGCACTTGCCTTGTCCAGCGGGGATGTCGCTCGTCTGGGCGACTTTCACAAATTGAGCCATTGGCTGTCCTCCTCGGTCCGTCATTAAGAATGCGCGCGAATCTAAGCAAATTCCCGGCAGCGGAGCAAGGTTGGTGACGTGAGTTGACAGACGGGAAGGTGGGCGGCTATCGTCTGCCCAGTTTTTTCCGAAAGGAGTGAGATACCATGAACGAGCAAGCGAAAAAGACCGCGTTGTTGATGATTCCCTACGGCCTCCAAGTGTTGGGTGCCAAGGACGGGGACAAGACGACGCTGGCGACGGTGAACTGGACGACGCAGTGTTCCTTCAAGCCGCCCCAAGTGGTGGTGGGCGTCAAAGGCGACTCCGGTGCGCATGGACTAGTGAAGAATGCCAAGACCTTCGCCCTAAGTTTTCTCGGCACCGGACAGAAAGGACAGGCGTTTGCCTTCTTCAAACATGTGGAGCCCGAAGGCGGCAAAATGGGCGGGTTCGCGTATGAGAATGGTCCGACCACTGGCTGTCCGATCGTGAGCGACGCGCCCGCGTGGGTGGAGTGCAAAGTGATCGGCTTTCACGAATATGGGGACCACACGGTGGTGGTGGGCGAAGTCATCGAAGCGGGCCTGAAAAACGAGGCCGAACCGCTGACGTTGAAAGAGATCGGCGCGAAATACGGGGGCTAAGGAACCGGGCCGATTATCAGTGTTGTGAAGAGAAAGGGGCGTACTATTGGAGCGCGCCCTTTTTTCTTTCCGCCATGCTTGATTGTTTCGGCGCGGACGATATGTCAGTTGTAGTCCACAAACCTCACGACAGGAACACGAGATGAAAGGCCATAAACATACCGAGTTCGGACAGTACATTGTCGCCGATCCCAAAATCTGCCACGGCCAACTGACCTTCAAGGGGACGAGGATCATGGTCAAGAGTGTAATGGACATGCTGGCCAAGGACTATGATTGGCATCGTATCTCGTCTGAGTTCGATGGCCGCCTCAGCGCGGAAGCGATCGCGGAAGCGATTACCTTGGCGGAGGCGAGCACGCCCTCAGTTGGTAGAGACCGGAGGTGACCTGCCTCACCGTATCTCCACCACCCACCCATGCGGATCAGGTTTGAGCCCGCGCTGGATGTCGGAGATTTCATCGAACCACCGTACCGTGGTAGTGGGCGAAGTCATCGAAGCGGGCCTGAAAACCGAGGCCGAACCCCTGACGCTCAAAGAGATCGGCGCGAAATACGGGGGATAAGGAACCGGGTCGGTATTAGCGCGCCAGGCTGGGACTCCCCTTGGTCATCCCAGCCTATCGTTTATTGGAGCATGCCCTTTTCTCTTTCACACCCACCACACGACATTTCCTTGACGTTCTTCGTGAGCGACACGTGAACAAAACGGACGCCTCCTTATGAAAAGAATCGCCATCTCTCTCCCTGAGCCAGTTTTATCAACGGTCGATCAACTTGCCGTACGCCGAGGGGAATCGCGCAGTCACCTGATCGCCACGATCCTCTCACGGGTGGCGCGCGCTAAGCGAGACCGCGATATCACGAGCCAAATCAATGCCTTATTCGATGACGAAACGCTGAGCGCCGACCAGAAGCGTACCGCGGATGACTTTCTCCGGATGAGCCCATGTCCCAAAGAGGAATGGTAGTCCGGCAAGGAGAGGTGTACTGGGTTTCTTTTTCAGGTCGCGGCTCCGAGCCCTGGGGCCGTCGGCCAGCGCTCGTCTTACAACACGACAGGTTCAATCAGAGCCAGATCAACACCGTAGTTGTGGTGGCGATCACTTCGCAGTTGCGGTATGCGGCGCTGCCGGGGAACGTGCGGCTACGGAAAGGCGAAGGCAATCTCGCCAAACCCTGTGTGGTCAATGTCTCACAGGTACAGACCATTGATCGCATATACCTGCGAGAGAAAATTGGCACCCTGCCGCAGCGCGTGATGCGACAAGTCCGGGAAGGTGTTCGACTCGTGTTGGAAGTGGATGGCGACATGTGAGAGCCCCCCGGCTGGCCCTCCTGCCTCACTGTATCTCCACCACCCACCCATGCGGGTCAGGTTTGAGCCCGCGCTGAATGTTCGATATCTCATCGAACAACCGTTGCGCCAACGGGCCGACTTTGCCGGTCCCCAATGTGATTTTCTCCCCTTTATACCCGAGTTCGCTCACCGGAGAGATCACCGCCGCCGTGCCCATGCCGAAGGCCTCTTGCAACCGACCGTTGCGACTCGCGGTCAACACTTCATCAATCGTAATCGGTCGCTCGACCACCCGAATGCCCCAATCCTTCACCAGTTGCTTGGTGGTGTCCCGCGTGACGCCATCCAGAATGGAGCCGGACAGCGCTGGCGTGACGAACTCGTTGTCGATCACGAAGGCGATGTTCATCGACCCAACTTCTTCAATGTATTTGCGCTCCACGCCGTCGAGCCATAAGACTTGCGAATATCCTTTGTGATGCGCCTCTTCCGCCGAGGCCAGACTGGACGCATAGTTCCCGCCCGTCTTCGCGTCGCCCGTGCCCCCTTTGACCGCGCGCACGTAGTGATCCTCGACCAAAATTTTTACGGGATTAAACCCTTCAGCATAATACGCGCCCACCGGGCACAGGATGATGAAAAAAGAGTAGGCTTGCGCCGGGCGCACTCCAAGAAAGGGCTCCGTGGCGATCATCGCGGGACGAATGTACAACGATGTGCCTGGCGCACGTGGAACCCAGTCTCGATCCGTCGCCACGACCGTCTTAATCGCATCCAGAAACATCGCTTCATCGACCGCAGGCATGCACATGCGAGCCGCGGAGCGATTGAGGCGCGCGGCATTTTTATCGGGACGAAATAACAAAATGGTATCACGTGGCGACGTATCGCGTAGGGACCGATAGGCTTTCAGCCCTTCGAAAATCTCTTGGCTGTAATGCAACACCGCTGCTGAAGGGTCCAAGCTGAGCGGACCGTAGGGCACCACTCGCGGGTTGTGCCATCCCTGATCGGCGGTGGCTTCCATCAGGAACATGTGGTCGGTGAAAAACTTGCCAAAGCTCAACTCTTCATCGCGCGGTTTGGCTTTGGGACGAGTGGTGCAAGTCAATGGAATGGTAGTCGGCATAACGTGACAAAGCTCCTCGACAGCATGGATATTTACGGATCGTTGGGAGCCCTATTGGGTATAAGAAAAGCGATTCCGAAGCAACGGGCTGATTTCGGCTTGCTCCATTCTCCGGTTTGCGCCTATAACCTTGCAGGTCTGCCTGATCTCGGAAAGAAGCAGGAGGAACCCATGCACATCCTGTTGTTGATTTTGCTATTGACGCTGCGGTCGTTCCCGGTCTCGGCGGAAGAGATTTACAAATGGGAGGACGACAAGGGCGTTATTCACTACGAAGACCGACAGAAGCAACCAGACGCAAAACCCTTCTCCAAGGAAAAAGCGCCTTACTCCAATCTCAAGGAAGGGCAAGGAGAAACCGCGCGTGAGCCGAAAGTTGACGCCGTGGATGACAACCCCACATCACGCCCCATGCGTCGTGCGGAAAAGTCCGCTGCTCGCCCTTCTCCCAGCCTGAAAGGCGTGAAGGCGTGGATTGATTGGCCGCGGAAGGACTTTTGGTTCTCCGGAACTATTCGCAACGGAGGAACAGGAATCTGTGAAACACCCGGAGCGGAGATCACGATCATTGATGAACTGGGCAGTGTCGATGGGAAGTTCGAGCTGACGGCGCAGCCCGGGGACTTGACGCGTGGAGGGGAAGCGGAATTGTCGGGGAAATACTTTTCCCCCATTGGCGACAAGTTATCGTGGGAGGCGACCCCGCGCTGTAGCGGGCTCACTGGAGTTTTTCACGGGTCACGGAAACGGGGGAAACTCACCATCCCCCGTTCTCGAACGGTGAAGTAGGCTGGGATGAGCAACGGGAATCCCAGCGCGGCGTGCCTTGCGTGGTAGGGGCGTATAATTATACGCCCCTACTCGGAGCCCACTCACTTATGCCATTGCCCAGCCGAGAGAGGGAACCTGGAAAAGGGACGACTACTTCGTGAAGTAGATACGCGGGGTGAGCCAGCGTTCAAGAAATCCAGGCTGAGTTTTTTTGGAGGCTTTGAGATTTGTGAGATGCTCGTCGATCTCCTTATAAAGCCGAGCGACATCGACCCCCAGATACGTCGGCTGATACTGTTCCAGGCGCATGAGCCCCTGGGTCAGGAGGTTGATCGCGCCCTGCTGAATCCGGCGATGAAACCGCAAGTGCAATCCGGTCGAGAGGCGAATGAGCCCTTCGTAAAAATGTTTGTCGTCCGTGCTGGACTCACGCCAGACCTCTTCGAGAATCTCGTGACAGTTGAAATAGTCTTGCTGATTGAATAACGATACCGCGTCTTTCAGTCGTGGATGCATACCCGGCATGATAGCAATTCGTGTCTCTTCCGGTAGTAGTTCCCAATCCCTTTTGAGGATATTGCTTCGCTATGCGTAAACCCTATCTCATTGTGGCGGTCTTCCTGGTTGGACTCCTGCTGACGCTCCCGCGCGAAGCGGGGTACGCGTTCGCGCAAGGGGCCGCGAAAACTTGGAAAACCATTGAGGAGTTGAGTCCCGACGAACGCGCGGCCATTGATCCACGCACGGAGACCCCGCGCGATCCGACGATTCCCTATCTGCCCGCAGAACCCTATCCGTTCACTCCCCCCTATACCGCTGAAGAACTTGGCTATCTCTCGTTTGAGCTGGATACCCTGCGTCCACGCTTCTCGCATATCTGGCTCAGCGTGGTGCAAAGCATGACCTCCGACGGCTACATCCTCACCACCCTCAAAAACAATACGGCGATTCTCTATTTCCCAACCGACGGGATCGCGAGTCTGTTGCGCTTGCCGGCGGGCACGCAGTACATGCGCGCCTTCTCGCAATTCACCAGTCCGCCGGAGTCGGATGGTGACCAGCAGTTATGGTTTGAGTATCGGACCGATCACACCTTCACGAAAAAGCAGGATCGGTACACCTACCGTCCGGGCCTCCGCCGTATCCGCCGTCAGCCGCAGCCCCGGCGCGAGGACCGGTTCCCCAACAATGCTCAATCGTTTGACGATCTCCAGGGGCGTGACCCCTGGGAGTTTGCGTGGAAAGTGCTTGGCACGGATGTGTTGCATTCCACGGTGCGGTTTCCCAAGACGCGACCGATGGTCCCGATCACGCGGCAAGATGGCTCGATCCACGAGCAGGACACGACCAAACTCAAGGTGATGGGCGACACGTATCCGGCCTATACGCCTGAAGGCGGGGTGGCGTGTTACGTGGTCGAGTCCGTCCCGCGCCCGGAGTGGTTGCCCAATTATTACTGTAGCAAGCTCATCTATTGGATCGACAAGGAGCTGTTCTGCCCATTGCGGATCGAGCAATACGACGCGGACGGCAAATTGCGCATGGTCGCCGAACGGCTGGAGCGCAGTGAGTACCCGGAAGATGGCCGGCGCGGGTATACGCCACTCGTCGTGCACTATTGGGCGCTTGATCTGGACCTGATGACGGCGGGATTCCACGACTATCATCGCAAGGTCAACTGGCTTGATGATAACTGGGAGTCCTATTTCAATCCGGAATTTCTGCGGCGTGGCTGGTTCTTGAGCCCATACAAGAGTCGCGCGCAGGTGGATTATCCCGAACAGTTCTATTTGCGGCCACTCTTGTACCCGGAGAAATTTCCTGACCATCGTCGCATTGAACTCACCCCAGAAGTCGCCGCCCGCGTCGCCGCGCAGGAACAGGCGGGGCGGCTAGTGTTTGAGGTGCATGGAAATGACACGCGATAACTACATTCGGGAAAGTTTGAGACTTGAGACTAGAGACTTGAGACTTGTGGGGAGGGAGGAACCAGTCTCTAGCGCCAAGTCTCAAGTCTCTAGTTGCCCCGCATCACGTAACAGGAGGTTCTATGTCATACGAAACGCTGCTCTATGAAAAAAACCGTGCTACCGCCACCGTCACGATCAACCGTCCAGAAAAACGCAACGCCTGGACGACACAGATGTCCGCCGATGTGGTCGAAGTCTTCCGAGCGATGGAGGACGATCCCGAAGTGTTGGTGACGGTGCTCACGGGTGCCGGAGATAAAGCATTCTCGGCGGGCGCGGATTTAGGAAATCCCAATACGCATCCTCTAGAAGGAGAGCGCATAGAAGACTGATCCCCAAAAAACCAGGTTGCCGATGACGAGAGCAACGAAGAGCAGGCGTTCCTCGTTCTGATAGTCAAGCGGCTGCGTGGTGAGGTCACGGCGGGATGAGCCTAAGCGCATGGAGTCACGCTGAGTGTGAAGGTTTTTCATCGCGACGCGCTCCCCATGACTTTCCCCGACGCCGGGCTCTGCTCAGTGTCTGTCGTTTGCAACAAGTGGCGCAGACAACCCAGTGCCCGCTCTTCTCGCCGTCGGACCTGTTCGCGGCCGATCTGTAACTGTCGCCCAACTTCCTCCAGGGTGCAGGGATACCCAGTGGTGAGGCCGAACCGTAACCGGAGAATGGCCGCGTCCCGCGGCGCGAGATGATTGAGCCCATGCTGTAACCACTTGCGCTGGTCTTCTTGAAGAAGCAGCTCTTCTGGCGTGCTGGTGTCTGGACACGAAAGAATCTCCGCGAGTGAGGGAGATTCGGTGTCGGAGATCGGCGTATCGATTGATACGAGGATAACCGGGACAGTGGTGACTCTCGTGGATTCGTCGTGAACCGTTGTGGGGGTCAAGCGGACGGACTTCACGGTGAGATTGAGGGCACGGGAGATGGCCTGACGGATCCACCACCCCGCGTAGGTGCTCAATCTGAACCCCTTGGCTGGGTCGAATTTTTCAATGGCCCGCATCAGGCCGAATATCCCTTCCTGGATCAGGTCAAGCTGCGCGACGGACGTGCTCCGGTACTGGCGCGCGATCTTGAAGACGAGCCGCAGATTCCGTTGCACGAGTTCGTCACGAGCCTCACGAAAAGTGCTCACCGCCAGGTCGAGGTGCTTGAGCCAAGAGGAAAAGTCCGCCAAGACGGGTGCCGAATGAGCGTGGTCATCAGGGAGCGCTTTCCCCCGGGTGAGGATGCTGACCACGTCCCGTTCGCAGAGCTGCTCGGGACATGACACAGTCCAGCTCTGGCGAAAATCCTTGGTGCCCTGTTGTGGACCTTGCGTGAGCAAGGTGAGAATCCGCCCCCAACTGGCCTGGGCCTGGCTTGTGAGTTGGTACTCCTCTTGGTCCGTCAGGCACGGAGAATGGCCAAGCTCGGAGAAAAAGCGTTGGAGTAGTTCATCGCAGGAGCGCTGGTCTTTCTTCGGTAAGGAGTAGTGGTCCGCGTCAGACGCCATGTTGAGGTCCAAGGTGTCCGCCAGATTTTCCCTCATGTTTCTCATTGTGTGGTCTCCCTGCCCACCCTCAACTCAAAGGTCATGCCAGAAGCGGGTGACTACGAGCATCAAGAGAACCTGCTGATTTTTCACGAATTTTATCGTGTCCAACAGGGAAGTTGCCTGCTGTTGTCTCGTGGTGGGTGTATCAACTTGATGCGGAAGTGTTGCACGCGAGATACAAGGGCGCGCTCGCGGACCTTGTGCGACCAGAGCGGGAAAAGTGCGCGCGTTGCCTTGCGCTTCCCGTCCTCAGCTATGCTATAAACGGTCAGTTACGCAAAAGGAGGGAATCGTATGAGTCGTTACAGTGCAGAAGGCAGTGTCGGGCCACGGGCCGCGGCGGGGTGGCAGCTCAGCCATATTTCATCACCCAGTGGTCTCTTTGGCGCCAACGGCATGCGCATCGGACCGGATGGTCGGCTGTATGTCGTGCAAGCATTTGGTAGTCAAATCAGCGCCGTGACAACGACGACGGGTGCTTGTGAAACCATCTCGCCCGTAGGAGGCCCAATCGTCGCTCCCGACGACATCACATTTGACTCTCACGGAGTGATGTATGTGACCGAGGTGATGAATGCGCGGGTCACCGCGCGCACCGCGGACGGAAAAACCCGAGTGATCGCGGACAATGTCCCTGGAGCGAACGGCATCACCACCTACCAGGATCGACTGTTCATGGACGAATGCCGTCCCGGTGGCCGACTGTTTGAGCTGTATGCCGATGGCCGTGCCCCACGGGTGCTCGCGGAGAATCTGGCACTCCCGAACGCGCTCTCCGTCGGTCCCGACGAACACATTTACTTTCCGCAGATTGCCGCTGGTGAGATTTGGCGCATTCCGCTCGCGGGTGGCACGCCACAACGCTTCTTCTCTGGGCTCGCCATCCCCACCGCCGTGAAGTTCGATAGCAAGGGGATGCTTACCACCACCCAAGCCGGGAATGGTGAAATCCTCAAGATCGATATTCAGAGCGGCGCCAAAACGCTGGTGAGCAAGGTGCGGCCAGGGATCGATAACTTCGCGCTTGATGCCGCGGACCATCTCTTCATCTCGCATTTCATTGATGGTGGCGTCGCGGAGATTCTCAGTAACGGTCAGGAACGGGTGTTGGTCCCCGCTGGATTTTTGGGGCCATTGGGATTGGCCATCGGGAGCGACGGTGGGTTGTATGCCGCCGACGGTATGAGCGTCGTTGCCATTAGCGCCGACGGAACACGGAACCGTCCAGGGATGTTGCTTGATGAAGGCTTCCCCGGCTTTGTGCGGGGGTTGGCGTCCGGGCCAGGTGGAGTTCTGTATGTGACCACGTCAGCAGGCGGCGTCGCCTCGTATCATCCGGGGACCCGTGCCACCACCGCGCTCGCGTCCGGTCTGAACGAATTGCTTGGTATCGCACGCGCCGCGGACGGATCGGTGATTGTCGCCGAAGCTGGAGCGGGGCGGGTCCTCAAGGTGGATACGGCTGGGACCGTCTCTTCAGTCGCGCAGGGACTCAATCGTCCGGCTGGAATTGCCGCCGCCGCTGATGGTTCCTGTTATGTGAGTGAAGCGGGTCGTGGCCGCGTCGTGAAGTTGAATGGTGGCACCACCGCGGTCGTGGAAGGATTGCAAACTCCGCACGGGGTAGCGCTGGTGGGCGATCAACTGCTCATTCTTGACACGGGCAGCAAGGAACTCATTGGCTTCTCGTTGACCACGAAACAGCGGCAAACGCTGGCGTCAAATCTTCCGGTTGGCGCTGCTCCGGGCATCACCCCGAAACCATTGATGGGAGTCCCGGACCTCATTCCTGGTCCGTTGTCACCGTTCGCTGGACTGACGGTTGGCGGCGATGGCACGATTTATATCGCGGGTGATGGGGAGGGCAGTATTCTCGCGTTGAGGAAAGTCTAAGAGTCTAAGAGTCTAAGAGTCTCGGAGTCTAAGAGTCTCGGAGTCTAAGAGTCTAAGAGTCTCGGAGTCTAAGAGTCTCGGAGTCTCGGACTGTTCGGAGTTTTAGAGGGAGGAGTATCTCATGTATCGCTACGGCGCCTGCGTTTTGGGTATGGCGTTACTGTTGTTGGGAACTGTCAGTGACATGTATGCCGAAGATATGAAAAAGGAGCCGCTCATGGCAACAAGTACACAGTCAGGAATCGTGAGTCAGTTTATTGGCACCTGGAAAATGGTGTCGATTGAAGAACGAAAACCGAATGGCGAAGTGGTGGAGCCGCGTTATAGCGCGCGGCCAAGCGGATACATCATGTACGACGCGACTGGCCATGTCGCCGTGCAGATCATGAAACCGGGGCGTCTGCGTTTCGCTTCCGATGACGCTGCGCAGGCCACTGCGGCGGAGGCGAAGTCCGCGTTCGATGGCTATGGCGCGTACTTTGGCACCTACGAGATCAATGAAGCCGAGGGGTATGTCATTCACCATGTTGAGGGGAGTGTCTTCCCGAACTATGTAGGCAGCGATCAGAAGCGCGGCTTCGAGCTCTCAGGGGATCAACTGATTCTCAAACCGCCCACACGCCAAGTGGGGGGAGAACAACATACGACCCGTGTCACGTGGCAGCGGGTGAAGTGACATACCCGGATGGGGATAGGCGCGATTGCGGACGATGAGATTCCCGGCTAAGCACGAGCGGAGGAGAACGAAACGATCGTCATGGCAAATACATCTGAAATCACCCCTATCCCTTCGGCGACGGTCATTCTTGTACGCGATGGCAGTGCCGGGCTCGAAACCTTACTCTTGCGGCGGAACTCAAAGATCGCGTTTCATGGCGGTGCCTGGGTGTTTCCCGGTGGCCGCATTGATCCTGAGGATTATCCCACCCATAAACAGCAAGACGATCTCGCGGCGGCTCGCCAAGCCGCGGTTCGCGAAGCGCAAGAAGAAGCAGGGTTGACCATCGCGTTGGACTCACTCGCGTGGATCGCGCACTGGACGACCCCAGTCGGGAGACCGGAGCGCTACGCTACCTGGTTCTTTATCGCGCAAGCGGGTTCCGAGGCCGTGCAAATCGACGGTGGTGAGATTCACGACCATCGCTGGATGCAACCCGACCTTGCCTTGACCGCGCAACGTACTCAGGAAATTGAATTGCCCCCACCGACATTTGTGACGCTGACAAAACTGCTGGCGTACCCATCAGCGTCTCACGTCCTTACTGATTTCGCTCGGAAAGAGCCGGAAATTTTCACGCCGCGTTATCATAAGCTCGACGGCGGCGTGTGTTCTCTCTACGTGGAGGATGACGGCTACGACAGCGGCGAGATTCATCACTCGGGCCGCCGTCATCGGCTGTGGATGATGGACAGCGGCTGGAAGTATGAAAACACCATCTAACCGACGATGAGTCTGAGTAGGGTGGGTCACGACTCACCCTACTCAGACGATGAGGATGATTTTCCCGAAATTCCGATTCTCTTCCATATACCGATGCGCCTCCGCCGCTTGAGCCAATGGAAAGGTGCGGTCGACGATTGGTGTGATCCGGCCACTCGCCAGGAGTGGGAGCCAGCGACCGCGGAACCGCTGGGTGATGTCGATTTTGTCCGCCAATGGACGACTGCGGAGTACCGAGCCGAAAATTTGCAGACGCTTCCCCATGATGAGTTGCAGATTCGCTTCGACCTTGACCCCACCCATCAGACCCACTAACACCAAGCGCCCAGCGATTTTGAGACTCTGGAGATTTTGATTCCAGTAGCCCGCGCCAATAAAGTCCTGAATCAGTTCCACCCCTTGTCCATTGGTGACTTCCGTGATCCAGTCGGCGAAATCCCGTTCCTTATAATTGCATCCCGCCGTCGCGCCCAGCTCAAGACAGCGGCGGATTTTTTCCTCTGAACCGGCGGTAACTAGTACACGCGCCCCGACCTCACGTGCCATCTGAATCCCCGTAGTGCCCACCCCACTGGCGGCGGCGTGAATCAACACCGTCTCGCCCTTTTGTACATTGCCCAGCGTGAAAAGCGTCTCCTGCGCGGTGAAAAAGACTTCTGGAACCGCGGCAGCCTGGACAAAAGACCAACCCGTGGGGATTGGGATGGCCATGCGTGCATCAAGCACGGCTTTTTCGGCATATCCACCACCGCCCACAAGCCCACACACACGGTCCCCAATCGCGATCCCTGTCACCGCTGCCCCAATCCGCTCAACCTCACCAGCCAATTCAAGGCCAAGAATGTCGGATTCGCCGGGCGGAGGGGGATACAGCCCACGCCGCTGCAACGTATCCGCGCGGTTGAGCGCGGTGGCGCGAACGCGGACAACAACTTGTTCCGCAGTGGGTACCGGGTCAGGGCGCGTCGTAAGGTGCAATACTTCTGGGCCGCCTGGAGTCGTGAATGTGATTGCCTGCATGAAACCTCCGATTGAGTCATTGAGCCATCGGGTCATTGGGTCATTGAAAAAACGAGTCAGTGATTCATAACACTCAATTGAGAGTTGAGTCAGTGTGTCCCTATTGAGTCGCTATCCCATGAAAATGGCTCAATGACCCAATGGCCAAATGACTCAATCGCCCGATGACTCAATAAAAAGGACGGAGGAAGAATATGCCAGTCAAACAAGTCGCCCCACCACAAGCCAATGACGCCATGCAGCAGGACGCCCACGTGATGTATCTCGATGTGCGCACCGTGCCGGAATTCACCAACGGACATCCACAACGGGGGCTCAATATCCCCGCCTTTTTCTTTCAAGCCCCAGGGCAACCAACGCCGAACCCCGACTTTCTCAAAGTCGTTGAAGCGAACATCCCCAAGGATGCGGTCGTGATTGTTGGCTGTCAGGCGGGCGGACGATCACAACGAGCCGCCGACATGATGGCGCAAGCTGGCTACACGAATGTTTCCAACATGCAGGGCGGGTTTGGCGGTGGACAAGATCAAGCCGGTCGTGCCGTGCCGGGCTGGCGCGATGCCGGGCTGCCGGTCAGCACCGACCATGATGACGCCGTCAGCTACTCATCGCTTGCCACCAAAGCGGGGGTGAAGGTGTAACGCACGGGACGGCGAAGGAGAGGACGTATGTCAAGCCATTTTACGCTTGAGTATTGGATCGACGATAATTGGTATGTGGGCAGACTGAAGGAAGTTCCCGGTGTGTTCAGTCAAGGGGAATCGCTGGTGGAACTTGAGGAAAACGTTCGGGATGCCTATCGCATGATGATGGAGGAAGAGGAACGTTCTCGTCCTGGCACACAGACAAAAATACTAGAGATCGAAACGTGAAACGGGGCGACTTCCTCAGAGAGCTTGTCGATGCCGGATGTTATTTGGTGCGTCATGGGAAACGGCACGACATCTACGCCAACCCGAAGAACGGGAAAAAGGCTCCCGTTCCTCGTCATGCCGAAATGAAAGATACCCTTTGCGAAATTATCAGAAAACAACTCGAATTGCGGTAAGTGACGGACGCGCTGCTTTCATGGATGGGCTCTTCAATTAGAACGGCTGCCCCAACGCTCGCAAATACGCCCGCACCGCCGGACGCAGTCCCATATCCAGGGCATCGCAAATCAACGCATGCCCAATCGACACTTCCAGTAGACCGGGCAGGTGCTGAGCCAGGAACGGCAAATTCTCGAGGTTCAGATCGTGCCCGGCATTCACACCGAGGCCGACCTCCTGTGCCGCTAACGCCGCGCGGTGATAGGTCTCGTAGACCCGCTCTCGCTCCGCCGTGGCGAACATCTTGGCATACGGCTCGGTGTATAACTCAATCCGGTCGGTCCCGAGGTCTTTCGCTCGCCGGACTTGGTCAGGGTCGGGCTCCAGAAAGAGACTCGTGCGGATGCCGTGGTCGTGCAGCCGTTGCAGTACGTCACCGAGCCAGGCGACCTCGCCGGTCAGATGCCACCCTACGTTGGAGGTCAGGACACCCGGTGGGTCCGGCACCAGCGTGCACTGCGCTGGACGCACGCGACACACGAGATCAAGCAATTCGGGAGACGGGTAGCCTTCGATATTGAACTCAACCGAGAGCATGGCCGCCAGATCGAGCACATCGTGTTTGCGGATATGCCGCTCGTCGGGACGCGGATGGACGGTGATGCCGTGACATCCCGCCGCGATGCACGTGCGCGCCGCCTGGACGACATTGGGCTGATCGCCACCACGGGCGTTACGCAGCGTGGCAATTTTATTGATGTTGACGCTGAGGGCCACCATACGACTTAGCTCAATCCCTTCCTACACTCGGCAGGCGCAACGCGGACGGTGTGCGTGATCTTTCCGCGCGGTGTGGCTCTCTCCGCCATCCGTGGATATGTCGGCGCATCAAGTGCTTGCATGTCCTTCCCTTTTCACGTGGCTGCATTACTGGGAGGCCGTCATCATTACCAGGAGGTCGGACGAAAGAAAATGACACTGCTTCCCCTTTCCTTGGAACGTTCCGCTACGAACTGGCGCGACAACTCGATCCATATCGCACCACCACCGTCGCACGGAACCGCCTCGCGAAACTTGAGCGCGCCCTCCTGGACTCTACGACTCTCAGACTCCTACCCCCCTAATAACGCCACCAACCGCGCATCCCGCGCCGCCCGCTGGCGCAGGTCCGGCTGCACCGCTATGGCCGCGTGCAAAGCACGGTGCGCGCTCTCTCTTCGGCCCGTACGTAGCTCAGCGAGCGCCAGTTGATACCGACATTCCCCCAGATTCTCTCGTAACACCGGGTCCTCCGGCGTGATCGCCACCGCCCGCGCCAACGCCTCTTCCGCTGACTGGAGCTGTCCACTTTGAAGTAACACGATGCCCAGATTCGACCACGCCACCGCCCGTCGTGGTTGTTGTTGCACGACCGTCCGCCACTCCGCCGTGGCTCGGGCCATCTCCCCCAGTTGGGTGAGGACCTCAGCCAAGGCGTATCGCGCCTCGGGCTGCGTGGGATCAAGCCGCAGCAACTGCTCAAACCGTGGCAACGCCTCAGGCCACCGACCTTGTTGTTGCAACGCCACGCCAGAGCGCAGCAGCGCATAGCGATTGTCCGGCTCCGTCGTCAGCACGGTCTCGAAACCCGCTAACGCCACCGCATACTCTTTGCGTTGTAACGCCGCCTCGGCCTCATCCAGATGCTGCTTTTGCGCCAGCCGGTCTTTCGGGTCGGCCAGTGTGGCCGTGGGAGTTTCGGTCGGTGACGTCCCCCCACCGAGGTACCCCAATCCCCGTAATCGCTCCACCACGGCGGGGTCTGGGAGCGCGGGCGAACCTGAGACAGGTGCTCCTGGGGGCACAGCCCCTGGGGGTGCGGGCGTCTCGCCTGCCAGCATCTGACGCAAATGGTTGCCCACTTCCTGGTCAATGGCAATCCGGTTGTCCGTCTCGGTGGGATCCCGCGCAAGGCTATACAACTCGGCCCGTGGGGCATCAATGAGTTTCCATTCCGCCGTTCGCACCGCGGTCAGCGGGGCCCAGCCATAGCCGAGCCAAGGCTGCTGACTTTCCAGATACGCCGGCGCAATGGTCTGCGCCTCGCCCGCCAGGGTCGGACGTACGCTCACGCCATCACTCTGGGACAAAGGGCGCATGGCCAAGAAATCCAGCAGCGTGGGGGCAATATCAATCAGGCGCACGGGCGCGGGGCTCTGGGCCGCGCCGACGTGACCAGGAAAATGAAAGATGAGGGGAACCAGCAACGTGGCGTCGTACACGAAGAAGCCGTGGGTGAGTTCGCCATGCTCACCCAGACTCTCGCCATGATCCGCCGTCACTACCGTGAGGATATTGGGGTCAGGCACGAGTTCGGCGATGCCGCGCCGCAGTGCGCCGATGGCGGCATCAACGCTCGCGACTTCGCCGTCGTAGTCACCGCGCGGTCCCGGTCGGGCGAACGGTTGCGGCGGGGTGTAGGGATCATGCGGGTTGTAATAATGCACCCACAAAAACCACGGCGCCCGCCAATGTCCAGTCGGAGACCGCAACGACCGCAGCCACGCCAGGGCCGCCGCCGAGATTTCAGCGGCGGGACGGTCCAGCCAGTGCTCCCCTAAACTGGGAATCGCATCATCGTAATGCGCGAATCCTTGATCGAGTCCAAACATGGCTTGGAGCGGAAACCCACCGACGACCGCGCCCGTGGCATAGCCCTGGGCGCGCAGGATTTCGGCCAGCGTGGTCAACCGCGCGTCCACGACGTGGCCGTTATCTCGTATCCCATGATGGCGCGGCAGCAGCCCGGTCATCATCGACGTATGCGCAGGCAGCGTGAGCGGCACGGGCGACACAGCGGCGGGGAAAGCCACGCCTTGGGACGCCAGCAGATCAAGCGCTGGCGTGGTATTGCGGTGCGCGACCCAGCCCAACGCATCGGGCCGTAAGGTATCAATCGTGATGAACAAAATGTGAGGACGCGCGGGATGGGAAGTGACAGACCACGTCAACAGCAACAGGAGGCCGAGGAAACTCCCCAGCAGAAGGGAAACACGAAGTCGATTTTGCCAACGTGAGAGCCGCATGGGGCGTGATCTTAGCGAGGCCGTGTCGGAGGACAAGGACCACGACAGGAAAAAGGAATCGGCGAAACGGAGAATCAGGGAATCGGAGAGTCTCGGATGTCGGGTGCGTTTTGCGCACCTTGGCTCGAAACTCGGCCCTGGACTTGCCCTCCTCCTTCCTGTTAGGTTCCGACGCGTAAGGATTAAGGAAGGGGGATGTGATGAAGCGGCAACCACTCTGGTTTTTTGGTCTCGGTCTCATATTCGTTGTCGGACAACAATCACACCTTCCAAACGCGCACGCCCTGACCGCCGCTGAAGTCGTGGTCAAAAAATCCATCGCCGATACCATGACGCCGGAGCAACTGGCGGCATATAAAGAACAAGTGGCGGCTTATTTCACGCAACACCCGCCATCACCCTCGATCATTTTCAACACACCCAACGACGTCTGTACCGGAGCCACTCACGAGATTGATCCCACGTTGCCATTCGGACCAACTGCCGATACCACGGTCGGAGCAAATGATAACTTTGATCTTCCAACGGACGAGAACAGTCCCACGTGTACCGCAGCCCCAACGTGCACCGGAGGTGGTCTTCCCGCAAACTTACCGCGTGGGGCAATCTATACCGGCACTGGCACCGGCCCCGACCGCGCGTGGCGCATTCGCACGGATGTGAACTGTACCTTGACGATCAATGCAGCGCCAACGGGAGGACAAGACCTTGCCTTGATTGTGTACGAACCAACCTGTTCGAGTTTGTTGTCCGACTGCGCCTGCGTGGACGACACGGGAAGTGCCGCCACGGCGGAATCGGTGACCCTCTCCGCAGTGGCGGGCACCGATTATTTTATCGTCGTGGATGGCTACGACATGGATGGGGCCCCTCCTCCTCCTTCAGAGGGCCCCTATACGCTGGCAGTGACAGGAACAGGGTGCGCGTTGGTGCCGGTGGAGTTGCAGCAGTTTGGTGTGGAGTAGGGAAGCAGTTCGGAGTCTAGGGCAGTTCGGAGTTCGGAGTTGAAGACAGTTCGCTGACGATGAGAAAACTCTTTGCCCTCATGAAGTTTGACGATCAAAATCGGTAATGGTCGCGAGGTGGCTTCCAGGTTCCCTCTCCCGGCTGGGCAATGGCATGAAGTTAAGCCGAAAGGCGCTGCTCGCAGCAAACCGGGGGTTGAAACCCCCGGCTACCCTCATAATGCCGCTCTGCGGCGTCTCTGGCCTCGCGGAGCGAGGCCATGAGGGTAGCCGGGGAGTTCAGTCCCCGGCGGGGGCGGCGTGGGGGTGATTTCTCCTGCGACCAAAACTTCCTTAACTTAATGCCATCGCCCTAGAGGGGCAACAGAATCCCGCCGTTTCAGGTGCTCTAGCCCCTGCGGCGCAAAACGACGGCCCGACAAAGACCGATACAAAGGAGCCACGCATGCCATTATTAGCCCCTCAAGTCCCAATCTCAACCTTTATGACGTTCCTCTACGTTCCCCTGGGCGGGAGTCTACCTGCGGCAGCCGGCATGTTGGGACCCGTGCTCGCGGTGCTGTTCGCGCTGCTGGCTGGCAGTCTGGTCGTCTTTCGTCGTGTCGCCGGACGCGCGCTGACCTTCCTCACTCAGCACTGGCGCTGGACCCTGCTCACCGTCGCCGGCCTCAGCCTCGTGAGCGGCGCCCTCGTGCTCTGGTGGCCCTAAGTGACCCGCCACGGTTCTCCCGTTCCCATGCCTCAACAACGACACCTCGCGGCCTGGCGCTCCTGGCGCTGGTCCGCCGCCGTCATGCTCTGCGCCCTCCTCATAGGTGCCTATATGGCTCACGTTCCTGACTCCCCACTCTCCTCCACTCAAGCCAAGGTCATCGTGCTGGGCATTGATGGCATGGACCCCACGCTGTTGGAGCAATACTTGGCCAAGGGGAGTATGCCCCAGTTCGCGCGGTTACGCGCCCAAGGGTTGTACACCCGCCTGCGGACCACGACTCCGCCTGAATCCCCGGTCGCGTGGTCTACCTTCGCCACCGGGTGCAATCCCGGCAAGCACGGCCTGTTCGATTTCGTCAAGCGCGTGCCCGGCACCTACCTGCCCGACTTAGCCCTGACCAAAATCGAAGGGAGTCGCTACCTCGCGCAACGGCAGGGCGATCCGTTTTGGTCGCTCACGTCCGCCGACCATATCGATACCGTCGTCGTGCGCTGTCCGATTACGTTTCCGCCAGAACAGGTCCACGGTCGCATGTTGTCCGGGATGGGCGTGCCCGACCTCAGAGGTAGCCAAGGGACATTTCTCTACTGGACAACCGCCCCCGTACAGAACCCGCTCGCCATGGGGGGCCGCGTCATTCAAGTGGACAACACGGGCCCGACCCTGACCACGACGCTGCAAGGCCCAACGCTCGGCACTGGGGAGCAGCGCAAGGACCTCACGGTTCCGCTCACCATCACGCGCGACCTTACCCACCGCACCGCGACCATGACGGTGCAAAAGCAAAGTTTCACACTCAAGGAGCGCGAATGGAGTCCGTGGTTTCACGTCAAGTTCAAGACCGGTTTTTTCCAAAGCATGTCGGCCGTGGGGCGCTTCTATCTGACCAGTGTCGCTCCCGAACTCGGATTGTACGGCTCGCCGCTGAACTTTGACCCGGAGAATCCGCCGTATCCCATTTCTTACCCGGACCGCTACGCCAAGGATTTAGCGCGGACCATCGGCATCTATCACACCCAAGGCATGCCCGAAGATACCTGGGCGCTCAACGAAGGGCGGCTTGATGACGACGCCTTTCTGCAACAATGCGAGCATATCCACCACGAACGCGAGGCCATGCTGTGGCATGAACTTGAACGGTATCGCGGCGGGGTGTTCGTCACGGTGTTCGACACGGTCGACCGGATTCAGCACATGTTTTGGCGGGCCATCGATCCCACGCATCCGCTCTACACCCCAGAGTTGGGCCAGCGGTATGGGCACGTCATTGAACAGTGGTATCAACGAATGGACGGGATTGTCGGCCAGGTGTTGGACAAGATCGACCCCGACACGACGCTGATTGTCCTGTCGGATCACGGGTTCGCGTCCTTTCGGCGCGCGGTGCATCTCAACAGTTGGCTCCGGGAGCAAGGACTGCTCACCTTGCAAGACCACCGCGACGAGGGGCGAGGATTCGGCCAGGACATCGACTGGTCGCGCACGCAGGCGTATGCGCTGGGGATTGGCGGGATGTATCTGAACCTGCGGGGCCGCGAGCCGCAAGGGATCGTCGAACCCGGAGACGCGGCCCGCACCCTCTTGCGCGACCTCAGCACGCGACTCCTCACGTTTCAGGATGACAAGACCGGCCAGCCAGTGATCCGTCGGGTCCTGGATCGAGAGGCCATCTACCACGGGGCCGAGGCGGCGCACGCGCCAGACGTGTTTCTGGGGTTTCAGGATGGGTATCGCGCCTCATGGCAAACCGCCGTCGGCGGCGTGCCGCGTGCCCTGATTGAGGATAACACCAAGAAGTGGAGCGGCGACCATATCGTCGATCCGGACTTGGTACCGGGCGTGCTCCTGGTGAATCGCCCGTTGTCGTTGGAGAATCCGTCGCTCGAAGATATTGCTCCCACGATCCTCAAACAGCTTGGGGCGCACATTCCGACCGATATGGATGGGCACGCCTTATGGTAGAGCACCACACGCAGGGCACGAGATGGCGGCGGTTGCTGGAGCTGCTCCGCGGGACGTTGCGATGGCGACGAGTGCCCCGTGACCAACGCCCCGTTTCCCCGCCCGCATCCCCAGCCGTCAGCCCCGTCAACGAGGCAGAGGTTCGCAAACGGCTCGAAGGGTTGGGCTATCTCGAGTAAGGGAAAACCCGATGTTCTATACGTCGCGCGGCTACCAATTGCGCTTTTTTATCTGGGTAGGGGTGCGCTTTGCGCACCGATCCCTCCGGCGGACCGACCTCATTTTCCGGCGGAGGTCGGGTGCTCCAGGAGACTGGTGCGCGGAGCGCACCCTACTCACTCCAGCCCTGTCGCCCGGATAGCGATCGCGGATTGGGGAGTGGGGATTGCGGAGTGCGAGTTTTCCTCTCAACCTCTTGGCAGACAGTAGGGTGCGCTTTGCGCACCGATCTCTCCGGCGGACCAACCTCCTTTTCGGCGGAGGTCGGGTGCTCCAGGGGACTGGTGCGCGGAGCGCACCCTACTCACTCTCGACGGCCCTGGAGCCCCGGATGGATCCGACGGGACAATCCCATTACCGCGCCGTCAACCTCTGCGATTGTCGCACCGTGAGCCGCTGTTGCGCGTGAATCTCGCTCTGGGGAATCGCCTCCACCGCCGAGGTGATTATCTTATGAGGCGGTTATGGCATAATCATGCCAATGCTACACACTCTCCGTGACTGGTTGATTGATCCCACTGTTCGAGGCCATGATGTCGATAGTCTTGATTGCTCTCTGGCTCACCGCCACGCCTTGCAACGCAAGACGCTTCTTCGGGAACTCTTCCAAAAATTTTATCACGAGTGCCGAGAGATGGATCGCCGGTACTTCGAGGAGACTCCGGGTCCCTGCCTCGAAATTGGCAGCGGCTCCAGCCGCATCAAGGAAGTCTACCCAGAGGTCATAACGAGTGACATCAAGCACTTGCCTTTCATTGATCTGGTCTTGCGCGGCGAGGCCATGCCATTCGGCGCGTGCAGCCTGCGCGCGATTTATGCGATCAACGTGTTTCACCATCTTGCCCGTCCCCGTTTGTTTTTGGGAGAGCTGCTCCGGGTCCTCCATCCCGGAGGGGGGGCTGTTTTAATCGAACCTTTTCACGGACCTTTCGCACGGTGGCTGTTTCAGCACCTCCACGCGGCGGAAGGGTTTGATCCTCGTGCGCCAACGTGGGACTCCCCAGGGCCAACCGGACCGCTCGCCAATGCCAACCAAGCCCTCTCGTACATTGTCTTCACGCGCGATCGTCAAAAACTCGAAGCAGAATTTCCCACACTTGAAGTGGTGCTCGACCGCCCCCACACGCACCTGTGGTACCTCACAAGCGGTGGGGTGAATTTTCGTCAACTCGTCCCAGATAGCTGGGGCCGCCTTATCCAAAGCGCCGAATCGGTCCTCTCCCCGTTGAACCGTTGGTTAGCCTTGCAACACACCATTGTCTTGCGGAAACGACTTTCGTGATCCGCGCAACATGACTCATAGCGCGGGCCCTCGCCGTGACCATCACGGATGAGCCTGAGAGCACTAGGTAATGACACACCCAAGAGACGAAGCCCTTCTTTTCGGTCGCTATTTGCTCGGCAGCACCCCCGACGAACCCAGCCTGCTCCTGTTTGAGCGGGCCATGGCGACCTTGCCCATGCGTCTTGACGCGAAGGACGACAACTTGCTGCGCTTTATGCTCGCCCATCCCTGGTCCATCGGCATGATTGATGCCTGGTTGGCACTGACGCACCCTTATGCGCTGGTGCGCGGAAAAATTTTCGTGATGCTCGCTATCGTGGAGACACAGCCGCGCTATGCCCATTTGTTTCTGCCACGGCCACGAGGGGTGTGGTATCTCGGCTATCTCGGGTTCGTGGGCTGTCGCGCGGTGTGCAATGCCGTGCTGGGGGCGTGTGTAGTCAAAGGGCTGCGCTTGTGACACCGCTCCGAGAATGTATCGTGGTCGGATCAGGATGCACCGGCGCCATGGCGGCGCAGACCCTCGTCGAAGCCGGCGTGCACGTGACCCTGCTGGATGTGGGCGTCGTGGATCAGAAGTACCAACAGTTGATTCCCGAACAGGATTTTCTGACCCTGCGCCAGAGCGATCCCGCCCAGCACCGCTATTTTCTCGGCGACGACTTTGAGGCGTTGTCCTGGGGAGCCGTCAAAACCGGAGCGCAACTGACGGCACCGCGACAATTCATGACCACGCTCGTCGATCGCTTTCTGCCGCTCCTCTCCGACAATTTCGCGCCGTTCGAGTCCCTCGCCTTTGGGGGTCTGGGAAATGGATGGGGCGTCGGCTGCAATGTGTTTTCACGGCCGGAGCTGGCGGCCTGCGGGTTGGACGAAGACGCGATGCGCGAAGCCTACCGCGTCGTGGCCGACCGGATCGGGATGAGCGCCACTCAGGATGATGTCACCCCGTACACGGCTGGGCATCTGCGCGATGTCCAGCCCGTTTCGGACCTCGACTCCACGGCGGCCCCCCTGTTGCGCCGGTATGCGCGGACAAAAGCCGTGCTCAATCCGCGCGGCTTTTTCCTGGGCAGGCCCGCGCTGGCGCTCCTCACGCGCGATACCGGGGAGCGGAAGAAAGTCGCGTATCACGATCTCGATTTTTATACCGACCGCGGGCACAGCGCGTATCGTCCGTGGATGACGATTGAGCGCCTCAAACAGCACACCGGCTTCACGTATCTCAACTCCATGCTGGTGGTGCGCTTCCGCGACCAGTCGGACGGCGTGGAGGTGCACTGTCTCAACACCAACACCGGGGAGCGTTCGGCGTGGAGGTGTAAAAACCTCGTGCTGGCCACCGGGGTGTTCAGCACGGCGAGAATCGTGCTGCGCTCCCTTCCCAACACGGACAAAAAGTTACCCTTCCTGTGCAATCCCTACATGTATCTGCCGTGCGTACAGCCGGCCTTGGTGGGTACCGCCACGGACCGGTATCGCACCGGCTTCGCGCAGTTGATGATGTTCCATGATGCCGCGGGCACCAATTTTGATGTGGCGCAGGCGTCGATGTATTCATATCGGTCGCTGCTGTTATTTCGCCTCCTGAAGGAAACGCCGCTGAATTTTCGCGATGGCCGCATCCTCATGCAATACCTCCTACCTGGGCTGACGCTCGTCGGGATTCACCACCCCGATACCTTCTCGGACAACAAATACCTCAGCTTACTGCCGGATGCTCACTCGCCTACGGGTGATATGCTCAAGGCCGTCTACACCTTGTCGGCGCACGAGACCGCGGCCCTCCGTGCTCGCGAGAAAAAATTCGCGTGGGCGTTTCGCGCCTTACGTTGCTGTCCCTTGAAGCGTGTGTATCCGGGCCCTGGCTCCAGCATTCACTATGCGGGTACCCTGCCATTCAGTCGCGACCCCAAGGAGTTCACCTTGTCCCCCCAGGGCCAGTTACACGGGACGAGCCGGGTGTTTGTCGCCGATGGCTCAGGATTGCGGTATGCGCCGGCAAAGGGCTTGACGTTGACCCTGATGGCGAACGCGCACAATGTCGCCGTGGAGGTCGGCAAGCATGCCTTCGGCAAGCATGCCTGACGTTCCGACGATCCTCGTGACCGGGGCCACGGGGTTCATTGGGCGGCATGTGGTGACACATTTCGCCCAACGCGGCTGGCAGGTGATCGCCTTGGCACGGACACTTCCGCCATCCCCGCTCGCGCGCGTGCGCTACCGGCCCCATGATTTGCGCGTGCCCCTTGAGGAGGGTCTGTGCGCGGGAGCGGATTTTCTGGTGCACTGCGCCTCTATCGACAATGAGGTGCGGGACAATGTGATCGGCACCCAACGGCTGCTCGCGGCCTCGCGCCAGCATGGGCTCAAGAGCAATGTGTTTCTTTCGAGCGCCTCGGCCCACGCACGGGCGCTGTCAAAGTATGGCCAACAAAAATATCTCTGCGAACAACTCTTCGATCCGGCGGTTGACTGTGTCGTGCGTCCGGGGCTCGTCCTGGGTCATGGCGGGCTGTTTCAACGCATGCGTGCGCACCTCGGTCGGGGCGGCTACATTCCCTTGATCGGTGGGGGGCGGCAACCCATCCAAACCGTGTGGATACAGGACTTGCTCCTGGGTATTGAGCGGATGCTGGTCGGCAAGAAGCAGGGAACGTTTGCCCTTGCGCACCCCACGGCGGTGCCGTACCGCGAGTTCTACACCATGCTCGCGCGGACCCTCGGTGTGCGGCCACGCTTTATCCCCTTGCCATATCTGGTCGTGCGTAGCGTGCTCTCGGTCACCGAGGCCCTGGGCCTGAAACTCCCGATCACGCGGGAAAATCTCTTGGGCCTGCGCGCGATGCAAGCCGTCGATACCACCGCCGATCTCGCGCGGCTGGGAATCTCCTTGCGCTCACTCGCGGAAACGCTCACATGTTTGGCAGCACTCCCTGATGGCGGGACGAGTGCCGCCTGAAAATTGGACAACTGGGCTTGGCATAGGAGAACCCCTTGACGGATCAACCGCATTCCCAGGTAAAGGAAGACGAACGCCATTGGCAGGACCAAGACGGTACGGAGTCGTGTTTGAAAGTTCCGCGTCCAATCTTGGAAGCCGCCCCCTTAGAGCGTTTCTTCCGGCTCCGAGTTCCGAGTTTTGCTTTTGCCTTTCAGTGAAACCCATCGACAGGACGCGTACCGCCTTATATCTTCGCCACCGTGAGGAGGAGAGCCGACCCCTGGGAATCTCTCCAAAGCAATCCGCTGCCTTCTATTCTCCGTCGCGGTCGCCGAAACCGGGTAGATTTTCCGCGACTGCTCACGAGGTGCCCCATGTTAGACCAACAAACAGACAGCATCACGCCAGATATTGATGACCTGATCACCGAGGATGATACGCCTTTGGAATTACCGATTGACACGATTCCCGAGATTCAGGACCTGATCACCGAGGATGACACACCCGTGGATAATATCCCTTCTGAAAAACAACAGCGCTTGTTGACGGAACCGCTCTACAGCTCGTGGGCGGGGCCGGGTGAGCATCGTCCGTTTCTGGCCGCCGCCAACGTCGGCGTATTTTCCCAAACCCGCACGCCAGCCATCGTGCCAGATATGTTTCTGAGCCTTGATGTGACGGTGGCGCAAGACTGGTGGGACAAGAAACACCGCTCCTATTTTATCTGGGAGTTCGGCAAACCGCCGGAGCTGGTCCTCGAAATCGTGTCGAACACTGTCGGCAATGAGAACACGGAGAAACGGCGAAAGTATGCCTGGCTGCGAGTGCCATTTTATGTGATCTACGATCCGCAACGGCGGATTATGGACGAGGTGCTGACGGTGTATCGGTTGGCGGAGATGCAGTACGAACGCCGGGACAACGCGCGGTTTGCTTGCCTGAAACTCGGCCTGACCCTATGGGAAGGAGAGTTTGAGGGAAGGACGGACACGTGGTTGCGGTGGACCGATGAGCATGGCGTGCTCATTCCCACGGGGAAGGAACGGGCCGAGCAGGCCGAACGACAGGCCGAGCAGGAACAGCAACGAGCCGTGCAAGCCGATCAGCGGGCCGTGCAAGCCGACCAGCGGGCCGCACGGCTTGCGGCCTTACTTCGCCAAGCGGGGATCGACCCGGAGGAATGATAGTGCGGAAACGGAGCTTCCTTCTTCCCAATTGCTGATGCGGAGATTCCGTTTGCCTTGCACACCACTTTCCACCTCCCAGCCCTCCATCGCGATGGTGATTCCCGCCTATCGCGTGGCGACGTTGATCGCCGGAGTCATTGCCCGCATCCCACCCGCGGTGACACACATCATCGTGGTCGATGACGCCTCACCCGACAACGTACAGGAGGTGCTGCGGCGGATTCTCGACCCACGGCTGATTGTGCTGTCCCATCCCGCTAATCGTGGCGTGGGCGGAGCGATGAAGACTGGATTCGCGAAGGCCCTGGAGCTGGAGGCTGACATCATCGTCAAGGTCGATGGGGACGGGCAGATGGACCCACAGCTCATTCCTCAATTCGTGACCCCGATTGTTGCCGAGCACGCGGATATGACCAAGGGGAATCGCTTTGTCCACTTCGCCTTCGTCCGCAAGATGCCGCTCGTCCGGCGGCTGGGGAATCTCGCGCTCTCCTTTCTCACCAAGGTCGCTTCCGGCTACTGGCGGATGTTTGACCCGTGCAATGGCTATCTCGCCCTCCGTGCCAGTCTCGTGCGGAACCTAGATTTTCAGCGGCTGAGCGACCGCTATTTCTTTGAGATCAGTTTGCTCTGCGAAGTCTATTTCGCGCGGGCCGTACTGGAGGACATTCCCCTGCTGCCAGTCTACGGTGATGAGACCAGTTCGCTACGCCCGTGGCGGATGATCGCCGACTTCGCGCCCCGGCTGATGGGGCGGGCGCTGTACCGTATCGGCATGAGTTATTTTCTGCGGGATTTCAATGTGGTCTCGCTGTTATTGGCGACAGGGATGCCGGCCTTCAGTTTCGGGGTCGTGTGGTCCGTGTATCATTGGATACACTCCGCGCACGTACAGCAATTCACGAGCACCGGCACGGTGATGATCGGCGTCCTCGCTATCGTCCTGGGCTTTCAACTGTTGCTGCAAGCGCTGGCGCTCGACGTTGCTCATGAACCGGGGCGGCCGCGGCAGTAAGAAGTTCGGAGTCCCGAAGAAGTTCGGAGTTCGGAGTCTCGGAAGTTCGGAGTCAAACTACTTCGTGGAAGGGATTGGAGGTCGGAGGATCAGGGTTGCGGTGAGGGTTGTGGTGTCGGTTTCAATTGGAATCGGGTCTCCGGCGAAGAAAATGAACAGGTGAGCAGTGGGGTGCTGGGCAAGGTAGTTCTTTGCCGCTTGATACACGACAGACTTGTGTGCGTGGTGCTTGAGGACCTCCCCTCGTATGGGCGTTTCTGTTTTATCCCAGGTGGTCACGTTGCTCACAACCCATTCATTCACGAAGGCTTTCCGCATATCCGCGATTGGCATGAGCCGCGGTAGGGGAACCATTCTTTTTTCACCTTGCTGAGTCGAGAACGGAATTTTCTGGAGCTGCGCACGCATGTCAGTGTTTCTTGTTGTCATCAGAACCCTCCTGGAGGTGAGGAAAGCCTACCTGTTCACGCTATTGCTCTCAAGGACTGTGGGGGAGAAGTTCGGAATCCAAACCAGTTCGGAGTCTCAGACAGTTCGGAGTCTTTTTTTCACTTTTGACTTTTGCCCTTTGACTTTTGCCTTTTGACTTTGTCTTTAGTTTTCCAGGACGGAGCGAACCCACGCCAAATTATTCCGCGCTAGGGCAAAGTCCGGGTTGAGGCGGAGCGCTTGCTCCAAGGGCGGGAGCGCTTCTTGATAGAATCCAAGTTTTGCCAAGGACCATCCCAGGTTATTGGCGGCTTCGGCGGATGGCGGCTCGAATCGCAGCGCCTGCCGATAGGCGAGCGCCGCCTCAAGATGTTGCCCGGCGTTGGTCAGCTCCACCCCGCGTTTGTAGTACGCTTGCGCGCTTGGTGTTGGCAGCACGAGGCCAATCTCCCCCTGGGCATACGCGAGCGCCAATGGGTCAGTCGGCGAGAGAACCAAGGTCTCTTGGATCAGTGCGGCCAATTCAGCCTTCGCCTCTCGGACACCGTACAGTTGGATGAGCAGGGCGCGGGCCGCGTAGAAACCCGGACTGAGCGTGAGGGCGCGTTGTAGCAAAGGTAGCGCCTCACGGGCGCGGCTCTGCTTCACTAACCAGCGCGCGTAAAAATAGTGCCCGCCCACGAAATCCGGCTGCAATTGCAAAGCGCGCTGAAAGTGCGGCTCCGCCACCCGGGGCTCGCCTAACTGGTCATTCACGATACCCAAATTGGCTTCCAGCGAGGCATAGTACGGGGCATAGCGCTGCGCCTGCTCGAAGAGTCGTTTGGCTTCACGATAGTCCCCCCGCCCCATGACGCTCAGACCATAGTTCATCCATGCCCGGCCATTGGTCGGACTTTTTTGCACCACATCACTCCACAAGGTTTCCTCGGTTCGCCACACCATATTGCGCTGATACGTTCCGACCGCATGCCCACCGACAACGAGCCCGGCGACCACGCACGCCCCACGCAGCAGCAGAGGACGACGGTGCGGCCATACGGTGCACCAGTGTTGAATCTGTAAGGCGAGCCCCCAGACGACCGCCAAGGTCAGCCCCATGTACGGCATGAACACGCGGTGCTCATTACTGACTTCGGCCAGGGGGAACAGACTGGAGGTGGGCAGTAAGGTGAGCGCGAACCATGAGAGCCCAAATGTGACCGGGCGAGACGCGCGCGTTTGCGAGGTGCGCCACAGCACGCGCAGCAGCACGACCAGGAACATGACTCCCGCAGCCACCCGGGTGTCGTACCACACTGGAATCAGGGTCATATCCGTATCCGCCGTGAGCCCCAGCGGGAAAAAAAACAGGCGGGCGTAATGGAGCCACATAAACGTTTGCGTGAGGAGATACTCCCAGCGTCCCCCGCCCGCATAGTTGAGGGTGGGGGTATTCATGGATTCCACGAAGACGAACATGGCGGTGCCACACAGCAACGCCGGCAAACTGACCCGGAGGGCCTCCCAGACCAGTCGCCAGCCGCGTGTCGAGAGCAGGTCCGGCAAGGCGAACTGTTTTTCATACAGCAGGACATAGACCAGAAGGAGAGGCGCGAAGATCACCGCCGAGGGTTTGGCGAGCGCGCCAATCAGCATTGGCAGCACATAGAGAAAGGTCCACCTCCAGCGGGGCAGGGCAAAATACAAGAGAAACGCCCCCACCATCCCCAACGAGGCGAGCAACTCCGAGCGAGCAGAGATGTAGTTGATCGTTTCCGTATTCACGGTATGCACGGCGAACCAGAGGGTGCAGAAGAGCGCGAGATACCGATTCCCCCAATACGCTTCAGCCTGGTCCATGACTCGGAGGAAGACGCTGAAGAGCATCAGACTCAAGAGAAGCAGCATGACAAACTGGGAGACATGGAAATACCAGAGCACCAGGCCGCCCGCGAGCCAATAATCGAGCGCGAGGCTCACACTGACCAGCGGGCGATAAACCGCATTCGTCGGCAGACTACTAAAGGTCCGGGCGTCGGTGAAAAAGAGTGGGAGATTGCTGAGGCTCTGAATGTAGAGATTGGTTTCGATGACGTGGCTATCATCGAAATGAAAGGCGTTGTGAAACGAGTTGGCGTAGGCACCCCACACGATCGCCAAGGCGCACAGCCAAGCCCCGACGAAGAGCCACCGGCGAGATCGTTCGCCCTCGCCCTCGACAGGTCTCATACCCCGGAAATGTTGCACGCCTGCGTGTTAGCATAGCCCCTTGACTCCGACCAGGGATGTTGTCGGCTTCGTGCTTCTTGCCGGTGCGGTGTTTTTCGTCTGTAAGAAGTGGTAGGAGGAAAGCGTATGAGTGACATGCCCACACTAATTATTGATGGACTCGTGCACAATCGGCTCGCGCTTAGGGTCGCGGATTTTGAGCGCTATCCCGCCGAGGCGCGCATTGTCGATGTGAGCCAAGTGGTCCCGAAACGGGAAGGCCGCGCGGTCAAGCTCGGCGCGCTGCTGGCCGCCGCGCGCCCACAGCCTGAAGCGAAGTACTTGACGCTGCACTCGTCTGACGGGACCTTCTCGGCCAGTATCGAACGCGCCGAGGTGGAAGAGCGCGCCTTGCTGATCTACCAACAGCAGGATGGCCTGCCGGTTCCCGAGTCGGCGGGCGGCCCAATTCGCTTTGTCATTCCCAATTTCAACGACCCTTGCGCGAATGTGCGCGGGCTGGGGCGCATCGAACTCTCGGCCACGCCCGGACGGGATACGCGCCCCTCGCTGACGCAAATCCAAACCAAGAAGCAAGCTCAGTAACAACAAAGGAGGGTTCTTATATGGCTAGCGTGTTAGAGGAAAAAGATGCAATCCATGAAACGATTGCCAATTACTGTTTTCACTTCGATGGGGGGGAGTTCGACCAGTGGATCAATCTCTTCGCGGAGGACGGAACGTTTGATGCCGGACAACGGGGCGTGCACAAAGGCCGGGAGGCGTTACGGAAATTCGTCAAGAACGTACCGCTCACGGGCGGCAGCCCGATGATGAAACACTGTGTGATGAACGAGATCATCAAAGTCGAGGGTGAGAAAGCGACGGCGAAGAGCTACATCATCCTCGTGCGGTCCAAAGGCGAAGGCGCGTTAGTGAACGGCCTGGCGGGCCGGTACGAAGACCAGCTCGTGAAACAAGGCGACCAATGGCTCTTCCAGTCCCGCAAGGTGCACTTCGATTTGATGGGAGACATGCGGTAGGGGTTGGGTGTTAGGGGTGAGGGGCTGGGGGAACTAGCTCTCAGCCTCAATCCCTCTTTATAGCGCGGCACCATCTTCGCACCAGAGCGATCACTTTTTTTCTGTGAGGAATCTTATGCGTGCGGTCTTTATCATGCTGAAAACGGAACTCGGAATGCTAGCCGAAGTCGCGGATCGGGTGACGGAGCTGCCGAGTTTTTCTGAAGCCTACTCGATCTCCGGAGAGTATGATCTGCTCGTGAAACTCTACGTCGAGAATTTCGAGGACCTCTCTCATCTCGTGACCGAACAGGTCCAGAAAATTCCCCACGTCCGCGAGACGTTTACGATCTTGACCTTTCATGCGTTCACGTAAACGCGTAAAGCGTAAGACAAATTCAAAAGGCAAAAGTCAAAGGGCAAAAGTGAAAAAGACCGAAGACCGAGGACGGGGGACCGCACTTTCCCGACTCCGCACTCCGAACTGTTTGAGACTCCGAACTGCCTTGACTCCGAACTCCTAGACTTTATGGACCGCACTCCCCGCCAACGCATCGCCGACCTGCTGACTCTGGCACCGATGGCCGCGCAGCAAATCGCCGCGGTGGTCAAGATGTCCGAGCGCCAGGTTGAGGACCACCTCGGCCACATTATGAAAACGGTGGCGCAAGATCGGTCGTTACGGTTTGTGCTCCATCCGTCAGAATGCAAAGGCTGCGACTTCGTGTTCCGCGACCGCAACCGCATCACCCGCCCCAGCCGCTGCCCGCGGTGTCGGAGCGAGCTGCTCACCGACCCACGTTATAGTATCGAGCCGAGCGTTCCACAGGATAACTAACCAGGATGCCATACGATGACCAGACTCATACGCCCGTGAGCATTGAGTCACTGTGCGAGACCTTGTCCCGCGCGCTTTCCGCGCGGGCGGAACTGTTTGATCCGCAACATGACACCGCGCTCCGCCTGTTCAACGGCTTTGCCGAAGGCTGTCCGACTTTCGCCATTGATCTCTATGGCCGCACGCTCGTGCTCCATGATTACGCGGAGGGTGAGGACACGGAGCCGCACCATGCGGCGGTTCAGTCCGTGCAAACGTATCTTCGTGCGCAACTGCCGTGGGTTCAGGCCGTGCTTCTCAAACGACACCGCTCGCCTCATCCGACCGAGCGGCAGGGGGTGCTGTTATTCGGCGAGCGCGTGGATCGGCGTATGCGAGAACACGGCGTTCGCTATGCGCTTGACCTGCAACTGCATGGCGAGACCAGCTTCTATATTGATACCCGCAACCTGCGGGCGTGGGTTATGCACACGCTCACGGACAAAACCGTGCTCAATACCTTCGCGTATACGGGCAGTCTTGGCGTGGCGGCGGTCGCCGGTGGTGCCCAGCGGGTCGTGCAGCTCGATCACAACAAATCATACCTGAACGTGGCTAAAGCCTCGTACTCGCTCAATGGCTTTCCCATTCACAAAGGAGATTTTCAGGTCGGCGACTTTTGGACGCAGGTCAATCTGCTCAAACGCACCGACGCGCGGTTTGATTGTGTCCTGCTCGACCCGCCATTTTTCTCGACCACGAGTGGCGGCACGGTCGATCTCGTCAACCACAGCGAACGGGTGATCAACAAAATCCGTCCACTCATAAACGATGGCGGCTACCTAGTCGCGATCAATAACGCCCTGTTCGTCTCCGGAGCGGCGTATCTGCGCATGCTCGCAACGCTCTGTGCCGATGGCTATCTGTCCATCGAAGCCTTGATCCCCGTTCCAGCAGATTGCACGGGGTATCCACAAACCGTTGTCAGCACCCCGCCCGTCGATCCCGCGCCGTTTACTCACTCGACGAAGATCGTGGTGTTGCGGGTGCGGCGGAAGTGAGCGGGTTCTAAGTTTCGAGTTTCGAGTTTCGGATTCCCTCTCCCGGCTGGACAATGGCATGAAGTTAAGGGGAGTCCGAAGTTCCCTCTCCCGGCTGGGCAATGGCATGAAGTGAGCGGATTCTGAGTTCCCTCTCCCGGCTGGGAGAGGGCTAGGGTGAGGGGGATTTAATGAGCTTTTCCGCTGGGCTCATCTCCGAGGCGACGGCCGCGGCTCCACCGTTGATCGTTTCAGACTTACGAAAATCGAGGCCCACGCTTTTCCAGAAAAGCGCGCATCCCTTCACGGGCATCGTCCGAGAGAAACACCTGTCGTTGCGCTTCCGCTTCATAGGTGAGCGCTTCATCAAGAGTGCCCGTCGCACCGAGGTACACTGCACGCTTGATATGCGCGAGGGTCGCGGACGGGCCAGCGGCGAGCTGTTGCGCAACACGAAACGCCTCTTCACGAAAAGTGTCATCAGGAAAAACGCGGTTCACCAGCCCAAGCCGAAGCGCCTCATCCGCGTCAATGCGATCGCCACTCATCATCAGTTCCAGCGCCTTGCCGGTGCCGACGATTTGCGTGAGCAGATAGGTCCCACCCCAATCCGGCACAAGTCCAATCTTGACGAAACTCTCGGAGAAGCGCGCGGAGGTCGCGGCCAGACGCATGTCACAGGCCAGCGCGAGGTTAATACCCGCTCCCGCCGCCGCGCCATTCACGGCGGCGATCACCGGTTTAGGCATCGCGCGCAAGCAATGAACAACCTGGGAGCCCAGGGTCATGCGTCGGTTCACCACGGAGGTGTCGGCCTTGGCTTGGAGCTCGGCCATGCTGGCGATGTCACCACCAGCGCAAAAGGCACGCCCTGAGCCCGTAATCATCACACAACGAACTTCGGCGTTTGCCGCGGCCTCTTGCACCATGCGCAACAGGTCCTCGCGCATGGTGTCGGAAAAGGCATTCATCGCTTCGGGACGGTTCAGCGTAATGACGGCCACACGGTCAGTGATGGCGTACAAGAGATGTGAGGTGCTCATGAGTGCTCCACAAAGAAAAAACGTTAGCTGTCAGCTTTCAGCGTTCAACCAGACAAGAAAATATGGAAATTTTGCCCACGTCCTCGCATAAAGCAGGGATCCCGGGGGACGGTGCTCCATGGTTTTGCTGAAAGCTGACGGCTGATAGCTGAACGCTTTCAAGAAAAATTACGCCTTCGCGCTCGGACGCGCCGACACTGTGTCATGCCAGCGCTTGAGATGCGTCTGATCCGGCTGAATGCCAATCTTTGACACACGGCCAAAATCAATCGCGACCACGGCGGTGATGTCCGCGATCGTGAAACGATCACCAGCGATAAAGGGCCGACTCGCCATCACCTCATTAAGCCAGACGAGGCGTTCCTCGGCATTGAGTTTCTGCACGGCGGCGTACTCCGGCACTTGGCGAATCTTGCCCTTGAAAAAGTCATGGCGTTGACGAAAGGCGTCGGCGATAGGGAGGAGCAACTCCAACTCCATGCGGCGTTGCCACATTTCGACAATGGCCCGGTCTTTCGTATCAATACCCAGCAAAGGCGGGTTGGGGTGCAGCTCTTCAAAGTAGCGACAGATCGCCACGGTCTCGGCGATATAGGTCCCGTCATTCAGTTCCAGTACTGGCACGGTCATCAGCGGATTTTTCTCGCGGAACGCGGCTTCGCGATTGATCGACTTGCCAAGATCGACTTGTTCGTAAGGAATCTGGATGCCTTTTTCGGCGAGGAACATGCGCACCCGGCGTGGATTCGGCGCGGTATTGCTATCGTAAATTTTCATCGTTTTCTCCTTTGGTTCGTGCAATGGATTGCGTGACTTTATGATGGACACCGTGGCGGGGCTAGAGGGTGAGTTATGAGTTCCCTCTCCCGGCGGGGCAATGGCATTAAGTTAAGCCGGAACATGATCGCCGACGGGTTGAGCGTTCCAGGACAAAATAAGGAAAGGTCACTTGATCCCCCTCACCCTAGCCCTCTCCCAGCCGGGAGAGGGAATTCAGAACTCGGAACTCGGAACCCAAAACTCGCTAACTTAATGCCATTGCCCGGATGGGAGAGGGCTCTTGTACACCCCATGTTCTTGTCGTACTCCCGGTTGCTTGAGCATCAGTTTCTTGCTGATCTCCAACACTTTCTCAATATCGACCGGTCCTGTCGCTGGCTCTAGCAATGCCTCTAACAATGTTGTGCGGTTCGATTGAGGATGAGGGACACGTGAGCATGTCGCTGAAAGATTTGCCCTGTAAGGAGAAGGAGGGCACCTCCGAATTGTCCGCCTCCCGCCTTAATCAAGTTCAGGGTTGAACGCGTTCGTTCCTTAGTTCTGCGTGATGAGTACTCGCTTGCCATTGACTGTGATCCGACCTCGACGCGGCCCGCCCGAACTTACACTGTAGGTGACCGAGCCATTCCCACTTCCTGTCGTCGCGGAAGTGATCGTAATCCACGGCACATGACTTTTCGCTGACCACTGACATCCCGCGGGCGCTGTGATCGCCAGATTGCCCGTGCCTCCAGTGGGGGTGAACGTTCCTCCCGACCCCACGCTGACAATACAGGGCGCGGGCACTGGCGTGCGCTGCGATACGATAAAAGTCTTGCCCGCGATCGTCATGGTGCCGCGTCGTGGATTAGGTCCCGGATTGACCCCCACATTGTACGCGACCGCTCCACTGCCATTACCCGGACTGCCGCTGTTAATGGTGACCCACGGTACGTTACTCACGGCCGTCCAGGCACATGCAGTGGGCACGGTGACCGTCACATTTGGGGCACTTCCTCCCGCGGAGCCCGTCACTTGATTGAGCGGATTGAGAGTCGAAGGAGAAAAACAGGGGACAAGGGTGTCCGTGTCAGTTGCGCTGTTGTTCCCTGGTGAGTCCGTAATGACGCCACCCCCTGGTGCCGTCACGGTCGCGGTATTGACCAGTGTCCCAGTCGCGGTGCCTGAGATCGTGCACGAGGCTGTGTACGTCACCGATGCGCCAGTGGGAAGATTGACCGCCGTATCGTTGATACTCCCATTTCCACTCGCCGTGCAGGTGCCACTGTTTGTCCCTGAGCAAGTCCAGGTACAAGTCGCCGTCGCCGGGAAGGTGTCGGTCACCGTCGCTCCAATCACGCCATCTGGTCCGGCGTTGGAAGCTACGATCGTATAGGTTACCGACAGGCCTGGCACCGCCGTTGTGACCCCATCACTCTTGGTTATCGATAAGTTCGAACTTCCCGATGTGGCCGCGCAGGCTTCACTACTCCCGACTGCACCGGCGGTGTTGTAGGCGAAGACGCGGTAACAGTAGAGCGTGCTGTTGGGGAGCAAGGTGTTGGGATAGGTTTCGACATTCGCCGCGACCGTGGCGATTTCCGCATAGGTGCCGTTCGTCCCGGTTTTGCGTCTGATGCTAAAGCCGTCCTCGTTCAAGGATTGGTCGTCCCACGCGAGGGTGAGTTGCGCCGCGGAGGCGACACTCGCGACCGTTGTCCCAATGAGAAGGACGAGCATGAAGAAAGCATGTCGCGAGAAAAGACTCTTCCAGAAGCTGTCCATAAGGGATCCTTTTTGTTTTATGGTGATGGGACCATCAAGACCCCTTTTCTCGACTTATCTGGTATCGGCAAAATAGAGAAAAACCTTTAGAGGGTGTCTAAAAAGCCGCCGTTCACCCCCTTCGACAGGCTCAGGACAGGCTTCGACAAGCTCAGGGTGAACGGGGTGCGTCCTATATTCGTTGGGGGTTCCCCGTTTGTACTGAGCCTGTCGAAGTGCAAATCCCGACTTTTTAGATACGCTCTTAGCTCTTGGTGAGTGTGGAGAGGCGGTTTTTTTGTAAGACCTCCACCGGCACGCCATCAGGGTCTTCCGGTGTAAAAGCCACGCATCGGCGGCGATACGGTTGTCCGCCTTTCTTGCCCTTTGGGTCTATGCCACGGGAAGCGTGAAGGAAAAGGGACTGCCCTGTCCAAGGGCGTAGCTGAGACACCGGCCAGGCCTCGCGGTTCCGAGCCGTAGGCTATCGTGATTGCGAGTGGTTTGGGGTAGCAGCTTTGCTGCTGTGGAACAAGGAGCCGGGGAGAGCAACCTGAAGGAGCGGATGAGCGATCGGGCGACTAACTCAGGAGGGAGGCGTTTGCTTTGGCCATGTTGGTGGTAGTGAGCTTGGGGGTCAAGCTGTTGGTGCGTGGGGGGGGATGCTGCGGTGGGACTGCTGCGCCGTGTCGCCTCGCGCCAGCGGGGACGCTGGGACTTGAGTGTCTTCAGCGCCATGGTCAGTCTGCTCCGTGACGACAAAAGCTTGTTTGCCCATCTCTCCCCGCGCATTATCCTTTTCCGGTTAGGACAATGGCCTGAAGTGAATAGGTTCCGAAGTTCCCGCTCCCGGCTGGGAGAGGGTGAGGGGGATTCAATGATCGGTCTGAGTCTCCACGGGATGAGACTGAACTGAATTTTTGACTCCGTATGAAGAGACTTTCCATTGACGAATCGTATCACCAAGCGTTAGCATTCGTGGTGATGCAACTCTCGAAATCACTGCGCTACATCCAACTCATGACGGCGGTCAAAAACGACCCGGCCCAGACGCCGGAACAGCTTTGGCGAAACCTGGAGATCAAGAAAGCCCAATTCAACCGCGACAAGAAGGAGCTGGAGAAGATCGGCTTCGTGTTCAAGTACGATCGCACGCAACGGCGGTTTGTTATCCTCAAGGAACCGTTTCTGCCCGTGCATGATTTGACGCTCACCGAAACATTTGCCTTGACGATGGCCGTGCGGCAACTCTCGGCGGCGGGGGATTATCTCCTGACCTACGGAGCGATTGACGCGATCAAGAAGATTATCGCCAACGCGCCAGGTCCCCAGCGGGAGATGTTGAGCGAGAGCCTCCGCGAGTTTGTCCTGCGGCAAGGCTTCGGCTGTCAAGAACGCATCCTGGATGATCTGCGCAAAGCCCTGCTCGATCAACGTCGTGTCATCATTCAGTACCAACCGCCACCGGCGGAGGCGGCCAAGGAATATGTGGTCGATCCGTATCAGCTCTATTTCAAGCGGCGCGCTTTGTATCTTGACGCGTACTGTCCAGAGACGAAAGATTATCGCGTTTTTCGTCTCAACCGTGTGCGCGAGGTCCAGTTCACGAGCATGCACTTCACCCGGCATGCGGACTACAACTTCACGCAGCGGCATCAATACTCATTCAGCGTCTTCGTGGGTGACACGAAGCAGAAAGTGCGCGTACGCTTCAGCAAGGAACGCGCATCGTACATTCGTGAAGTCTGCTGGCATCGCTCACAAGACCTGAAGGATCAACCAGACGGAAGCCTCCTGTTCGAGGTCGAAGTCAACGAACCGCGAGAAGTGGGCTGGTGGGTCCTGCAATGGGGCGCGGATGCCGAGGTGTTGGAGCCTGAGAGTTTGCGGCAAGAGTTGCGGGAGACGGCGGAGCGGTTGGTGGGGGTGTATGGAGGGAAGCCGCCAGTCAAGAACCCTGGTGTGGATGATG